>NZ_JBPXMD010000022.1:0-165449 GCF_051918855.1 Streptosporangium sp. H16
TCGTCGAACGACCCGACGACCGAGTCTCATCCGCAGCCGCTTAAAAGATCTTGATCCACAGGTATTGACGATTGCTCCGAAACAAGACAGGAGACTGTTCTGTGGCGATCCCCAAGAAGGGCTCCAGGCTGATCACCGTCGACAGCACCGCCTATCGCTGGCGAATCCGCCACAAGCCTACGTACTCCCAGGGGAACAACTGGGGGCCACCGACCTATGCGGTGGAGCTGGCTGAGGGACAGGGGCAGGTTCTCCTGGTGGAGCTCCCCTGCTCCCGACCGGACGCCTGGCTCGGGGAGCGAACGATGACCGTACGGCCGGCTCTCGTGGCGGCGACCATACGGAGAGCCCTTGACCGCGGCTGGGATCCTTTACAGGCAGGCAGTGCCTTCACTCTCAGCCTCACCGAGGGGGATCTGACCGACGTGGCGAACGCCCATCCACCATCCCACGGCATCACCTTTAGGGTCATGTAGCCGATTCGAAAGACACCCGCTTTAGACACCCGCTTTAGTCTCCAATCTCCCCCTGGTGGAGGAGGCCGTTCGGGCCTGAAAATCGGGGTGGTTGCTCGCTGACGTCGTATCTCCTTGGTCATTCAGGCCGTGCTTTAGTCGGACGCCGGGAGCCGCGCCTGTGGGCCTTTCACTGTTACTTCGAGCACGCGGATCAGATTCGCTACCGTCCCCTTGCGGCTCCCGCGAGCAACCACCCCACGCTGTCCCCAGCGGTAAGGAGGCCCGATGCTCGCCCAGACCCACGACACCGAAGAGATCATCGAAAGGGTCGCCGCTCTCGACGTCGGCAAGGCCACCCTGGTGTGCTGCGCCCGCGTCCCCGATGACAAGAAAGCCGGCAGACGGCTGCAGGAGGTGCAGACCTACACCACGATGACGCGCTCCCTGCTGTCGATGAGCGATCGACTGCGCTGCCTGGGCGTCACCCGAGTGGTGATGGAGGCCACCTCCGACTACTGGAAACCGGTGTTCTACCTGCTAGAAGCCGCCGGGTTCGAGGTGTGGCTGGTCAACGCCCGCGACGTCAAACACCTGCCCGGCCGCCCGAAGACCGACAAGTTGGATGCAGTCTGGCTGGCCAAGGTCGCCGAACGCCAGATGCTGCGCCCCAGCTTCGTACCGCCCCCGGAGATTCGGTACTGCGGGACCTGACCCGCTACCGGGTGGACCTGGTCCAAGCCCGCACCGCCGAGAAACAGCGGGTGGAAAAGCTGCTGGAGGACGCGCAGATCAAACTGAGCGTGGTGGCCTCCGACATCTTCGGCGTCTCCGGCCGCGCCATGATGGCCGTTCTCATCCGAGGGGAGCGTAGTCCCAAGACGCTGGCGCAGCTGGCGCGCTCCAGTCTCCGCGGCAAGATCGCCGCATTGGAGGAAGCCTTCACCGGCCGCTTCTGCGATCATCACGCGTTCCTGCTGGCCACCATGCTGGCCCGAGTCGACGGCATCAACGCCGACATCGCCACCCTGGATCAGAAGATCACCCAGCAGATCGCACCGTTCGCCGCGGCGGTCGAGCGCCTGGATGAGATTCCAGGGATCGGCCTGACCGCCGCGCACGCGATCATCGCCGAGATCGGCCTGGACATGAGCCGCTTCCCCACCGCCGCGCACCTGACCTCCTGGGCGAAGTTCGCGCCAGGAGTGAAAGAGTCGGCTGGCAAGCGCAAGGGGAAGAACGCCACCGGGCACGGCAACCGCTACCTGGCCCGCACCCTCGGCGAGGCCGCAGTCGTCGTCGGCCGTACCGACACCTTCCTCGGCGAGCGCTACCGGCGGATCGTCCGGCGTAAGGGCAAGAAGCGCGCCATCGTCGCGGTCGGCCGCTCCATCTTGGTCATCATCTGGCACCTGCTATCCGACCCCGATGCGCACTTCATCGATCTCGGCGCCGACTTCTACGTTCGGCGCACCAACCCCGACCACAAGAAGCGCAACCACGTCCGCGAGCTCGAAGCCCTCGGCTACCGCGTCACTCTCGAACCTGACGCCTGACCACTACCGCCCGCACGACCCCGCTCCGCATCACCCCATGAGGTTCGCTGCCGCGTGCCCAGCGAATGTCTGATTTTCGGATCAGTCCTGGATAGATACCATCCTCGTCGGCAACGGTCAGGTAAGGCATGATTGTGCAGCCCCACGTATCTTTGGGAGTGGCGGAGCTCGCTCGTATGATCATTTGCAAATCCGGCTTGGAGCGCCAACCGGCGATGTCCTTGCTTTGACCACTCCCGCTCCGGACCTTGCAGCCCGTGCCGTCCCTTTTTGCGGTGGCTGCTGCGGTCAGACCGAAGTTCACACCTCGCAACTGATCTGATCTCAGCTTGATCACACCTGGCCTGTCCAAGAGCTCTATCTCTTCGATGCGCATGAAGAGCTTGATGTCCTGAGCCCTCAGGTCACCGGCCGGGCCGATGATATTCTCCCCGGTGGTGTCGCCGAGGTAGCTGTGCATGACCCACGTAACCCGCAAACGGAATACGTCATCGTCGTCGAGGCTCGTGTAATATTTGAGCAGTGCTTTGAAGATAACGCTTCCCAGTGAGCCCTTCCCCCTCAAGATCGAAGAGCCACTATACGGGCGGCCAGGAGTTCTGGATCAGCTTCGTTCAGTAGATGACAAAGCGGGTATGGAGCCCATTCATCCACTCCTCGTCCAGTTCTCTCCCAGTTACACGCCCCACGACAATCAGCGCGGAGGTGATACACGTGGCTATTGGCGGGCTGTAACCATTGAGGGAGAGCTCCAGAAGGTGCCTAAATCTCGACGGCATGCTTTCGTACGCATCGTCGACCAGGTCTTGATCCGATATGTTGCTGAGCGTCTCCTCCCAGGCGGAGTATTCAAGCCACCCCGGCAGAAGGTCGGGATCACTCTCCCAGGAGGAGTCTTCGGCATCGAACTGAAGGTCGCTGGCGTAGCGGTCGAGCGCGTGCGGGTCTGTTCCCTTCCGTACTCCTGGCCGTGTCACGCTGAGCGCGGTGACATAGTTTCCGTCGACCGCATAGAGGACATCGTGGACGCCGTTCACCGTCCAGACGACCTCCAGAGCACGGCGGTTCCCTACCGACAACGCCAGCAGGGGATCGAACGGTGTGGCGCCGACGACGACGATTTGCGTCCAGCTGGTGTTGAGCCGCCCCATCCACACAATTCCGGTATTGTCGCTAGGGTTCAGGCCTGCACCAACATCTGTCCACTTGCACCCAACTCCCGATACGGGGTCTGCGCCGATTCTTAACGCAACGTCGGCGAGGTTTGTGTCTTCCACCCATAAACCATGGAATGACATGCCCATGTGGTACTTGTGGGCGAGGTGCCAAAGCCTCTCCGACTGCCTCATCGGTCTCCTTCTGATGCCTCATGGTGTTGCGGGGCGCCGCTCAGGCGGCGCCCCGCACAGGTTAGCGAACGGCAACCCAGTATTTGTTGCTGATTAGGACGCGGTATCTGGCGAAGAATACACCAAGATCGCTACCCGCGACAGAGTTGTGGCGCCCTAGAACGGCCTGTACGGAGAAGTTGTTTTTTTTGTATTGGGGATGGTCGTACGCGCCGCCTTCCATTGTGGATGCGAATGGGTATTCATCGCACTCTTGCCATTCGTCCTTCGGCGCCCCATTGCTCTCTAGGGGGCGATCAGCAAAAAACTCTTTACATACGCGATCCTTGGCTGCCCTATTCTGCGTATAGCGGGTCGTACTAGTAGAGATACGCGTGAGCGGCTCTCTTTCCGGGGTGTTCTTTTCTGCATTCCAGTTGCCTGGGATGTGCTTCGGACCATCGGTCTTGAATGGCACGGTGGTAGCAGGCTTAGTGAACGCCGTTTGAATGTGTCTAGCCACCTGACCGTAATCAAAGTTCCAGGCGTTCAGAAGTAGAACTCGCTTGGCCGCAGTGAAGACACAGCCGCCCTTGTAAAACTCAATAGCTCCCCCCATGGGTACACTATCGCAGCGGACCCTGGGCGCGGTCTCGCGGAGACGCTCAGGATCCTTGTCCACCCATTCTGGGTGTCCCCATCCTGGAAGCGTTTGCCGGTCGCTGCTTCCCGGATCTTTCGGGTTGTCGTACGTGAGCCACGGTTCGATGGTGCAGCGACTTGGATTACCATCCATGGAACGGAGGGTGAATTCGTTATCGCCATTGTTGATCCATTTCTCCACGCTCGCAGTACGAGTTGCTCCGCTGTTATCAGCGTTTGAGGCGACAACTAAGCAGTTTGTGGTGCCCCCCGCGACCTTTAGCTGTAGAGAGAGTGTCTTGTTGAGCGCATCATCATCGATACCGTCCCCGCCGATAAGCTGCTCAAGGAAGTTTCCATCAGACCAGAAGTTGTCGACTCTGGTCCAGACTTTGACGTTGCGGGGAAGCATGTTGCCGCCGCCAATGACTCCTGCTCCGGTGGCATTTCCCAGATAAGAGTGCATGACGACTGTGAAGTCGAGGTTCAAAAAGTCCTCGATCTTCTTGTCTTTGACCGTGCAGTTGCAATTAGGGTCGCGCTTTTCTGTCTCCTCGTAGATAGCGAAAAGGAGGTGGCGACTCCAGCAGGTCGTGTACGTGACGACCTTGTCCCAACCATCGGCGTTTGCGTTGCTGTCCCCCGCCCGGGCGTCTCGCTCGTCCTCGCACTTCTGCAGCGACATTCGCTCATAGTCGAATGCGGGCAGAGCCTGGGAGGTAACGATTCGGGCTGAAGCCTCCGGGCTCGTAGTGGCATTGGCAGTGGCTGCTTGCGCGGTTAGCAGGCCGGATATTTCCTCCGCGCTCAGGGCTTTCTGGTATACGCGGGCGTTGTCAACGCCCCCTCGCATCACGGCACCCAGGAGCATTCTGGTCGGGCTGTTCCAGGCCGAGAAGCTGATCGGCGCAGCCTTCACCAGTTGGCCGTTGAGATAGAGCGATGCGGTTTTAGCAGCAGCATCGTATATGCCAGCGAGGTGGAACCACTCGTTGACGGGAGGCTCGACGGCGGACAATACACCTTCGTGTAACGCGTCTGCCGTGTCAGCGTTAGTCAACGTAAAGATCAGCCCGTGGTCGCGCGTATTGCCCAGGCGGAACGGCGCCTGATGTGCGCCCCTTTGTTCAATGACGCTGTAGTCACCTTCCTTGTCATCCCACTGCAGCCATGCTGCCACCGAGAAGCTCTGGTCGGTGCGGATAACGGGTTCGGCGGTCTGGGCCAGGGGTTCTTCGCCCGGTTGGACGACGTCCACGGTGACCTGCCGCCAGTCCGACCAGGCCGAGGTGTCGTCTCCGGCGACCGCGCGCAGCCGCCAGCGGACCTTCCATCCGTCGGTCAGCGTGTCCGCCGGGACGGTGATACTCGCCTGGGTGCCGGAGGCGACGTCGTCCATAGCTCCGGTCCAGATCTGGCCGGTGCCCTGCCCGGCGGGGGCGGCCGGGTCGTGCTCGATCTCGGCCTCGGCGCGTAGTGCCTGGCCGGTCGGGTGGGTGAGGGTGGCCTGCAGCGCGGGGGTGAGCGTGGCGGTCACCGTCACGCCGTCCACCACCTTGGACGGGGTGACGGTCAAACCGGTGGCGGTGGGCTTGGGCAGGACGACAGTCAACGACTGCCAGTCCGACCAGGCGGAGGCAGCGGTGGCGGAGACCGCGCGGGCCCGCCAGCGCACCTTCCACCCGTCGGTCAGCGTGTCCGCCGGGACGGTGATGCTCGCCTGGGTGCCGGCCGGCACGGTGTCGGCGCTTCCTGCCCAGATCTGGCCGGTGCCCTGCCCGGCGGGGGCGGTCGGGTCGTGCTCGATCTCGGCCTCGGCCCGCAATGGCTTGCCGGCTGGGTCGCTCAGCTGGGCCAGCAGTGCCGGGGTGCGCGTGGGAGTGACGGTGGTGCCGTTCACCTGCTCGGACGGGGTGACCTGGAGCGCGCCGACGGCCGGTTCTGAGACCGGGTCCGGCACGTCCACAGTCAGGTTCTGCCAGTCCGACCACAGCGAGCCGATAGTGGTGGCGGTGTTGACCGCCCGGACCCGCCAGCGCACCTTCCACCCGTCGGTCAGCTTCCCGCCGGGGACGGTGGCCGACGCCTGGGTGCCGGAGACGACATTGTCCACGGCGCCGGTCCAGATCTGGCCGCTGCCCTGCCCGGTGACAGTCGGGTCGTGCTCGACCTCAAATTCGGCACGCACCGGCTGCGCGGCCGGGTCGGTGACCGTGGTGCGCAGTGCCGGGGTCAGGCTCGTAGTGACGGTGACGCCGTTCACCACCTGGGAGGGGGTGGCCTGGAAGGCGCCGACCGTCGGATTCGGCACGTCGACCGTGGCCGTCTGCCATGCCGACCACACCGACGTGGTGGACGCGGCGGCGTTGGCCGCGCGGGCCCGCCAGCGCACCTTCCACCCGTCGGCCAGTTTGCCCGCGGGGACGCCCACGGCGGCCTGGCCGCCGGAAGTAACCGCTGGTGAGGCTCCGGCCCAGATCTGGCCGCTGCCCTGCCCGGTCGCGGTGGGGTCGTGTTCGACCTCGAACTGGCCGGTGAGGGTGCCGCCCGCGGTGTCGGTGACGGTGGCGGCGAGCTGCGGGGTGAGCGAACTGGTCACCGTGGTGCCGTTCACGGTCTGCGCCGGTGTGATAGCCGGTGCGGAGATGGTCGGTTGCGAGGCCGGTCCGCTGGTGGTGATGGTCAGCTTCGGCGGCAAGTTGAAGTCGGTGTCCTCGGAGGAGGTGAACGTCCGGTAGTTGTTGTTGTTCGCCTCGCCGGGCGACTTGAGCACCAGGCCGTGGTTGGCGGCGCCGGCGGCCCAGTCCTGGGCGATACCGGTGACATTCCAGTCCATGCTGTCCGGCCAGACTGCGCAGTCCTGGGTGACGCCCTTGAAGTTGGTGGAGGCGTCCTCAGTGGTGTGGGCCGGCTTGTTGGCCCAGTACACGTTGTCCGGATCCCAGGCGCCGGTCAGGCGGGCGACCTGGATGCCGTTGGTGAGCGCGGGACCGCAGTTGTGGCTGTCGATGGTGTTCATCGACAGCGTGGCGGCGCTCACCGCGCTGCCCTGCAGGCCCGTGGTGTCGAACCGCAGGTGCGCCCGAGACTTGTACCCGTCCGACATGGTGCCGATGTTCATGTACTGGTTGTCAGGGTACGCGGGTGAATCGACCGTGTCGTAGGTGGTGACCTCGACGTCGGCACCGAGCGGCAGGGTGACCGCCGCGGCCACGCGCACCGGGTAGGTGGTGCCGGCGTCGGTCAGGAACGCTTGGTCCGGTGTGACCACCAGCTCCGTACGGCCGTCCTTGGTGACCACGTCCGTACCGGCCTGGCCGCGCTTAGCCGACGCGAGCCGGCCCTTGCCGCTGCCGTCCGACACGATTGGCCGTGTCCCTGCGGCGACCAGCTTCTTGTTCTTGCCTTTCAGCAGCAGCCGACCGCCCTTGCCCTCGGTCAAGGTCAGACCGTCGTCGTCTACGCCGATCCGCAGCTCCAGCGGCTTGGACAGCCGCTGGCGCAGCACCACCTCATGCCGGAACCCGGTCGGCAACGCCGTCACCACCAGGTCGGCGCCCACGCCCGCGGCGTCGGTGTAGGTGGCCACACTGCCCTTGACCGTCGGCTTGGGCAGCGGCGTGGGCCAGCGCAGCGCGTACGACTTCCCGTCAGCCTGCATTTTCACGAACGGATCCGTGCCGCCAGCGGACAGCTCCACGACCGTGCCCTCGGCCAGAGCCTTGGCCCGCAGCTTGCCGCCCTGCTCGGCCAGAGTGCTGTCGATCGGCACCCAGCCGCTGCCCTGCCTAGTCCGCACCGGACCGGCCGTGACCTCGGTCTTGAACGTCTTCCCGTCCGGTTGGGCGTAGGTGATGCTGGTCGCGGTCGTCTCATCGACGACCTCGACCGCCTTGCCCTGCTTGACTGCCGCCTGGGAGGCGGCGACCTGCGCCTGCGACGGCACGTTGGAGACAGCGTTCCCGCTCTTGCCACTGGTCCAGGAGGTCGTCTGGTTCAGCGTCGCCGTGTGCCCGTTGCCTGATGCGTCTGCGGCGGTCGTTCCTGTCCCCTCATCGAACGTCCAACTCGCAGCTGCGCCTTCGATAGTGAAGGTCCAAGGAACCTCGTCCATAACATTGGTCGAGGCATCTGCCGCGTCACGAACTGTAGCCTTATACGTGACGCCAGACTTTAGATTCTGCTCTGGAGTGAACGTAACTGTCGTGTTGGACTCATCTGCCGAGACGGTACCAGGCACGGGAGTTCCAGTTGATTCCTGCAGGGAGACAACTGCCCCGGTGACGGGTTCGTCAAAGGTTGCTGATACCTGCGTTGAGCTGGCAGTACCCGTGGCACCACGTGCGGGTGTGACTGCCGTCACTTTCGGTGCTTGCTCGTCTGCGTCCGGATGCGGCTGGCTCCAGTCCTCACCTTCGAGTGGCTGGAGTAGCTCCGTTCCGATCTCGTGGGCTTGGCCCGGCTCAATCTCCAACTGGAGGGCTTCTTCGTCACTGATGTCCCCGAACTGCGGCGCATAGGTGTAGAACCCTTGCGCAAGGGATAGCGCCTCTTCAGGAGACGGAGCGGTAGTCCGGCGAGGGCCACTTTCCGTCCAAGTGAGAAGGGTTCGCGTGGTGATTGGTAGTTCGACGTCAACGGTGAGGATGGGCGGGTGGAGTTGGAACTTGCAGTCTTCCAGCGGTGATGTCCTGCAGCCGCCGGCGTCCTCGGAGGCGTAGCGCCGCCAGTTTCGCAACTCGGATTCGTTGCCCGTGGTGAGCTGGATGCCGTAGTTGGTGGCACCGTCGATCCATGCCTGGGCAATGCCGTTGAGTGAGTGGGTCAGGTTCCAGGCGTAGTTGCAGTCTTCGCTGTAGGCGCCGTACTCGGTGTCCGCGCCCGTACCGATGACAGACGGCTGGCTGTTCCAACGCAGCAGCATGTCATCCCAGGCGGAGGTGATCCGCCGCGCGGTGATGCCGGAACCGACCGACGTACCGCAGGTGTTGGACAGGTGGTTCCACAGGTGCAGGTCGGCGTTTTGCACCCTGCTGCCCGCGAACTCGGCGGGGATGTTGGGGAACTTGAGGTAACCGCGCCAGCGCTTGGCGATGCTGCTGGCGTAGGACTTGCCGACCACGATCTCGGAATCGGCGAAGGTGTCCCAGCTGTCCGTGAGGTCGTAATCGTTGATATAGGCGTCCATGCCACCGCCGGTGTGGCCTTCGTACCAGTCATCCGCCACGGCGGCCATCGTCACCGGGTAGGTCGTCGCCGCATCGGCCAGGAACGCGGCGTCCGGCGTGAAGACCAGGGTCTTGCCGTCCTCGGCGAGGGTGACGGCGGCCTTGCCGATTTTGCCCGCATCGAGCGGGGCGCCTGCGTCGGCGGCCTTGGCGTCCCGCAGCAGCGTCGGCCGCACCTCGGTCAGCGTCTTGCCGTCCTTGCCCACGATGATGGGCCGGCCTGCGGCGTTCTTTCCGAAGGCCATGCCCTTGGGCAGGTCGAACGGGACGTGGAAGGAGACCGGCCCGGTGGGCCGTTCGGCGATGGTGATCTGCTGCTGGAACCCGGTCGCGTTCGCGGTCACCACCAGGTCGCGGCCCTTGCCGTAAGCGGACCGGTAGGTGGCGGTGTTGCCCCTCAACGTGGGCTTGGGCAGTTTGCCGCCAGGGGCTTCGATCTCGGTGGTGTCCTGAGCGGTCGTACTCTTCAGCAGGACGGTGTCCGCGCCCGCCGACAAGGTCAGGTCGCCCTGGACGGCCTTGGGTTTGATGACACCGTCTTGCTGCACCAGCGTGGTGTCGATCGGGGTGAAGCCCTCACCGTTGGCCTTCTTGACGCGCACGGGCTCGGTGGACAGCTCCACGCGTAAGGTCTTGCCGTCGGGGTTGGCGTAGTACGTGGCGCTCTCCGAGCGCAGCGACTCGATCTCGACGCGCCGGTTGTCCTTCTTGGACTGCGCCAGCGCTTTGCTGATGGGGGTAGTCGGAGTCGTGGGGGTGCTTGGCGGCGACGTCGCCGGGGTGGGTGTGGGTACGTGCGCGGGGTTGGGGGGTGATGTAAGGCTCTGGGCGATCGCGGGCGCGCTCATCAGCGAGAGCGGCAGCGTCAGAGCTGTGATCAGGGCAGCGCGACGGCGCGTCCGGCTGGATAAGCCGGACGCTGTTCGTGATGGTTTCACTCGGGCCTTTCGAACAGATGTATCAAAACTGAATGATCATCACACGTGTTATAGATTTATGTAAAGATCCTTTTCGGTGACGAGAAGATAGGTTTCCGTGAGCACGAATTTGTGGAGCCCATATCACTACTGGCGCCAATGGCGGATCGCCAGCATGTAGAAGGAGGCCCTGGCCGGGCTGCACGAACAGGAGCAGCTCGGTCGTGGGCGCGATTCCATACCACGTGCTGGAGTCATCGACAGTCAGAGCGTGCGCGGTACCAAACATGGCGACCTGCACGGTCACGACGGCGACAAGAAGGCCCTCGGGGCGAAACGCCATCTGCTGGTCGATACCCTCGGCATCGCGCTGGGCGCCTGCGCCATCCGATGGCAAGGCCCGACGGAGGAGGGCTGCGGCAGCCGATCGCCCAACCGGTTACAGTCAGTACTGAAGTGGGCGATCGTTACGACCGCTACCACGACAACATCGATAAAAAGCTTTCTCGTCTTGCGGGGCGTCGCCCGGTGATCGCAAGCGCGTGGGCGGTCGGGTAGCCGGAGCGCATTGCTGCGCCCCGGCCCCCTCAGAACCGGGCGTGCGGGTCGTCCCCGCACCCGGCTCAAGCAAGCCGCGAGGGCGGCCAGATCGGCAGAAGTGCTGGTTGACTGCCTGCGCCGGCTGGGAGCCGGCGCCGACAGTGGGTGTGTATGAGGCGGACCCGGTCCCTGTCCGGCGTGCCGGCCCGTCCGGTGCCGCTGATCTCCAGGGCGTGCTTGGTGATCGCCTTGCGGACGGTTCGATGCCATTGCTCCCACTCGTGTGGGTGCGCTGGTTCGTGATCGGCGTGCAGGAGACGGTCCCCGCAAAGCGGACAACGCGCGTCTTGTTTGCGCAGCAGGCGCACGATGTGGTCGCTGAGCGGGGGCTGGTGTCTGCGTCGCCGTCTGGCCCAGTAGTCGGTCAGCGCGGGATCGTCAGGGGATGCCTTAGCGGTGACCAACTGGTGCCGGACTATCTTGGTCCAGGCGAATTTCTGCAGGTAGGCGCCGCTGTCGCGGTCACCGAACACCCACATGTCGCCTCGGGCGGGGTGGAACCGGCCGAAGTAGCGGGCGGCGACCCACTTCCTCGATTTGGTACGGTGACGGCGGATGGCCCACTTGTAGGTCAGCTTCCACACATAGTCGTCCAACGCGCTGAACGCGGCGCTGGAGACCGCCGTCCGATAGTAGGAGGCCCATCCGGAGATGATCGGATTGAGCTTCCAGATCAGCGCCGATGCCGAAGCTCCGCGCATCGCGTGAAACTCCTGGCGTAGTCGGCGGCGAATCCGTCGGACGGCGCCCGCACTGGGTTTGATGATCAGCTTCCCGTTGGGGTAGCGGCGGATGGTGAACCCGAGGAAATCGAACCCCTGCGAGGCGTGGACGATTCTCGTCTTGTCCTCGTTCAGGGCCAGTCCCCGGGCGCCCAGCCACTGGGAAAGCCGCGCCTTGACCTTGATGGCCTGCTCCTGGCTGTGGCAGGCCACGACGAAGTCGTCGGCGTATCGGCATAACACCGGGGTCCCGTCCACGGTCCAGCCCGCCTCTGAACCGTGAGCGTAGTAGCGGACTCCGGCGGCCTCCTCCAGTCCGTGCAGAGCGACGTTCATCAACACGGGGCTGATCACCCCGCCTTGCGGGCTGCCCTCTTGGGTGGGGGCGAACCCGGTACCAGCCTCGATCACCCCGGCCCTCAGCCAGCCTCGGACCATGTCCCGCGCGGGGAAGGAGCCCAGAACCGTCATGAGTTGCTGGTGATCGATGCGGTCGAACGCCGCGCTCAGATCCGCGTCCAAGACCCACAACCGCTTGGCGTTCTTGCCGCTCAGCGCGTTGAAGATGGCCTCGATCGCGACGTGACAGCCGCGGCCTGGCCGAAACCCGTAACTACGGGCCCCGAACCGGGCCTCCCACTGCGGCTCCAACGCGTTCTTCACCCGGGCCTGCAACACCCGATCGAAGATCACCGGAATCGACAGCGGACGCGGTTTCGCCCGGCTCCCCGGCTTGGGGATATACACCCGCCGGGCCGGTCGGGCCCGCCAGGACCCCACCTGATCCACCCGGCGAATCAACTCGGCCCTGGCGGTGTCGCTCAGCGCGACCTCGCCATCGACCCCGGCCGTCACTCGCCCAGCGTTGATCTGCGTCACCCGCTCCACGCTGACCAGCGTGTTGCTACGGCTACGGAGCATCAACTTCTGCAAATTGCGGACCTTCCTACGGTCCCCCGCCTGTTCGGCCTTGAAGATCCTGCCGCGTAGACGCGCTACGTTCTGCCGAGCCCGGCGCATACCGACCCCGTGTTGAGGTCGGTGCACCTGCCAGGTCCCAGACTCGCCCGTGGGCTCGTTCACCACAGCGACCCCCGACACCGTGATGCCCGCAAGGTTATTCGCCATGGCGTCCAACTCGCCTTCCGGTTCGCTTGCCTGCCTGCCGATGACTTCAACGACTCACCTGCCTGCGTCAGCGCCCTTTCGGGCCCGGGCACCAAGCCCGGTATCCGGCCAGTTATCCGCTCAGGCGACCGGCGGAGGAGCCGACCATCGCGTGCCCTGCGGTTTCCTGCTGCCTTTCGGCCACCGGCATTCGCTTCTCAGGCATCCTGTCCCGCCATGGATCTAGCGGTCCCACCCGACCCGAAAGAGCCGGGACCATGACAGGGTTTCCACGTTCCACACGCATGAGCTACGACCGGATGGGGTGCCCTCTTCACCCCGGGGACGGTGATGCTCACCCGGCCGACGCAACGTCACCGACCGGCACCCGCCGCTTCCCAACGGCAGTCCCTACCCCGCTCTTCATCCCATCTCGCGGGGGCGTACTTCACGAGGCATCATCAAGGGTTCACTCACGTTCACCCGCCCGGCCTTCCCCTCGCCCTCAGGCCCCAGATGGAATGGGACCCTCCAGGCTTCTCCCCTGAGCTCCGCACCTCGCCGTTACCAGCAGCGACGCACGCCAGGGCGGGGACGGGCCATGAGCACCAGCCCGGAGCTACACCTTCACCATCACTCGAACCTCCTTCGGCATAACCCACTCATCACGTGCGACCTCGTGTCGCACCATCGCCAAGTACGCCACCAAAGCCGCCGAATGCGTCGGCACCCTGGACCGGCGCATCAACCCCCTCGACGACCTGACCGCCCTGCCGATCCGCGACCACCCTCGCCGCCTCATCGCCGAATGCCAGCGCCTGGGCGCCCTGGACGAGTTGACCGACCTCCGCCTTGCCCACTGGTCCCACATGCTGGGCTTCCGCGGCCACTTCTCCACCCGCTCGCGCCACTACTCCATCACCATCGGCTCCATCCGCGACGAACGCCGAGACTTCGCCCGCACCGAAGAGATCACCACCGGACGCCTGCCCCTCATCGACGAGGACACCGTCATCGTCATCACCAACTGGGAGTACGCGGGCAAGGGGCTGTCGCTCGGTGACGCCCTCCTCGCCGCCGCGTTGACCGGTGTGCCTCTGGCCGATCCCGAACGGCATCCATGAAGACGCTCGATCACCTCTGGACGGTAGATGAGGTCGCCGCCTATCTCCAAGTGCCAGCCGGAACCCTCTACCAGTGGCGCTGCAGAAGGGTCGGACCGCCCGGTCGCCGGATCGGTAAGCACCTGCGCTACCTCCCCGAAGACGTACGCGCCTGGGTCCGGGAGCAGACATGACCGTCTACGACCGGTGGCACAAGACCCATCCCGATCCCAGAGAGACGAAGTGCTCCGAGCACAAGCGCGTACCGACCGCCAAGCATGGACAAGGGGTGCGCTGGCAGGTCCGCTACCGGGACGAGAAGGGCGAGCAGCGCAAGCGCAACTTCGAGAAGAAGGCCGACGCCGACCGCTTCGACGTGACGCGTCGTGCCGACGAACCGCGTGGTGAGTGGATCGATCCCAAGCTCGGCCAGACCAGGTTCCAGGTGTACGCGGGGACGTGGCTGGCCTCTCGGCTGCACAAGCCCGGGACCTCGATGACCTACGAAGGGCACCTGAAGAACCACATCAACCCGGTGTTCGGCCTGGTCCCCCTGATCTCCATACGACCTACTTCGGTGCAGAAGTGGGTGAAGGACCTGCACGTGAAAGGCCTGGCCCCGCGCACGGTCGAGACCATCTATGTAATCTTCTCCAGCATCATGCGCGGAGCCGTACGAGATGGCATGATCCGCCGCTCCCCCTGCGTCGACATCCGCCTGCCGGAGCCGGACAAGACCACGATCCGGCTCCTCTCCCCCACCGAGGTGCTCGCGCTCTACCGGGCCATGCGGCCCGACTACGCGCCGCTGATCCTCCTGGGCGCCGCGGCTGGTCTCCGGCAAGGAGAAGCGCTCGGTCTGGCCGTCGACCGGATCGACTTCGCCGAGGACATGCTGACGGTGGACCAGCAGGTCGTGGTGATCGATCGGCGTCCGACGCTGGCTCCGCCGAAGACAAGAGCCTCTGTCCGCGACGTTCCCATCCCGGCCGTTCTCGCCCGTGCGCTGGCCGAGTTCATCGACAGGCACAAGCCTGAGGACGTGCTCTTCCGGACGACGCGCGGGAACCTGATCCGCCGCGACTACTTCAACGCCGACGTCCTGAAGCCTGCGATCTTCTCAGCGGGAGTGCCGGCGGACATGACGTTCCACGATCTTCGGCACACCTTCGCCAGTACGGCGCTCGCCGAGGGCGTACCCATCTCCGAGGTGTCCCGGTGGCTCGGGCACGAGTCCATCACCACCACCGTGGATCTCTACGGGCATCTGGTACCCGAGGCGTCCGAACGGGCTCGCACGGCCCTGGACCACGCCTTCGCCGCGGCGGGCGGGCTCACCTGAATGTGCCCCCAATGTGCCCTCCGGCCGCTTTGATCTTGCCCATCGAAGGCTCCACCGCAGGTCAGAGCAGGAAAGGGCGGACGAGTCGGCCTGTAGGCCGGGTTTTGTCCTTCACTTGCGTGAAGGGGCGACCATCCATCTAGGGCCGACGTTGCCGTCGGCCTCAAGCGGTCTACCCGCACGGCATCGGGCGGGCAGCCCTCAAGCGTCGCGCGCGGGACGCTCCGGAGAGCGCCCCTTCTTGACCTTGCTCCGGGTGGGGTTTACCGAGCCGCCCACGTCACCGTGGGCGCTGGTGGTCTCTTACACCACCGTTTCACCCTTACCTCGTCCTGGGACGAGGCGGTCTGTTCTCTGTGGCACTTTCCCGCGGGTCACCCCGGGTCGGCGTTACCGACCACCCTGCCCTGTGGAGCCCGGACCTTCCTCGGCGGGTCTCAGAAGAGACCCGACGCGGCCGCCCGGCCGGCTCGTCCGCCGTATTCCAAGCCTAACGGCTCTCAAGTGGACTCCAACCGAGCGGCAAGTCGTCCGCGCTGGAATATGGATCAAGCGAGACGGACCGGACGAGCACCGGAGGGACCGATGAGAACACCGACGACCGGCGGGACGACCGCTTCCGCGCGCCGCGAGGGCTCCGGCCACGGCGAAGGACGCAGTGAAGGACACGGCCATGGAGGCTGTGGAGAACGGGTGGTGCTCCGCCGCGTCCATGGCCGAGGTCTGTCGTGGACGTGAGACCGCAGGTTCAGCGCAGGTGCGAGGTGTCGTTGAACGCCTTCACCACCGCCGGGCCGTCGGCGTAATACTCGATCAGGGACAGGGCTGACAGGTCGAGATGCATGCGGTACAGCGCATCGAGGGGAGCGAGCAACGCGAACCGCAGCAGCATCTTGATCGGCGTGACGTGGGAGACGGCGAGGACCGCCTTGCCCTCGTAACGCTCGATCAGCATGTCCCCGGTCGCCTGGACCCGCCGCGCCGCCTCCCCGAAACTCTCCCCACCCGGCGGCGCGGCGGACGGGTCCGCCAGCCACGCGGCGAGTTCGTCGGGCCAGCGGCGCTGGATCTCCGTGAACGTGTGGCCTTCCCAATCTCCGAAGTCGGTCTCCCGCAGGCCCTCCTCGATGAGGACCTCAAGCCCGGCCCTGGCCGCGATGATCTCCGCGGTGGCGCGGGCGCGCCTGAGCGGCGAGCTGACGATCACCTGGATGTCGTACGGCTTCCCGGCGAGTTTCACCGCGGCGGCCTCGGCCTGGGCGACGCCGTTGGGCGTGAGCTCGGGGTCGCCGAGCCCGGAGAACCTGCGCTCGACGGAGAGGGGCGTCTCACCGTGCCGGAGCAGGTACAGCGAGGTCGCGACGGAGGTGGGCGAACGCCAGCCGGTGCCCGTACCCGTGGGGGTGGCCAGGCCCGCTCGCTCGCGCGTGGTGGTCCCGCCACCGTCCCCGACCCCGAGGTCACCGGCGCCGGGAGCACCGGCGCCGAGGTCTCCGGCGTCGGGAGCAGCGTTGCCGAGGTCTCCGGTGTCGAAGAGCAGCAGGTCCTCGGCGGGACGGGCGGGAGCGGTACGGCCGGCGGGGGAACCGCTTTTGGAAGCACTTCTTCCTGAGGCGCCGCTCTCGAGAGCACCCCTGTCAGGGGCCCGGCCATCGGAGACGCCGCTTTCCGAGGTTCGGCCACCGGAGACGCCGCCTCCGGAAACCCTGCCGCCGGGCGCTTCCGCGGCGGCGGCGGAGGAACCCGAGAGAGTCCAGGCGCGGCCCTTGGCCGCGGCGTCCATGGCCTCGTTGGCCAGGCGGTCGGCGTCCTTGTTCTTCTCGCGGGGGATCCAGCGCCAGGTCACCTTGAGGCGCCTGGCGAGGGCCGCGGCCTCCAGGGCGAGCGGGCGCAGGCCCTCGTTCTTGATCTTCCAGCGGCCGGCCATCTGCTCGACGACCAGTTTGGAGTCCATCCTGACCTCGACCTTCGCGCCGTCGCCGGCGAGAGAGAGGAGGGAGGTCAGGCCCGCGATGAGCCCGCGGTACTCGGCGACGTTGTTGGTCTGGGTGCCGATCGACGCGGCGGTCTCTACCAGCACCTGGCCGTCGGCGGCGTCCTTGACGACGGCGCCGTAACCCGCCGGGCCCGGGTTGCCCCGCGAGCCGCCGTCGGCCTCGATGACGTACGAGGTCACGGAGCTCACAGACCGGACTCGGCGGTACGGACGAGGATCCGGCGGCACTCCTCGCAGCGGATGACCTCGTCGTGGGAGGCGGCCTTGATGCGGTTGATCTCGGCGATGGACAGGCTCGTGCGGCAACCGAGGCAGCGGGCCCCCTGGAGCATCGCGGCACCCACCCCGAACTGCTCCTTGAGCTTCCCGTAGAGGGTGAGCAGGTCGGCGGGGATGTCCTCGGCGACCCCGGCGCGCTTGCCCTGGAGCTCGTCCCTCTCCTTGTCGATCTCGGCGAAGGCCGCGTCCCTGCGGTCCTCGGCGGTGCCGCGGGTGCCCGCGAGCTCGTCGCGCTCGGCGACGAGCCTGGCGACCTGCCCGTCGGCCGCCTCGCGGCGCTCCATGATCTCCAGCACGACCTCTTCCAGATCGCCCTGCCTGCGCTTCAGGGAGACGATCTCGGACTGGAGGCTGGCCAGGTCCTTGGGGGAGGACACCTGGCCGGAGTCGAGGCGCTTCTGGTCGCGCTCGGCACGGGTGCGGACCGAGTCGACGTCGGCCTCGGCCTTGCTCTGCTCGCGGGCGAGGTCGCCGGACTCGGTCTCGGCGGCGATCACCTGGGTGGCGATGCGGGCGATGCGCCCGGAGAGCTCGTCGATCTGCGCCAGCTCGGGCAGGGTACGGCGGCGATGGGCCAGCCGGTCGATGGCGGAGTCGAGTTCGGCCAGGTCAAGCAGACGCTTCTGGGCCGCAGGGGCTGCTTTCACGTGAAATCCTCGCACTTTGCTGTTGTGTTCCAGGCGTCCGTGACCGTCTCGGATACGCGCGTCTCAACAGTAATCCCCCTGGCGGCCGACGCGGACGCGAGATGGTGTGCCGCGTCGGCGAGCCAGGGCCATTCGGTGGCCCAGTGGGCCGCGTCGATCAGCGCGGGGCCACCGGAGGCCTCCATGAACTCGCTGGCCGGGTGGTGGCGCAGATCGGCGGTGAGGAAGACGTCCACCCCGGCGGCGCGGGCCGTCCCGAGGAGGGAGTCTCCCGATCCCCCGCTGACCGCGATCCGCTGGACGGGGCGGTCGAGATCTCCGGCGACCCGCAGGCCGCCCGCCGTGGCGGGGAGCCCGCGCGCGGCCAGCCGGGCGAACTCGGCGAGGGAGACGGGGGCCGGCAACGAGCCGACGCGGCCCAGGCCGCGCCGGGGGTCGTCGGCGGCGGGACTGAGGGGGACGAGCGGGCCGGTCAGGCCGACGGCGCGGGCGAGCGCGTCGGAGACGCCGGGGTCGGCGACGTCTGCGTTGGTGTGGGCGGTGAAGAGCCCGATGTCGTTCTTGATCAGCGTGTGGACCAGCCGGCCCTTGAAGGTGGTGGCCGCGACGCTCGTGGTGCCGCGCAGGTAGAGCGGGTGGTGGGTGACGACGAGGTCGGCACCCCAGTCGAGGGCCTCCTCGGCGACGACGGCCACCGGGTCGACCGCGAACAGGATCCTGCGCACCTCGGCGGAGGGATCTCCGCAGACGAGCCCGACCGCGTCCCACGACTCCGCCCATCTCGGGTCGTAACGGGACTCCAGCTCTGTGACGATGTCGGCAAGCGTAGGCACGTGCGCAGACTATCGGCCTCTCCCGGAGGGCTCGTCACGGTGGCTTCCGCACCGGCGTTCACAGCGACCTCCGCACCGGCTTCCGCACCGGCGTTCGCGACGCCCCCACAGCGACCTCCACGGTGACTTGCGCACCGACGTTCGCAGCCACCTCCGCACCGGTTTCCGCACCGGCGTCCGGCGGCTTCCACGGTGGCTTCCCCTGCGGCTTTCCCTGCGCGGACAGATCGCCTAGCGTAAGTGGACACCGACACCCGGAGGGCGTGCGCATGAGGCCTGATGTCGCGATCATCGGTGCCGGATTCGGCGGGCTGTGCATGGCCATCCGGTTGGAGAAGGCCGGCATCCGCTCGTACACGATCTTCGAGAAGGGGGCCGACGTCGGGGGAACCTGGCGCGACAACATCTATCCGGGGGCGGGCTGTGACATCCCCTCGCATCTCTACTCCTTCTCCTTCGAGAGATACTCCAGCTGGACGCGCCGCTATCCCGAGCAGCCGGAGATCCTGCGCTACCTGGAGGGATGCGCCGACAAGTACGGCCTGCGCCCCAGAATCCGGCTGAACACCGCGGTCACCGCCGCCACCTTCGACGAGTCGCTGGGCAAATGGCGGGTCCGTACGACGGCCGGGGAGGAGGTGTTCGACGTGGTGGTGTCGGCCGTGGGACAGCTGAACCGGCCCCAATTACCTGACATTCCGGGAATGTCGTCATTCAGCGGAGCGGCCTTCCACTCCGCGCGCTGGGACCACTCCGTCGACCTGGCGGGCAGGCGGGTGGCCGTGATCGGGAACGGGTCGTCGGCGGCACAGCTCATCCCGAGGGTGGCCGAGGTGGCCGGGCACCTGGACGTCTTCCAGCGGACCCCCAACTGGGTGATTCCCAAGCCGGACGCCGTCTTCGGCCCCCGTGCGCGGACGGCCTTCCGTCTCGCGCCGTTCCTGCAACGCGCCTACCGCGAGTGGCTCTACCGGTACACGGAGAACACCCTCTACCCGGCCCTGGCCGGAGGCTGGAGCACGGGCCTGCTGCGCAAGCGGGCCCTGGGGCACCTGCGCGAGCAGGTCCCCGACCCGCTGCTGCGGGCCAAGCTGACCCCCCGCTACCCGGTCGGCTGCAAGCGGGTCGTCATCGACAGCGGTTTCTATCCCGCGCTGACCCGCCCCGACGTGGACGTCGTCACCGACGGGATCACCCGGATCGTCCCCGGCGGCGTGGAGACCACCGCCGGACTCCGCGAGGCCGACGTCATCGTCTACGCGACCGGCTTCGAGACCTCCGGCTTCCTGGCCCCCGTCCAGGTCACCGGGCGCGGGGGGCGGCAGCTGGCCAAGGAGTGGAAGGACGGCGCGGAGGCGTACCTGGGCATCGCCGTGCCGTACTTCCCCAACCTGTTCCTGCTGTACGGCCCCAACACCAACCTCGGCCACAACTCGATCGTCTTCATGATCGAATGCCAGGTCCGGTACGTCATGGGCTGCCTGCCGCACCTGGCCTCGCGTGGGCCGATGGAGGTCCGGCCTGAGGCGATGGCCACCTGGCGGCGGAGCCTCGACCGGGTCATGGAGGGCATGGTCTGGCAGGCGGGCTGCACGAGCTGGTACAAGAACGCGTCCGGCCGGGTGACCAACAACTGGCCGGGCACCGCGACCACCTACCGCCGCATCACCAGGGCCCCGCGTCCGGAGTCCTTCCGCTTCGCGCGCTGACCCCGCCCCCGCCGGAAAGCCGACCCGCCTCCGCTCGAAAGACGACCCGCCTCCGCCGGAAAGCCGCGCGCGGGTCCACGTCCTCGTAGAAGGGGCCCTCGCACGGAAGCCGAGGGACCCTCGTACGGAAGCCGGGGGAGCCGAGGCGGCGCGGAAGCACGCGACGGGCCGGGGTGCCGGTACCGTCGTGGCGAACGAGAGCCGTCCGCGCAGAAGGGCCCGCCCGTGTCCGCCGTCCTCCACAGCGACTCCGTCGTCGCCGATACCCACAACGACCTGCTGATGGCCGTCACCGCCAGGCCCCCGCACCGGTGGGCGTCCTTCTTCCGCGACCGCTGGCTGCCCCAGCTGCGCGAGGGAGGGGTGAACCTCCAGGTTCTGCCGGTCTTCATCGACGGCCAGTACCGTCCCGAGGGCGCGCTCCGGCAGACCCTTCGCATGATCGAGTGCGCGCACGTGCTGGCCGAGGGCAACGCCGACGCCGTACGCCTCTGCCTGGACGGGACGCAGATCGACGAGGCGCTCGCCGAGGGCAGGATCGCCCTGGTCCTGGCGCTGGAGAGCATGCCGGGCCTGGACGACGCCGTCGAGCTGGTGCCGACACTGCACCGGCTCGGCGTCCGGGTCGCCTCGATCGCGCACTGGGGCCGTACGGCACTGGCCGACGGCAGCGGCGAGGACGCCACCGGCAGCAGGCTCACCGCGGCGGGGGTGGAGACGGTACGGGAGATGGAACGGCTCGGCATGATCTTCGATGTCTCCCACCTGGGCGCCTCCGGGGTGGAGCACGTGCTGGAGCTGGCGACCCGGCCGGTGATGGCCACCCACTCCTCGGCCCGCGCGCTGCGCGACCACCACCGCAACCTCACCGACGACCAGATCCGCGCGGTCACCGCGACCGGGGGCGTGGTGTGCGTCAACTTCCTGGCGGCCTTCCTCTCGGAGGATCCGGCCGAGTACACCGTGGACCGGCTGGTTGACCACATCGCGCACATCGCGAGCGTCGGCGGCATCGACCACGTGGGACTCGGCCCCGACTTCGTCCGCGAGGTCATGCACGATGTGACTCCCCCGTGCTGCGAGATGGACTACGACGTCGATCCCCTCGCGGCCCTGCCGGGATTGTCGGGTCCGAGCGGGCTGCCCCTGGTCACCGACGCCCTGCTCAAGCACGGCTTCGCCGACGAGGAGATCGTGAAGATCATCGGAGGGAACGTGCACCGGCTGTTCCGCGCCCAGCTGGGCAGGCCCGCTTGAACGAGCCCGGCGGGGGGCACCACCGGAGGGGGACCGGATGACGACCTCGGCCGGTACGGATGGCTCGGGCGCCGAGCAGCATGTCCCGGAGGGAACGGAACGGCGAACGGCAGGTGGCCCGGGCACCTGGCGGCGCACCCCGGAGGCGAAATCCCCTACGACATCACCTACGACATCTCCTACGACCACCGCGACCGGCGTGACGGGTCCCACCGTGGCGGGACATCGCAGTCCCGCCGTGGCGGGATATCGCACGGCGAAGGAAAGAGAGACGCGTGAGGATCACCGGTATCGAGCTGCGGCGGGTGGCGATGCCGCTGGTCGCCCCGTTTCGTACCTCCTTCGGCACCGAAACCGAACGCGACGTGCTCCTGGTGCGCGTCGTCACCCCTGAGGCCGAGGGCTGGGGCGAGTGCGTGGCCATGTCCGACCCCCTCTACTCCCCCGAATACGTCGACGCCGCCGCCGACGTGCTGCGCCGCTTCCTCATCCCCGCTCTGCCCACCCACACCGACGCCCACGGCGTGAACCGCGCCCTGCACCCTTTCAAAGGCCACCGCATGGCCAAAGCCGCCCTGGAAACCGCCGTACTGGACGCCCAGCTGCGCGCCGGCGGCCAATCCCTGGCCGGCTACCTCGGCGCCGCCACCGACCGGGTCCCCGCCGGCGTCTCGATCGGCATCATGCCCACCATCGGCCACCTCATCGAGGCCGTCACCGCGTACCTGCACGAGGGCTACCGGCGCGTCAAGCTCAAAATCGCCCCCGGCTGGGACCTCGCCCCCACCCGCGCCGTCCGCGAACACTTCGGCCCCGACCTGGCCCTGCAAGTCGACGCCAACGCCGCCTACACCCTCACCGACGCCCCCCACCTGGCCAAACTCGACCCTCTGGATCTGCTGCTCATCGAACAACCCCTCGCCCACGACGACCTCCTGCAACACGCCCACCTCGCCAAGAAGATCACCACCCCCATCTGCCTGGACGAATCCATCGAATCGGCCACCCACGCCGCCGCCGCCATCACCCTGGGCGCCTGCTCCATCATCAACATCAAGCCCGGCCGCGTCGGCGGCTACCTCGAAGCACGGCGCATCCACGACCTCGCCCGCGCCCACGGCCTGGCCGTCTGGTGCGGCGGCATGCTCGAGACCGGCATCGGCCGCGCCGCCAACCTCGCCCTCGCCGCCCTGCCCGGCTTCACCCTGCCCGGCGACACCTCCGCCTCCCGCCGCTACTACACCACCGACCTCACCCCGCCCTTCGAACTCCACGACGGCCACCTCGACGTCCCCGCAGCCCCCGGCATCGGCGTCGACCCCATCCCCGCCGTCCTCGAGGAGGTCACCACCTCCACCGAATGGATCACCCTCTAGGGCCGGACGGCGGCGGAGACGAGCCGGGGACGGCGGGTGGCACTGGCACTGGCACTGGCGAAAGTCCATATTCATTCGAACCAGTACCTATTTACATAGGTATAAGGATGTTTGCTACTCCTTGGCGATTAATCATCTTTAAACGGTAATCAATCTGCCTAATGTCCTTGTCGAATGGCTGGAGAGCGACGTGTTCACGGGGAGAAGGTGGTCCGTACGGCTCCGGCTGACGCTGATCGCCGTCTCCATGACCGTCGTGTCGGGAATCGCCCTCATCGCGATCGCGACGTTCTCCGTTCACGATCTGGCGGGCAGTTTCAAGACCGAGGAGGCGGCGGGCGCCGCGCTGCAGAGCGTCCATCTGGCCAAACGTGGACGATTGCCTCCGGTGGTACCGCCGGGAAAAACCGACGGCATGCAACTGCTGAACGCGAAGGGTGAGATCATCGCGTCGACCCCCAATTTGGTCGGCGCCCCCCGGATGGCGAACTTCGCCCCTCCCGCGACGGGCGTCAGGCAGGACAGGGAGGTATGCGACATCCCCCGATACCCCGGGAGGTGCATGGACGTCGTGGCCTTCCGGATCTACCAGGATGAAGGGGACTGGATTCTCTACGCCGCGGCCGGCCCGGTTCCCTGGCATGTCCATCCCGAGCTGTTCGCCCTCGTCATCGGCGCCTCCCTGGCGATCATGGCGGTGACGGCGGCCGGCACCTACCGGACGGTGACCAGCGCGCTCGTACCGGTGAAGGCGATCGGGCGCGAGCTGGAGGAGATCACCGCGACCGACATCGGCCGCCGGGTACCGGTCCCGGTCGCGCGGGACGAGATCAGAGAGCTGGCCGAGACGATCAACCAGACGCTGGACAGGCTGGAGGCGGCGGCCGAACAGCAGCGCAGGTTCACCTCCGACGCCTCCCACGACCTGCGCAGCCCGCTCGCCGCGATGCGCGTTCAGGTGGAGGAGGCGTTGCACTACCCCGACGACGTCGACTGGAAGGCGAAGACCCGCGCGATGCTCGGCAGTCTGGACCGGCTCCAGGCGATCGTCTCGGACCTGCTGGTGCTGGCCGAACTCGACTCCGGGGTCCCGGCCCGCCACGAGCGGATCGACCTGGGCGCGCTGGTCGGCGACGAGCTGGACAGACGCGAGCGCAGCGTCCCGATCGACAGGGATCTGAAGCCCGGGGTGGCGATCATCGGTAACCGGATCCGGCTGGCCAGGCTGCTGACGAACCTGATGGACAACGCGGAGCGGCACGCCGTCTCCCAGGTCTCGGTACGCGTGAACCTGGACGGCGGAACGGCCGTCATGGAGGTGTCCGACGACGGCGCAGGGATCGCGCCCGCGCAGCGGGAACTGGTCTTCCAGCGGTTCACCCGGCTGGACGCCTCCCGCAACCGGGACGCGGGAGGCACGGGATTGGGACTTCCCATCGCCAGGGAGATCGCCCGCACGCACGGCGGCCTCCTGAGACTGGAGGACAGCACGCGGGGCGCCCGGTTCGTGCTCCGCATCCCCCTGCACCCCGGTCCGGGCGGCGTCCCCCACCCTCCCTCGCCCGACCCCTGACCGCGTCTCCTCCCTGCCCCCTCCCCCTGCCCCCTCCCTGTCTCCTCCCTCGCTCAGCACCTGATCGCGTCCCCTGTCCGCCGCGTCTCCCCGCCACCCCGTCCCGGACGGCGATCCCCCTCCGGGCGCAGGGCCTCGAGCGCGGTCGCCGACCCCCGCCCCTGCCCCTGACGGCGCACCGCGACCCGCTAAGGTTCCCTTGTGGCAAGGGGATTTGGGCGATTACGTCGTGAAGATCTGCTCCGGACCGCCTGCGATGTCATCGCGGCACAGGGGTTCGGTCACACGCGGACCGCTGACATCGCCCAGGCGGCCGGTGTCAGCCAGGCGCTGCTCTTCTACCATTTCGAGACCAAGGAGAAGCTGTTCGCCCAGGCCTTCTCCTACGCCGCCCAGCTCGACCTGGACGCGCTCGTCAAGGTGGAGGAGTCGGGCGGCTCCCCGCTCGACCGGCTGCGAGCTCTGCTCAGGTTCTATCCGCCCAGCGGGAAGTCCAAGTCATGGGCCCTGTGGATCGACGCCTGGGCGGAGTCGATGCGCAACGCCGAGCTTGAGGAGATGTCCCGCAGGATCGACATGCGCTGGAAGGGCGCCCTCCGCGCGATCATCGACGACGGCGTGGTGGCGGGGATCTTCACCTGCGCGGACCCCGAGGGCGCGACCTGGCGGGTCATGTCCCTCATCGACGGCCTGTCCACGCAGGTGACGGTGCACCGGCGGGTGCTCTCGCGGGCGCGGATGATCGAGTTCATCCGGACGGCCGCGGCGGCGGAACTGGGTCTCTCCCTCGCCGAACTGAGCTGAACAGCCCCTTGGGCAGTACGACCAGGAGCATGGCGAGGGCGATCAGCCCCCCGCCGAGGTATACGCCCGTGGTGAGCGGCTCCCCGTACAGCGCCACGGCGAGCGCGGTCACCCAGAGTGGCTGGGCCGACAGGATCACCGCGGCGGACACCGGCGAGACGTGGACCTGGCCCCAGGAGCGGGCCAGGAAACCCAGGGCGCAGGCCACGATCGACAGGTGGCCGAGAATCGCCCAGTCACCCGGCGTCGAGGGCGGGGTCAGGCCGTCCGGCGCGGCGAGGACGCCCGTCATGACGGCGATGGTGCCAAGCTGGATCACCGTGACCGCGTAGGCGTTCTGCCGCGCCTCGGCGGAGTTGCCGAGCACCAGCGTGTGGGCCGCGTACAGGACCGCCGACAGCAGGGTGGCGGCCAGCGCGGGCAGGGCGATGTCACCCTCCGTCCCCCTCATCAGGGTGAACGCGGTCATCGCGGCCATGGCCAGCGCCACCGCCGCCCAGACGCGGACCGAGGTCCTGGCCCCGAGCAGGAACAGCCCGAGAACCGGGGTGATCACCACGTACGAGCCGACCGTGAACCCCGAGACCGACGAGGGCAGATCGTGCAGCGAGACCGCCTGGGCCGTCTGGCCCACGCCGAACAGCAGGCCGAGCAGGATGCCGGTCAGCCAGGTGCTCTCCGACAGCCCTCGCAGGCTTTTCGGGCGGAGAGCGAGCAGCACGAGGGTGGCGATGCCGTACCGCTCGGCGAGAAGGTCCGCCACGGGCATGCGGACGATGAGGTCCTTCATCAGCGGGAAAGCCGATCCCCATGCGGCACTGACGAAGATCAGGAGCACGATTCCCAGGACGGGCCGGGGAGCTACCACTGCCATACCCGAAGGGTTCCATCACCCGCAGCGACCGTAAGGTAACCGATCGGATCGGGAGTGGCATGGATACAACGCTGAGGGAAGGACGCCACACCGGCACGAGGGACCTCATACCCTCACCGGCCCTTCCGCCGGTCTTTCCGCGGGGTGGGCGCCGGGAGCCGGACGCTCAGGGGACCGAGCGGACCTTCCAGACGAGGCCGGCGCCCAGGAGGGCGAGGGCCGCCGAGGTCAGGTAGAGGACGGGGTAGCCGCCGAGACCGGCCACGATGGGGCCGGCGATGACGGGGCCGAGCACCTGGGGGCCGGAGTTGGCGATGTTGATGACGCCGAGGTCCTCGGCGCGCCCTTCGGCGGCGGGCAGGACCTGGAGCGGCCCGAAATAGGCCATCCAGAGCGCCAGGTTGGCCGGCGAGATGCCGGCCACCCACCAGGGCCCCGCCCTGCGTGTCGGCTCGGCGAGCGCCGCGCGGCCGTCCGGCGCGAGGTGGTGGTCAGACGTGGTCACCGGCCACCGCCCTCGGTCCCTGCGCTCCGGGGTCCCCCGTGGCCTTCGCCGTGCCGGTGCCGGGCGCGCCGCCGGGCCGGGGGACGGGGCGCTCGGCCGGGACGATGCCGCACAGCCCGGCGACCTCGTCGAGCGGGACGTCCCCGGCCACGGAGGCGACCAGCAGGGTCTCCAGCCCGCGCAGCAGCGCGTAGGCCGTGGGACGCGGCAGGTAGGCGGTGTCGGCCATCAGGTACAGCTCGCAGGTGTTGGTGGCGGTGCCGGTGGCGAACAGGGCCGTGGCGTCCACCTCGGGCCAGGATCCGACGTGGAAGGTCCTGGTCCGCTCGGTGAGGGCGGCGATCGCGGCGGGGTCGCCCGGTGGCTCGACCGCGGGCAGGTGGGGCCAGTGGCCGACGGTCCTCGCGTCGTTGAAGTAGGCCGACAGGTCCACGGGCCGCCCGCGCTCGCGGCCGATCTCCTCGCGCAGCGCCATCATCCGGTACGGGTCGTAGTGCGCGTTCCGGTAGGCGGTCAGCGCCTGCCGGTGCCCGGCGCGGGCGGCGTCCGCGAACGTTCCACCCGGCAGGCCGAGGACGAAGATCCCGTCCTGTACGGCGCTGCCCGCCATGGCGGCGACCCTGGGGTCGTGCCGGTTGGCCACGATGAGCTGCATGACCACCTCGCGGTGGCCGGTGAGCGCGCTCAGCAGCACCGCGCTCGCCGTGGTCAGCACGCTGGCCGTGCTGACCGACCAGCGCGCCGCCAGCACCTCGGCCGCCGCCGCGGTGGCGGCCGACTCCATGCCGACCTTGACGAACCGCGGCTCCTCCGGCGTCGTACGGGGGAAGTCGAACATGGTCAGAGGCGCCCGCTCCAGGATCGCGCGCCAGTGACGCAGCGTCCGCTCGCCGCGGGCGGCGCCGGCCCCCTCGCGCTCGAAGGCGGCCTGGTCCATCGGCTGCCAGCCGGGAGCGGCCATCTCGCCACCGGCGAGCAGGTCCCGCCAGTCGCGCGCCAGCACCTCCAGGGCCCCGCCGTCCACGGCCAGGTGGGACAGGGTGAGGGCCACCGTCCTGGGACGGCCGTCGACGGTCACGACGGCACAGCGGAACGGCAGGTCGGCCGCGTAGTCGAACGCGGTGGCGGCCAGCCGGACGGAGAGCTCCCTGGCGGCGGCGAGCGGTCTGGCCTCCCCTGCGTCGTACGTCTCGACGGTGAACCGGCCCTGGCGCGCCACGCGCTGGACCAGCCCGCCGGGCGTCTCCTCGTACGTCGTCCGCAGCGTCTCGTGCCGCTCGACGAGCGCGCGCAGCGCCCGCAGGACGGCGTCGAGGTCGCGCCTGCCGTAGACGGGCAGCACCCAGGGCATGTTGAAGTACGGGTCGTCGTCGTCCAGCCACCGGGTGAGCCGCCAGATGGCCAGCTGGCCCCAGCTGAGCGGCGACTCGCCGCCCCGCGCTCCGGTGAACTCCACGGACGTCGCGCCGAGCCGCGCGGGGTCGGCCGTCATCGGGTCCGGCCGATCTCTTCGACGACGCCCGCGCGGGACGCCCTTTCCCATCCGTTCACCAGCGACATCGACATTTCAGGCGCCTTCCGTCCGGTCTGTCGCGGCGGCCTCGAAATGGCCCCGCGGCTCCCTTGTGCTGACTTTTCCCGACCGGCTCCCGAGCAGGGCGTCGACGACGAGCATCCGTCCAGGGATCTCGTGCCCGGCGCGGCGTTTCCGTCAAGAAGGCCCGCGACCCGACACCGGCGCGGGCGAACGGCGCCTTCTCTGCCGCCTCTGCCGCCTCTGCCGCGCGCGAGCGCGGCGAATCGGTGCCGCTGCTCGAAGCGAGGCTAAGGATCACGTGCCGAATTCGTCAAGGTTTAACGGTTGTTTTCCAGCCCGATAAATCCAAGCAAACTATCCCTAAAGGGCTTTTACCAGATAACTCTGCATATTCTTCGTTTTTTGAATGTTTGTCATCCTCATAGTCATTGACTCCGTTCCCCCGGGCTCCTACTCCCCGCCGGGAGGTCCCCGGGCCCCCTCGCCGGGGCGTGACCCTGAGCGGGGGCGCGGGTGACCCGCGCGAGCGCGATTCCCGGGCGGGAGGCCGGGGTGGGAGCATGTCCTTCGTCATGACGATCCCAAAGGAAGGCCACGACCGGTGAGGCGGCTACTCACGGTCCTGCTGCTCGCGTCCGCCGCGCTGCTCGGCGCGGTCGCCCCGGCGCAGGCCCACAACGTGCTGATCAGCAGCGACCCCAAGGACGGTACCGAGCTGGCCACCGGACCCGAGAAGATCACACTCACCTTCGACCAGCCCGTCCGGCAGGGCTTCGCGCAGATCAGCGTGATCGGCCCGGACGGCACGCGATGGGAGGACGGGAAGACCACCGTCGACAGGGCGAAGGTCAGCGTCGCCGTGAAGCCCCTCGGCCCCGCCGGGGTGTACGCGGTCGGCTACAGGATCCTCTCCTCCGACGGCCACCCGGTCTCCAGCAAGATCACGTTCACCCTGACCGTCCCCGGCCAGGGCGGCTCCGGCGGCCCCGGCGGCTCCGCTCAGGCGCCCGCCACCTCCGCCCCGGTGGCCTCCGCCGCCGCGCCGCAGGAGCCCGGCCTGGGCGCCCAGGCCGCCGAGGCCGCGCAGAACGGCGGGGCCGGGATGGCCGTGCTGTGGATCGCGGGCTCCATCGTCCTGCTGGGCGGGGCCACCGTCGTGGCGATGCGCCGTACGAGGGAGCAGGGAGGCACGGGATGACCGTGACCACCGAGCGGGCCGCCGAGGCCGGCACCGCCAGGAGGCTCGTGATCGGCGGGTTCGTCTCCGCGGCCCTGCTGGCCGTGCTGGCCGCGACGGCGCTCGCCCCCCAGGAGGCGGTGCCGGGGATCGCGATCCCCGGGCCGCTGGTGGAGTACGGGCTGCCGGTGCTGCGGGTGCTGCTGGACCTGGCGGCGGTGGCGGTGGTCGGGCTCAGCCTGCTGCCGAAGCTGCTCGGGTTCGACGACCCGGACCGCACCGAGCCGGTGATGCGCCGCGCCCGGCCGATGGCCGTGACCTTCGCCTGGGCGTGGGCGCTGCTGGCGCTGGCCGTCATCGTGTTCCAGACGGCCGAGCTGAACCCCGGCCTGGTCCCCACCCCCGGGATGATCGCCGAGTACGTCGACAGCGTCGGCGCCGGGCAGGGCATGCTCTTCAGCGCCGCCTGCGCGCTGTCCTACGCCGGGATCGGGCTGCTCGCCGTGCGGTACGGCGAGAAGGTGCCGGCCGAGCTGCGGATCGTGATCGCCCTCTTCGGGCTGCTGCCGATCCCGGTCACCGGCCACGCGGTCGACTCGGCCTGGCACGACCCCATCATGATCTCGATGGAGCTGCACGTGATGGGCGCGGCGGCGTGGACCGGCGGCCTGCTCGCGGTCGTCCTGCTGGTCGCCGCGGACCGGGAGCTGCTGGCCAGGGTGCTGCCGGAGTTCTCCAGGCTGGCGACCCTCGCGCTGGTCGTGGTCGGGCTCTCCGGCCTGGTGAACGGCCTGGCCACGATGGCCCTCACCCCGGGGGTCGAGCTGCCCGGGGCCCTGCTGACCAACGAGTACGGCCTGCTGGTCGTGGCCAAGGTCGCGTGCGTGGCGCTGCTGATCCCGTTCGCCGCCCACATCCGCTTCCGCCTGCTGCCGCACATCGCCGAGCGGCGGGCGACGGCGGTCGTCGCGTGGGCGGCGGCCGAGATCACCGTGATGGGGCTGGCCTACGGGGTCGCGGTCGCGCTGACCAGCGCCTCCCTGTCCTGAGCCCGCAGCGTGTGACGGCTGAACGACCATTCGGCGGCCAGCCACAGGACGGCGAGCCCGGCCCCCCCGACCAGCATGGTCGTGGGGGGCACCAGCGGCGGCGCCATGAACATCGAGTGCTGGAAGCGCAGCGCCTGGTCGATGAGGAGGGTGGCGCCGACGGAGCCGACGAGCGCCCTCACCACGGGCATCCTGATCAGGAACGCCAGGTCGACGGCGAGCGCCCCGGCGATCAGGAAGACCGGGATCGCCGAGCGCGGGAAGTCGGCCACGGCCAGGAGCGGCCAGATCAGGGTGCGGAAGACGATGTAGGCGCCGATCACGGCGGTGGCGGAGAACATCCGGCCGATCATCGCGCGGGCGTAGACGGCCACCATGACGGCGGCCATCGCCGCATAGAGCGGGTAGAGCTGGTCGGGAACGGGCAGCGCGAAGTGGAGCGCCACGGCCCTGTCGCTCACCGGCAGCCCGATCTGCTCGGCGGCGAACTGGATCAGGATCGGCTCGGCCTCCGGCGCTCCCCGGTCCCAGGCGGCGATGGCGTACACGCCGTACTCCTGGTGCTGGGCCGGGAACCAGACGTTCTCGAAGAGGAACACGAAGAGCCCGCCGAGGACCAGCGTGCGCGTCCGCCCCGGGACCGCCCGGACGAACCAGCCCCGGATCACGCCGCAGACCATGAAGAGCGTGCCGATGTAGAGCATCAGGTGCGACGGGCTCCACGAGGTGATGTCGAGCCCGTTGATCCGGTGGTTGATCAGGTCCAGCGGGACCGCGACCAGGAAGACGCCCGTGCCCCAGGTGATGAGGCGCTGCGCGAGTTTGTCCACGCCGTAGCCGGTGTAGACGTGGATGATCGTGAGGGCGAGGACGAGGGCGGTGCCGACACTGTTGAGCAGGTGCGGCGGGGCCAGGTCGTCGCGGAGCCACTTGAAGTGCCAGGAGACGTCCCAGGACGCTCCGAGCACCTTGAACGAGAAAGCCACCAGCCACCCGAGATAGAGGAGCCTGAACAGGTCCTCCGGGGTCTCCCTGCCGGCCTTCCCACGCGTCCAATACGGCAGAGCCCACTCAAGGACGGGAGTGGCTCTTCTTCGAAGGCTCTCTACTGGCTTCACGCATCGAAATGATGCCGCTCCTTTACCTCGCTCCGCAATCGGGGACAACCCTGAGTATCGGGACCACTCCCTCCCTCCTGCCCCGCAGGTGATCACCCGCGTCCGGTTCCGCCGCCGGCCGCGGCGGCCCGCCGGCGGTTTGCCCGCGCTTGACCGGCGGGAACGCTCCTGAGAGCGGTCTCAGGAGGCTCTCAGCTCCGATCAGTAGGCTCTCGTCATGCAACGTGGGGGAAAACGGGCCGTCCGGGTCCCGGGAATCACCGTGATCGCCGTGATCGCCGTGCTGGTCGCCGGTGTCGCGGTCTGGCTGGTATGGCCGTCCGAGCCGGACGTACGGGCCCGGAACCAGATGATCACGGTGGTCGACGGGCCGGGTGACGACCAGCGGGTCACCCTGGACACGAGCTTCTTCCCTCCGGCCGGAGGCGGCAGGGCTCCGGCCGTGCTGCTCGCGCACGGCTTCGGCGGCAGCAAGCAGAGCGTCAGGGACGCCGCCGTACGGCTGGCTCAGGACGGCTACGCCGTGCTGACCTGGTCCGCGCGGGGCTTCGGCCGCTCCTCGGGGCAGATCGCGCTGAACTCCCCCGACTACGAGGTCAAGGACGTGCGCCAGCTGGTCGACTGGGTCGCCAGGCGGCCCGAGGTCCGGCTCGACGCGGCGGGCGACCCGAGGGTGGGCGTCGCGGGCGGCTCCTACGGCGGGGCCATCGCGCTGATGGCCGCCGCCCACGACCCCAGGATCGACGCGATCGTCCCGCAGATCACCTGGTACGACCTGGCCGACGCGCTGTTCCCGAACGCCACCGGGCAGGGCCCGGAGAGCGGGGTGTTCAAGCGCATGTGGGCCGGGCTGTTCTTCAGCCGCGGCGGTCCCGCGCCGGGCGCGGCCGGCCTGGCCGCCCTCGGCGGCGGGAGCGGCGCGGGCCGCGAGGAGGACGCAGAGGGCCGCGAGGAAAACGGAGAGGACGGGGCCGGCGGTGCCGGGACGCCGTCCGCGCCACCCCGGCCGCTCACCGCGGAGGAGGTCCGGTGCGGCCGGTTCCTGCCGGAGATCTGTGACATGTACCAGAAGGTGGCGGAGAGCGGCCGGGCGACGGCGGACGCGGTGGCGACGCTGCGCAGGTCCAGCCCGATCTCGGTGCCCGGCAGGATCAAGGTTCCGACGCTGCTGCTGCAGGGACAGCGCGACTCGCTGTTCACCCTGGGCCAGGCGGACGCCAACGCCAGGGCGATCGCCGCAACCGGCGCCCCGGTGGAGGTCGCCTGGTTCGACGGCGGCCACGACGGCGGCAACGGTGAGGTCGACTGGCTGCACGACAGGACGCTCGGCTGGTTCGACCGCCACCTGAAGGAGGACGGAGGGGCCGGCCGGGAGGGCGGCGCCTTCACCGTCACCCGCGACGGCGGACGCGACCCCGGCACCCGGCGCCCGGTCCAGCTGCACGCCGTGGCCGGCGGCTATCCGGGACTGTCCGGCACCGGCCAGACCTCCGTACCGCTCAGCGGACCCGACCAGCAGGTGGCCAACCCGCCCGGCGGATCCCCCGCCTCGATCTCCGCGGTCCCCGGCTTCGGCGGTCTCGGCGGAGGCGCCACCGCGAACCTGTCGATCGACATGGCGGGCCAGAGCGCCACCTTCGACTCCGCCCCGCTGGCCGCCCCGCTCCAGGTCACCGGCAGCTCGACCGTACGGGTGCGGGTGACGCCCGAACCGTCCGCCCCCGCGGCGGGTGACGCCGCAGCGGGTGACGCCGCGGGGAGCGGCTCGGACACCGGCGAGGCGGAAGCGGGGGCCGCCGAGGCCGCCGAGACGCGGGCCGGAAGCGGCGGGACGCGCGCGGCGGATGAGGTGACGCTGTTCGCCAAGCTCTACGACGTCGCGGGCGCGACGCAGGCACCGATCCTGCCCGAGGGGCTCGTCGCCCCGGTCAGGATCGCGATTCCCGAGGGCGGCTCCGGCGAGGCCACCGTGACCCTGCCGGCCATCGACCACAGGTTCGAGGTCGGGCACCGGCTGCGCGTCGCGTTCACCACCACCGACCTCGGCTACAGCACCCCCGCGCCCCCGGCCGTCTACAGGGTCGCCCTGGCCTCGCCGGCCGTGACCGTCCCCACCCACGCCACCCTGCGCACCCCCTCGACCGGCCCCGCCTGGTGGATCTGGGCGCTGCCGCTGCTCTCCCTCGCCGTCGCGGCGGCCCTGCTGCTCGCCGGGCGCCGCCGCGCCGCCGACGAGCACGACCCGGAGCTGGACTCCGTACCGCTGCGGATCCACGGCCTGACCAAGGCGTACCGGAACGGCGAGCTCGCGGTGAACGACCTGTCGTTCACCGTCGAGCACGGCCAGGTGCTCGGCCTGCTCGGCCCCAACGGGGCCGGCAAGACCACCACCCTGCGCATGCTGATGGGCCTGATCAAACCCGACGGCGGCGAGATCCGGATCTTCGGGCACCGGGTGGTGCCCGGCGCCCCGGTCCTGTCCAGGCTCGGCTCGTTCGTCGAGGGCCCGGGTTTCCTGCCGCACCTCAACGGCCGCGACAACCTGGAGCTGTACTGGAAGGCGACCGGCCGGCCCGCCGAGGACGCCCGGTTCGCCGAGGCCCTGGAGATCGCCGACCTCGGCAAGGCCCTGGACCGCACCGTCCGCACCTACTCGCAGGGCATGCGCCAGCGCCTGGCCATCGCGCAGGCCATGCTCGGCCTGCCCGACCTGCTCGTCCTGGACGAACCCACCAACGGTCTCGACCCGCCCCAGATCCGCGAGATGCGCGAGGTCCTGATCCGCTACGCCAGGGGGGGCCGCACGGTCATCGTCTCCAGCCACCTGCTCGCCGAGGTGGAACAGACCTGCAGTCACGTGGTGGTCATGCACCGCGGGCGCCTCGTCACGGCCGGGACCGTGGCCGAGTTGCTGAGCAGCCGCACCCCGGTCAACGGCTCCGGCACCCGCCTGGAAGACGTCTTCCTGGACCTGATCGGAGAGAAGGCGTGAGCGACACCGACGGTGCCCGCGGCACCATGACCGGCGCGACGGGCGACGGCCCCGCGCGAAACGGCGCCCCGGAGAACGGCGTCGCGCGGGGCGGCCCCGCGCGAAACGGCGCCCCGGAGAACGGCCTCGCGGAGAACGGCTCGGCGCGCGGATACGCGCCGGGGCGCACGCTGCCGCTCGCCGTGGAGATCGTCCGGCAGTTCAAGCGGCGCCGCACGCTGGTGATGTTCGGCCTGCTGCTCGCGCTGCCGTGGATCCTGGTGATCGCCTTCAAGGTCGGCGCCGGATCCGGGCAGCCCACCACCACGCTGCGCATCTCCGACCTGGCCACCGAGGGCGGGCTGAACTTCGCGGCCTTCGCCCTGTCGGTGTCGGCGAGCTTCCTGCTGGTCGTCGCGGTGGCGCTGTTCTGCGGCGACACCGTGGCCAGCGAGGCCAGCTGGTCGTCGCTGCGTTACCTGCTGGCCGCCCCGATCCCGCGCGACCGCCTGCTGCGGCAGAAGCTGGTCGTCGCGATGGGCTACTCGGCGGCGGCGGTGATCTGCCTGCCGGTGATGGCCCTGCTGGCCGGGACCCTCGCCTTCGGGTGGAACGACGTCCGGGTGCCGGGGACCGGTGAGACGATCGCCGCCCTGGACGTGCTGCCCCGGTTCGGGGTGGTGATCGGCTACGCCCTGGTCAGCCAGTTCGTGGTCGCGGCCCTGGCCTTCCTGCTCTCCGTCAGCACCGACTCCCCGCTGGGAGCGGTCGGCGGGGCGGTCGGCCTGGTGATCGTCAGCAACATCCTGCAGGCGGTCGAGGCGCTCGGCTGGCTCAGGGAGTTTCTGCCGACGTTCTGGAACACCGCGTGGCTGGACGCCCTGGCCCCGCAGCCGGAGTACGACGGCATGCTCAAGGGGGTGGCCGTCTCCGTCACCTACTCGGCGATCCTGATCGCGTTCGCCTTCCGCCGCTTCCGCGTCAAGGACGTCGTCTCCTAGCCCGTCTCCCGGCGGGGCTCCCAGCAGGGCTCACGGCGGGGCGGCTCACGGCGGGGTTCCCACGGCGGGACCCCGCCCGCGGAGTCATCCCCAGTGGGGAGGGCGGTCCTCGATCAGGCGGGCGTCGTCGTCGGCCTCGCGCCACTCGCTCCAGCCGAGATCGGTGTCGTCGGCGGTCTGGTCGGGCAGGATCGGCAGCCCGTCGTCGGCGAGATCGACGGGACGCAGGTCATCGGGTTCGCGCACTGTCACGCGCTCCATGCTAGCCACCCGCGCCACCCGCGCCCTCCCTCCCGCGGAAAGGTCGCCCTTCGCCCTCGGAGAAAGCCCTCGGAGAAAGCACGGCCCGGGAGAGGATCCGTTTCCTCCCCGGCCATCCTGAAAGCCCGGCCCCGTACCCCGTGACGCCGGGGACAGGCGGGAGCCCAGACGGTACGATGCGGTGGCAGGTTCCGGCTATCCCCCCGTGAGGCGCCATGACAACGCCAGCAGGATGGCGGCGAGACGGCAATCTGCCCAACGAGCTGACCAGCTTCGTGGGGCGCACCAGGTTGCTCACCACACTCCGGCAGCGGCTGGGCGAGTACCGCCTGGTCACGGTGACCGGCATCGGGGGCGTCGGCAAGTCCCGCACCGCCCTGCGGATCGCGCACCAGATACGGGGCGACTTCAAGGACGGCGTCTGGTTCGCCGACCTGGCCCGCCTCCAGGACTCGGGCATGGTCCGCCACACGATCACCTCGGCCCTCGGGATCGCCGACCAGTCCGCCCGCTCGGCGGACGAGACGCTGGTCGAGTGGCTGGGCGACCGCGAGATCCTCCTGATCATCGACACGTGCGAGCACCTGGTCGACGCGTGCGCCGCCCTCTTCGAGGACCTGCTCGGCAACGCCGCGGGGCTGACCATCCTGGCGACCAGCCGCCAGTCGCTGAACGCCAGGGGCGAGCACACGGTCACCATCCCGCCGCTGGCCGTTCCCGGCGACTCCCCTGGCGAGGACATCTTCACCAACGAGGCGGTGCAGCTCTTCGTCGCGCGGGCCAGCGCGGTGGTGCCCAACTTCATGCTGGACGAGTACAACGTCGGCCCGGTGGCCGAGCTCTGCCGCCGCCTCGACGGCATCCCGCTCGCCATCGAGCTGGCCGCGGTCCGGATGCGCGCCCTGTCGGTGGAGCAGATCCTCGGCCTGCTGGCCGACCGGTTCAGCCTGCTCGCGGGAGCCAGCCGCACGGCGCTGCCCAGGCACCAGACGCTGCGGGCCGCGATCGGCTGGAGCCACGAACTGTGCGAGCCGGCCGAGCGGCTGCTGTGGGCGCGGCTGTCGGTCTTCGCCGGGGACTTCGAGCTCGACGCCGCCCGCTACGTCTGCTCGAGCGGCAGCCTCCCGTCCGAGGACATCATGGAGCTCATCTCCAGTCTGGTGGAGAAGTCGATCCTGCTGAGCGACGGCACTCCCTCGGGGCACCGCTACCGGCTGATCGACACCCTGCGGCAGTACGGCGAGGAGTGGCTGGACAAGCTCGGCGAGACGGCCACGATCAGGGAGAAGCACCGCGACTACTACCTGCAGCTGGCCAAGCGGAGCGAGGACGCCTGGTCGGGCGCCCGCCAGGTCTACTGGTACGTCAGGATGCGCCACGAGCACGACAACATCCGCGTCGCGCTCGACCACTGCCTGCGCACCCCCGGCGAGGTGCAGGCGGGGCTGAAGCTGCTGTCCTCCCTGTGGTTCATGTGGGTGGCCTGCGGGCTGGCCCGCGAGGGCAGGCTCTACCTGGAGAAGACCCTGGAGCTGGCGCCCCAGCCGAGCCCCGACCGGTGCAAGGCGCTGTGGGTGCTGTCCTACATCAACAGCGCGCAGGGAAACATCACCGGCGCCATCGAGGCGGCGGAGCAGTGCAGCTCCGACGCCGTCAGGGTCGGCGACTCGGGCGCGGTCATCCTGGCCACCAAGATGCTCGGCACGGCCGCGTTCCTGCAGAACGACCTGCAGAAGGCGAGCGCGCTGCTGGGCGTGGCGATCGAGTTCCACAAGAGCGGGCGCGAGCTCAACCCGGGCCTGCTGCCCTCGATCGTCGAGCTGTCCATGGTGCTGCTCATCCAGAACGAACCGGCCGAGGCCGAGGTGCTGCTGCGCGACTGCATCGCGGTCTGCACCCAGCGCGGCGAGCTGTGGCTGCGCTCGTACGCCATCTACGCGCTCGCCAGCGTGTACCAGGCGATGGGCCGCTCCCCCGAGGCCATGTCGAACGCGCGCGAGGCGCTCCGGCTCAAGCGCTACTTCCACGACGTGCTCGGGATCGGCCTGGCGATCGAGGTGGTGGCCAAGCAGGCGCTGGAGGACGGCCAGGCGGCGCTCGCCGCCCGGCTGATGGGCGGCGGCCAGGCCAACTGGCGGACCTTCGGGATGCCGCAGCTGGGCTCCCCGTTCTTCAACTCCGAGCACGACCGCTGCGTCAAGGAGTGCAAGCGCGTCCTCGGTGAGGAGGCTCACGAGAAGGCCTTCGCCCAGGGCAGGAAGCTGAACCTGGAGGAGCTGATCGTCCTCGCGCTCGGAGACCACGAGGACGGCCAGGTCCTCCAGGGGTGAGCTCGTTCATCCCGCGGGGGGCTTCGGCGCCTCCTGCTGCCATGCGCCCGTGTAGCGGGAGCTGGTCAGCGAGTAGTCGACGCTGCCGCTGATCCAGAACTCCAGGCCGCGCACGTAGGCGAGCACCGCCTCGGAGCCGAGCGCCTCCAGCGAGGGGCGCAGCGCCACCATGTCGGCGATGGCCCGGTTGCGCATGGCTCCGATCGCCTCCATGGCCTGCTGCCGCGAGTAGCCCCGGTGCCTGGCGAGCACGCTCACCAGGTTGTTGCGGGAGTTGGCGCTGTCGCTCTCCTTGGCGTACGAAATGAGGTCGTTGTCCCAGACGACGACGTCGTTGGCGCTCTCGGTGATCGCCTTGACGTCGGGGTGGCGCCACTCCTCGGGGGTGAGGCTGCATCCGCTGGCGAGGTCGATGAGGGCGAAGACGGTGAGCATGGCTCCGGTACGCCGCCGCATGAAGATGTAGTCGTCCACCTTCGGCACGACGTCGGCCTCGCGGTTGGCGGCCTCCCACACCTGGGCGAAGAGGTAGTCCTTGGTGACGGCGCGCCAGCGGTCGAGCTGGTCGTCGTCGCCGTACGTGGAGATCCTGGTCTTGATCTCCAGGAGCGCCCCGGCGAAGACGTCGTCGACCTCCTGGCCGGCCTCCAGGTCGTCGAGGACGGTGAAGAGGCGGGGCAGGGCGCGGGTTATCTCACCGGCGCCGCGGCCCGACTCGCAGAAGGCGTCGTCGAAGGCGAACAGCCACACGCACCAGTCGGTCGCCAGGCGGAGCGTGTGGTGTTCGGCATAGGGGTACGTGCGGGCTCCCAGCCAGCCGTACTTGGCTTGACGGTAGCGCTCGACGGTCTCGGCGTCCTCCAGGATGCCCCTGTCGACGAGCCAGTCGAGGGTCTCGGCGTTGACCCTCTCGACATGGGGGTTGACCTCACTGGGGAAGGGACAGGGTAACGGGGGGATGCGGAGAGATAGGCCTGACCTACGCTTAGTAGTAGTTCCCACCACCCCAGGATGGCTGAAGGTGGCCTGTTTTCCTATACATCAGGAAACACCTGGATATCGTGGTTTCTGAGTTATCGCGCGAACCATTCCAGGTATTCGTGCTGGCCGAACATGCGGGCCGCGTCCGCCGCCGAGGGGGTTCCGGCGTGCGGATCGGCCCCGGCCTCCAGAAGTGCCCTGATCACGTCGGGTTCCTTCTTGAAGACCGCGCCCGCCAGCGGCGTCTGCCCGCGGTCGTTGGCCCTGCCGGGGTCGGCGCCCAGCTCGGTCAGTGCCCGGACCGTTTCCGCGTGGCCGTGGTAGGCGGCGAGCATCAGCAGGGTGTCGCCCCTGTCGTTGGTGAGATCGACCGGGACCCCTGCTCCGACGTAGGCTCGGAGTCGCTCCGTCTCGCCGGACCTCGCCAGGTCGAACAGACGGGTCGCGAACTCCTCGAGCTCAGGGTCAGACTGCATGTGACCCATTGTGCCCCGGTAGGGTGCCGTGTGATCGCCGAGGGTAGGCGGAATTCAGCGGACCCTCCGCGGGTTGAGCTGAAGAGACGACCGACGAAAGGCTGGAAAACGGTGTTCGACCCGACGGATCTCTACCGGCTCAGCGGAGACGTCCCTGAGCTGACCGATCCGGTGCTGCTCTACCACTTCGACGGGTTCGTGGACGCGGGCGGCGCCGGGCGGCTCGCCATCACCCACCTGCTCGACGAGCTGGAGCACCGGGTCGTCGCGACCTTTGACGTGGACCGCCTGCTGGACTACCGCTCCCGGCGGCCCACCATGACCTTCGACACCGACCACTGGGTGGACCTGGAGAGCCCCGAGCTGTCGCTGCACCTCCTGCACGACACCACCGGAACCCCGTTCCTGCTGCTCAGCGGCCCCGAGCCGGACCGGGAGTGGGAGCTGTTCACCGCCGCCGTCGGCACGCTGGTCACCCGGCTGAACGTCGGCAGGCTGGTGACCGTCCACGGCATCCCGATGGCCGTCCCGCACACCCGCCCGCTGGGCGTCACCGGCCACGCCAGCCGCCCCGAGCTGGTCACCGGCCAGACCAGCGCCTTCGGCAAGGTCCAGGTGCCCGGCAGCGTCGCCTCGCTGATCGAGTTCCGGCTCGGCGCCAAGGGGCACGACGCCCTCGGTTACGCCGTGCACGTGCCGCACTACCTGGCCCAGGCCGAATACCCGTCGGCCGCGGTGACCGCCCTGGAGGCGGTCACCAGGAGCACCGGGCTGGTGTTCCCGCTGGAGGGCCTGCGCGAGGCCGCGGAGAAGACCGACGCCGAGATCGCCGAGCAGATCCAGGCCTCCCAGGAGCTGTCCACCGCCATCACCGGCCTGGAGCAGCAGTACGACGCGTTCGCGGCGGGCTCCGAGCGCGAGAGCCTGATGGCCGAGTCCTCGGAGATGCCGACCGGCGACGAGCTCGCCGCCCAGTTCGAGGCGTTCCTGGCCGAGCGTGACGAGCAGCGCGGTGACTGACCTCCGCGCCGGGGACGGGACCGGGCACCCGCACGAGACCCTGACCGCCGGCGCCCTGCCCACCGGCACCCCGTCCACCGGCTCCCTGGCCGCGCGATGACCGACCTGCGCGTGGGCCTCGTCGGGTACGGGGTGGCGGGGGCGTTCTTCCACGCCCCGCTGATCTCCGCGACGCCCGGCCTGAGACTGTCCGCGGTGGTCACCGGTGACCCGCAGCGGGCCGCCGAGGTGTCGGGGAAGTACGGCGCGCGAGCGGTCCGGGACGCGGCCGAGCTGTGGGACTCCGTCGACCTGGTCGTGATCGCCTCCCCCAACCGCACTCACGTCCCGCTGGCGCAGGCCGCGCTGAAGGCGGGCCTGCCGGTGGTGGTGGACAAGCCTCTGGCCGCGACCGCCGCGGAGGCGCGCGCCCTGGCGGAGCTGGCGCGCGATCTGGGCCTGATGCTGACCGTGTTCCAGAACCGGCGCTGGGACGGCGACTTCCTCACGCTCGGGCGCCTGGTCGCGGCGGGCGAGCTGGGCGAGGTCACCCGGTTCGAGTCGCGTTTCGAGCGCTGGCGGCCGGTGCCGAAGGGCGGCTGGCGCGAGACGGGCGGGACCGAGGAGGTCGCCGGGCTGCTGTACGACCTCGGCAGCCACCTGGTCGACCAGGCCCTGCGGCTGCTCGGCCCGGCCGTCGACGTCTACGCCGAGTCTGACGTGCGCCGCTCCGGGGTGAACGCCGACGACGACACCTTCATCGCCGTCTCCCACGCGAGCGGGGCCCGCTCGCACCTGTGGGTCAGCGCGGTCACTCCCCGGCTGGGGCCCCGCTTCCGGGTGCTCGGCTCGCGGGCGGGCTACCTGAAGTACGGCCTGGACGTGCAGGAGGAGCAGCTGCGCGCCGGTCTGACCCCCGCCTCCCCCGGCTTCGGCGAGGAGCCGGCCGAGCGGTGGGGCACTCTCGGCGCGGACGGCGGCGCGGGTTCCGGTGGCTCCGGTGGCGATGTGTGTGCCGTCCCCACGGAGCCCGGCGCCTACGCCGGCTTCTACCGGGCCGTGCTGGCGTGCCTGCGCGAGGGCGCCCCTCCACCGGTCGCCCCCGGAGAGGTCGTCGAGGCTCTCACCGTGCTGGAGGCCGCCCGGCGCTCGGCCGCCGAGCGCCGGGTCGTCGTCCTGGAGAACCCCTAGCCGAGCGGACGGGCTCGACCTGGAGAACCCCTGGTTCGCACGGGCGGGCCCGTCCTGCCGGAGAACCGCTGCCCGCGAGCGGGTTCGCCCTGGGGAACCGCCACGCGCGGGCGGGCTCGTCCTGGGGAACCGCTAGTCGCGCAGGCGGGCGCGGAGGGTCCGCGAGTCGGCCTCGGTCCAGCCGTGCGAGGCGAGCCACTCCAGCGGGCCGCCGAACCGGTCGTCGAGGACGCTCAGGAACTGCTCCATGTACTCCGGCCTCGGGCGGTGGTCGTCGGCCGGGCGGGTGTCGAGGTCGGTGCGGTAGGTGTTGCTGGAGCGCAGCCGCACCAGAATGCCCTCGATGCGGTCGGCCGTGGCGACGTAGTCGTCGACGATCGCCTCGCGGGTGGCGCCGGCGACCTCGAGCGCGAGGGCGCAGAGGACACCGGTGCGGTCCTTGCCCGCTGCGCAGTGGACGAGGGCGGCCCCCTCGTCGCGGGTCATGGCGCGCAGCGCGGCCAGCACCGAGTCGGGGCGGTCGCGGAGGTAGCCGTAGTAGAACCCGGTCACCCGGAGTTCGGCGAGATCCTCCTCGTCCCGCTCGGTCCAGGGCAGCACCTTGTCGCCCTCGATGGTGTCGGCTTCGACGTCGGTGTACACGCCGCCCTCGGCGAACAGGGTGTGGTGGTGGATGCTCACCTCCGGCACCTCGGTGAGCGGCCCCGGTCCCTCCAGGCGCACCTCGGCGCCCGAGCGCAGGTCGACGACGTTGCGGAGTTTCAGGTCGGTGACGAGTTGCCGGACGTCCCGCCCGGTCAGCCCCTGCAGGTTGTCCGACCGGTAGATCCGGCCGAAGCGTGTGGTCCCGCCGTCCACCGTGGCGAGCCCGCCGAGGTCGCGGACGTTGGCGGCACCTTCGAGATCGATCCAACGCGTTAAGTCGTTCATCGCCTTCGAGTTTATACGTCGCTTTACGCGCGGGCAGTTAACACCCGGCGCCGGTTTCCGTAATTACCGATGTCCTCATATGCCATCCATAAATGCGCCATACCTCTATCTATAGGGGACAGTGGAAGGACCCGCCGGTACCCCGTCACGAGGAGGTCGCGTGGATCCGAGGAGACGCCCCCCGCACCTGCTGATCGATCCGGCCCTGCCCGACCCGATCTCCTCGGTCTTACGTGCCAGCCCGCAGGCACTGCGCGCGGCCCGGCTGGGACAGGTCCCCCGCCGCGGCGGGCCCGACCCCGTCAAACTCATCGCGATCGCCGGGCTCCTGCTGCTCATGGCGAGCCTGAGCGCCACGGTGGGCTTCATCGCCGTCCTCGTCCTGATCTCCTTCTCCGCGCTGCGCGGCCTGAGCGACGACCCCGAGAACCGGCGGGAGCGGCGGCGCGTCCGGGTGGCCATGGAGCACAAGGACAGGTTCATCCTGCCGGAGGACCTCGACGACGACTGCGGTGACCTGCTGCGCCGCACGCAGGACGCCACCGAGGCGGTCCTCAACTCCGAGATCAACCGGGCCCGCCTGCTCGACACGATCGACAACGCGGTGACCCTGCCCGACCAGACCTGGCAGATCGCCAGGAAACTGGTGCGGCTGTCGGACATGAGGTCCGAGCACAACCGGCTCGTACCGGGCTCGCCTCCGCCCGAGGTGGCCGAGGCCTTCACCCCCTACGTCAAGGCCCTGGAGACCGCCGAGATCTCACTGACCAGGCGGGTCCGCGCGCTGGAGGAGTACGCCAGGCAGGTCCGCAAGGCCGACGGCGTCTACCGCGCCTACCGGCAGCTCCAGGTGCTCGCCGAGCGGACCCCGCAGTACGAGGCGCTGGTCGCGGAGACCGCGGAGGACGCGCTCACCCTCCCCGGGCTGGAGCACCTGACCGAGCAGGCCCAGCAGGTCAGGAAGCTGTTCCACGAGAGCATCGACGAGGCGCGCGACGCCGCCCGGCACCTGCTGACGGCCGCCGAGTCCTGACGCCCCGGCTCCCCCGGCCGCGCGTACGCTCCCAGCCGTCCGCGCGGCGGGGAGCCCCAAAGTGCCGTCCGTCCCCGCGTACGCTCTCAGCCTTCCGCGCGGCGCAAGAGCTCCAGGGTGCTGTCCATCCCCGCCTGATTGCCAAGGCTGCGGTAGATGCTCCGGGCCTGCCGCAGGACGGAGACCGAGGCCTCCCGGTCCCCCGCCTCCAGGTGGGCCTCCCCCAGGTAGCGCAGGCTCCTCGCCATCCACCAGCGGTCGCCCAGCTCCCCGAAGTCGTGCACCGCCCGCAGGAGCGACTCCTGCGCCTCGCGCGTGCGGCCCAGCCGCCCGTGGGCGCGCCCCGCCGACAGCTCGGACCTGGCGACGCCCCAGGAGTCGCCGAGCGCGGTGAGCATCTCGGTGGCCCGGCGCACGTAGGTGAGCTCGCGCAGCGCGTTGGCCGGGTTGCCGACCTCCCCGGCCGCGCGCAGGCACCTGGCCTCCTCCCACAGCTCCCCCCGCAGCCGGAACATCTCGGCGGCCCGGTCCAGGCTGAACCCGGCCCTCGCGAACTCCTCACCCGCGGCGCGGACGTCGCCGGCGGCGTGCAGTTCCCTGGCCGTCGCGCCGAGCACCTCGCCGTACGCGCGCAGCGTCTGTGCCTCGGAGTAGCGGTTGCGGTCGCGCTCGAACACCGCCAGGGCGTCCTCCAGCAGCTCCCGCGCCTCCTTCGGCCTGCGCTGGGCGAGCCGGAGCTCGGCGAGGTTGCGCTGGGTCCTGGCCACCCACCAGCGGTCGTCCTCACCCTTGAAGGCGGTGATGGCGCCGATGAGGTGGCCCTGTCCGCGGTCGAGGTGGCCGTCGTTGAACAGGGCCATGCCGACCGCGCGCATCGCCCGCGCCGCCCACCAGGTCTCGCCGAGGTCGATGAAGATCTCCAGTGCCCGCTCCGCGTCCGTCCTGGCGCTGCGGTGACCGCCCTGCCCGCCCGCCACCGCCGACCGGTCCAGCAGCGCGATGCCCACCGCCCGCGGGTCGCCCATGTGGTCCGCGGCCTCGCACAGGATCTCGGCGACCGCCCGCCAGTCGGACCAGTAGGCCCGCAGGGAGTGGCAGAGCGAGCAGAAGGCCCGGCCGAGTCCCCAGGCCAGCTCCCACATCTCCATGCTCCTGGCCTGGCCGATCGCGGCGACCAGGGTGAGCCGCTCGGCGTTGAGCCAGTCGGCCGCCGAGGTCTGCTCACGCGTCGCCGCCGGGGCGGGCTCCGCGCCGGTGGGCTTGGCCCTGCGCCCCCAGTCCTGGGGCCAGCGGGCCACTGCCGCGGCCTCCGCGCGGCGGCGGTAGCCGGACAGGACCCGCTCGACGGCCGCCCTGCGGTGACTCTCGTCGTCGTCGGACAGCGCCAGCTCACGGGCGAAGATCTTGACGAGGTCGTGCAGCCGGTAGCGCATCACCCCGGACAGGTCGATGCCCGAGCACTCGGCGAGCTGGGCGTCGATGAGCGCCTCCAGCTGGTCGGCGCCCTCGGGTTCGGAGGTGGCGAGCAGTTCCCCCGCCACCCAGCCGGGCACGTCGGGGGCGCTGACCATGCTGAGCAGCCGCAGCAGGCGGCGCTGGAGCCCGGTGCAGTCGTCGTAGCTCAGCTGCAGGGAGGCGCGCACGCTCTTGTCCAGCCTGCGGCCGATCTCCAGTTGGCCGAGGCGGCTGCGCTCGTCCCTCAGCCGGTCGGCGAGGCGGCGCAGGGTCCAGTTCTCCCGGGTGGCCAGGCGCCCGCCGCAGATGCTGATGGCCAGCGGCAGGTGGTCGCACATCCGTACGATCTCCTGGGCCGACTCCAGGTCGGCGGCGACCCTGTCGTCCCCGGCCAGCCGCGCCAGCAGCTCGACGCCCTGCGCCTCGCTGAACACCGACAGCCGCTTGTCGTAGGTGTTGAGCAGGAACAGCGGCTGCCTCGACGTGACCATCACCGCGCAGCCGGCCTCGGCCGGGATCAGGTCCTTGACCTGGTCGCCGTCGTGGGCGTTGTCCAGGCAGATCAGGATGCGCCTGCCCTTGGTCCAGGTCAGCCAGAGCGTGCGCAGCTCGGCCAGGCCGCCCGGGTCGGTGGTGAGCCGCACGCCGAGCGCGCGCAGGAAGCCGATCAGCACCTCCTCGGGAACGACCGGAGCCTCCACCTCGCCGCGCAGGTCGGCGTAGAGACGCCCGTCGGGGAAGCTGCCGGCGATCTCGTGCCCGAACCTCGCGATGAGCATGGACTTGCCCACCCCGCCCCTGCCGTACACCGAGACGACCAGCGGCGAGGCGCTCCCCGCCTGGTCCCGGGCGCGGCGGCGCTCGGCGAAGACCTCGCGCAGCTCGGCCAGCGACTCGGTACGGCCGGTGAAGTGCGCGGAGACCGGCGGCCACTGGTCGGGCGGACGCCACGGCGTCCCGGCGACACCGGCGTCCCGCTCCCCGGACCGCGAGCCGGCCGTCGCCCAGGTGAGCAGGCCGACCAGGAGACCGGCGACCGCGGTGACGCCGACCTTGGCCTCGGTGGGCAGGTCCCACACGTCCAGCGAGGTCGCCAGGATGCTGGCCACGGCCGCGGTGAGGCCGGCCGCGGCGGGCGCCGCCAGCGGGATCCTGCGTCTCGGCGGTTTCGGCGGTTTCGGCGGTTTCGGACCATGCTGGTCAGGTACGTTCGACGGCCCGGCCATCCACACCCCTCGGCGAAGACCACGGCACGCCGCGGTCCCCGTCCCGGCCGGCGCGTTCTCCCATGATTGATTCAACCAGATGCAATGCCGGTGGCCGCGTGCCTTCACGGTCGCCGGCGAGTGGACCCGCTTGTCCCGGACGCCTCTTTCCGAGGCGCCCCCGCGCGGGCGCGCCCTTCACGGGTTCGCGGGCGCCCTCGCGCGAAGTGCCCTTCGCGTCACCCGGGCCCTGCCACGGCGCCCGGGTGACGCGTCCGGCCTTCCGCCGCCCTACCGCCCCAGTGCGAGGCAGGTCGCCTTGGCGGTCTTGGACGGGTCGCTCTCGGAGGTGGCGGTCAGGGTCACCTTGGCGAGGTGAGCGCCTCCCGACCCGCGCCGGGCGTTCACGGTGACCACGGTGTTCTCGCCGGAGTCGGCGGTCGCGAGCTCGTTGGGCAGCGAGGCCGTCCAGCCGCGGCCGTCGACGGTCGCCGAGAGCCGGTAGACGTCACCCTTGAGGTAGGCGCTCACGTCCTCGGGGTGCTGCCCCCGCGCCTGGGCGGCCCTGCCGGTGTTGAACAGCGGGAAGCGGCAGGACGTCAGGTCCTTTCCTGACGGGACGCCGACGGACGGGAGCACCTTCACGCCGCGCTTGTTCGGCCCGGCGCCGTCCAGGGAGCGGATCGCCACCGTGTACGACAGGATGCCCTTGCGGTCGCGCTTGAGGTCGAGGACGTAGAAGTGGAGCCGGTTGGCCTGGTCCACGTACTCGAACTCCGAGCCCGAGCCGGTGCCCGCGTGGAACAGCGCGTCCGACAGCTGGCGGTAGTCGCCGACCGTGATGGGCACGGCGGTGCCGTCCGGCAGCACGTAGTCGGTCATGCCGATGTCCTGCGGGTTGGCGTCGACGACCCACTCGAACGGCGCCCGGTCCTCGTTCTTGGTCTTGGCCAGCAGCACGCCGGAGTCGGGGGTGAAGGAGTCGGCGCCCATCCTGTCCACGACCTCGACGGTGTAGTTGTCGTAGCCGCCGCCGTCGCAGAACGGGTCGGTGTTCGCGTCACAGGCCGGGCTGCGGTCGCCGTTCCCGAAGGCGATGTTGACCCCCGACAGGCCGGTGGGTCCCGGCTGGGCCACCCGGGCCGTCACCTTGGCCACGACGAGCCCCGACTCGGCCAGCGCCTCCCTGGACAGGCGCAGCACGTTGGCCTCGTCCACCATCTCCAGCTTGATCTTGTTGCGGAGCATGTGCTGGGCGCCCATCGAGCCGCCCGAGGTGGGCGGGATCAGCCAGCGGCTGTGCGGGCCGCCGGGGCCGTTGAAGCTGCCCCGGCTGAGCATCTCCCAGATGCCGGTGTACGCCCGGCGCGGTGGCACCCCGAACGGGTTGTTGTAGTTGTCGCCGATGCCGAGGATGTGGCTGAGCTCGTGGGCGTAGACGCCCTGCCCGGAGCTCTCGGCCTGGGTGGAGGAGCCGCCCCCGGCGTTGGGCCAGATGGACGAGGCCGAGGCCCAGGACGTCCACTCCACGTAGCGGGTCCTGGCCCAGTTGGGCAGGGCCGGGTCGGGCGGGCCGAAGTCGTCGGTCACCGCCTCCTTGGTCGGGAACTTGATCGGGCCGAACTCCTGCCAGGTGGCCGACTCGTCCTGGCCCGCGCTCAGGTAGAAGACGAAGTCGAAGCCGGCCGGGATCTCCTGGCCGACGGAGCCGACCCACGCCGCCCGCGCGTCGGTCCTGATGTTCCGGGTGCAGGTGTCGCCGGCCGGGCAGGCCGTGCCGCCCTGGAACTCCATCGCGTACTCGTGCGACTTGCCCGGCATCTGGAACGGGCCGAACGCGGTCAGCTCCACGCCGTAGCGGCCTCCCGAGTCCTCCATCCAGTACTCGTGGATGGTGTGGCCCCGGTTGAGCTCGTTGGGGGTGTTGAGGAAGTCCTTGTAGAACTGGGCGACCTGGTCGCGGGGGATGTCGTGGGCCTCGGCGCTGGGGTTCCTGAAGACGGTCGAGCCCTGGGGCTGGGTGACCACGAACGGCTGGTTGGGATAGTCGGCCAGGACGAGCGCGCCGCGGAAGGTGCGCTTGGACCCCTTGACCGCGGGGTCGGCCCAGTTGGTGCCGGGGGGCTTGCGGTAGTCGGCCCACGTCATGTGGTCCGGGTTCTTCCAGTTCTGCGGGTCGATCGGCGCCGGGCCCGCGGGGTCGGCGCGGCGCGCGGCCCCGGCCTCGGGGGCGTCCTGCTGCCAGGGCTGGGTCCGGGGCCAGTGGTCCAGGCGCCAGGGGTGTTCGGGCTCGGGGGCGGGGTCGGCGGAGGCGGGAACGGAGGTGAGGCCGATGGGGATCAGCACGATCGCGGCGAGCAACACTTTCAGCAACCTGGGGGGTCGTATCACGCTAAAAGACGGTATCGACCGTTTTTAGATAGATCAACAATCTTCTGTCAGGAAAGTGGAGAGTCCTTGGCCGGAGATGCATTTGAGATCTACCGTCACTCCCCTTAACCTCTCCAAAGGGGACGAACTCACAGGAGTGCCTATGTCGACGCGTGCCGGGCGGATCATCGGCACGCGCCCCCGGGGAATCGTCTCCGTTCACTGCGCCCCCCTCGTCCTGCCCGTCACGAGCCCTCCCATCAGGGACGGGGCGATCGTCGTCAGGGGCGACCGGATCGTCCGGGTCGGGCCGCGCGCCGAGATCGAGGCCGCCCACCCCCTTCTGTCCCCGACCCGCTGGCCGGGCATGATCGTGCCGGGGCTGATCGACGCGAACCTCCGGCTCGACAGGGCGTCCGCCCCGCCGTCCGTGCACGGCGTCACCGCGGCGGGAGGCGTCGCCGCGGACCTCGACGCGGCCTCCATCCTCGGCGAGACCGGGCTGGGCGGCGTGACCTACCTGGAGACCCGCTACGAGGACGAGGAGCGCTGGGAGAACGAGGGCCGCGACCGGCTGATCACCGCGATCCGCGAGGTCGACCACCCGGGCGTCATCGGCATCGCCGCCCACTCCCCCGACCCTCACGTCATGGAGGACCTCGCCGTCCTGTCGCAAACGTTCGGCCTCCGGCTGCACGCCGAGCCCGGCCGCCACCCGGTCGGGTTCCTCGACGAGGTGGGAGTGCTCGGCGCGGGCTGTCACGTCGCGATCTCCGGCCCGCTGGACGAGGCCGACCGCAAGCTTCTCGCGGTCCGCGGCACGGTGATCGCCATCTCGTCGCCGTTCGCCGCCGAGGGTCTCCTCGACGGCGGGAGCGCGATCGCCGTCGGCACCCGTACGGGCGGCGACCCGCTGTCGGTCGCCCGCGCGCTCTCCCACGCGCCGGGCCACGACCGGCTCCTGGTCGAGGCGGTGACGCTGGGCGGCGCGCGGGCGCTGGGCATGGCAGAGGGCCCCGGCCGCCTGGGCTCCCTGGACCGGGGCGGCCGCGCGGACTTCGCCGTCTTCGCCGTGGAGGCCGGCGAGCGGGACGCCTACACCCTCCTGCTGCACGAGGGGCCGGGCCGGTGCGTGGCCACGTTCGTGGGCGGCCGGCCGCGCTGGCGCCTCGACCGGACCGAGGCGAAGGCCGAGGACGCGGAGACCAAGCGGCTGGCCTGACCCGGTGGACTCTCCCCGGTCGCCCGGCCGGAGAACGACATCGACCGGAGAACCGGCGTCGGCCAGGGACCGAACGTCGACCCGAGAACGGGCACCGGCCGGGGCCGGACGGCGGGCTAGACGTGCTGGGCGTCGACCGTGCCCAGCAGCTCCCTGAGCCGGTCCTGCTGCTCGGCGGTGAGCACCGAGAACAGTTCCTCGGCCACCCGCCTGCGCGCCTCGCGCACCCGCTCGTACCGCTCGCGGCCCTCGCCGGTGACCACGAGCAGGGTGGAACGGCGGTTGGCGGGGTCGACCTCGCGGCGGACCAGTCCGGCCTCCTCCAGAGCGTCGACCACCGGGGTCACCGAGCGCGGCACGATCCGCAGCCTCTCGGCGAGCTGCACCATCTTCAGCGGCGGCTCGGAGTCGACGATGACCCGAAGCGCCCGCGCCTGGCCGGGGCTCAGGCCGAGCGGGCCGAGCCGCTCGCCGTACCCCCGCCGCAGTCGATGGCCGACACCGTGCACCAGGTCGGCCAGTTCCGTCTCCACAGCGCCGAACTTATCCCAGTGTCGCCTGGAATGAATGTGAGGTAACCTCTGTTTGAGTAAACATCGCAAAGGAGTTCCATGACCAAACAAACCGGAAGTGCCGTACGGCACGAAACACCCGATATGAACGACGAGCCCCGCGCGCCCCTGCGGCGCGTCGTCGGCCTGTTCCGCCCCTACCGGGGCCGCCTCGCCGTCGTGGGCGCCCTCATCGGGCTGTCCTCGCTCGTCTCGCTCGCCTCGCCGTTCATGCTCCGCTCGGTCCTCGACGACGCCATCCCGCACGGCAGGACCGGCCTGCTGACGCTGCTCGCGCTCGGCATGGTCGCGGTCGCCGTCGTCACCAGCGTGCTCGACGTCGTCCAGACGCTGATCTCCACAGGGGTCGGCCAGCGCGTCATGCACGACCTGCGCACCAGCGTCTACGGCCACCTGCAGCGCATGTCCATGGCCTTCTTCACCCGCACCCGGACCGGCGAGGTGCAGTCGCGCATCGCCAGCGACATCGGCGGCATGCAGCTGGTGGTCACCTCCACCGCGGCCTCGATGGTCTCCAACCTGACCACCGTGGTGGCGACGATCATCGCGATGCTCGTGCTGGACTGGCGGCTGACCATCGTGTCGCTGCTGCTGCTCCCCGTCTTCGTCGCGATCAGCCGCAGGGTCGGCCGGGAACGCAGGAAGATCACCTCCGAGCGGCAGCGGAAGATGGCCGCCCTGTCGTCGATGGTCCAGGAGTCGCTGTCGATCAGCGGCATCCTGCTGGGCCGGACGATGGGCCGCGGCCCCGAGCTCACCGGCCGGTTCTCCACCGCCTCGGACGAGCTGGCCGACCTGGAGGTCCGCTCCAGCATGGCCGGGCGCTGGCGGCAGTCCACCATCCAGATCATCATGGCGGCCATGCCCGCGGTGATCTACTGGGCCACCGGGCTGACCTCGGCCGTCTCCATCGGCACCGTCGTCGCCTTCACCACGCTCCAGATGAACCTGTTCCGGCCCGCCGTGTCACTGCTGCGGCTCGGCGTCGACGTGCAGAGCTCCCTGGCGCTGTTCGGCCGGATCTTCGAGTATCTGGACCTGCCGGTGGACATCCACCCCGGCACCCGCACGCCGGAGACCGTACGCGGCGAGATCCGCTTCGAGCACGTCGGCTTCTCCTACGGCGAGGCCCCGACCCTCTCGGACGTCGACCTGACCGTCCCCGCGGGCACCACCCTGGCCGTGGTCGGCGAGACCGGCTCGGGCAAGACCACGCTGAGCTACCTGCTGCCCCGCCTGTACGACGTGACGAGCGGCCGGGTCACGATCGACGGGGTGGACGTGCGCGACCTCACCTTCGAGGCCCTGGCCGAGACGGTCGGCGTCGTCTCGCAGGAGACCTACCTGTTCCACTCCTCGATCGCCGACAACCTGCGGTTCGCCAAACCCTCCGCCACCGACGAGGAGATCGTCGCCGCCGCGCGGGCCGCCCGGATCCACGACCACATCGCGTCACTGCCCGACGGGTACGACACCGTGGTCGGCGAGCGCGGCTACCGCTTCTCCGGCGGCGAGAAGCAGCGCCTGGCCATCGCCAGGACCCTGCTGCGCGACCCGCCCGTGCTCATCCTCGACGAGGCCACCAGCGCCCTCGACACCCAGACCGAGCGCGCCGTCCAGGAGGCCCTGGACGCCCTGTCGCACGGCCGTACCACCATCACGATCGCCCACCGCCTGTCGACGATCCGCGACGCCGACCAGATCGCGGTCCTCGACCACGGCCGCGTCGTCGAACGCGGCACCCACGACGAGCTCCTCGCGGCCGACGGCCCCTACGCCGCCCTCGTCAACCGCGACCGCTCCCTCACCTCCGCCTGACCGAGGTCACGTTCCGCGCCCGTCCCACCCTCGTCATCACGCGAGCCGGGGACGGGAGGTCACGCTCCGGCGGGCGGGACCCGGCCGATCGTGATCCCGGACCCCGCACAGGCCCTAGTGTCCTTCGAGGGCGAGCCCGACTCCGAGCTGGGAGAGCAGTTCCAGCTGGTCGTAGTAGATGCGATGGCTGAGGATGAGCCCGCCCTCCACGGTGCGGACGCTGCCGGCGCGGATGCGAATTCTCCGGTTCGTCGGCGGGAGAACGGCGCCGGGCGCCAGGAAGGAGCCCACGTGGGTGGCGGCTATCGACCATTCGTGCGCGATGCCGTCGCCCTCCTCGACCGCGGACCAGACCGTCACGCGCAGATCCGGGAACGCCTCGAAGAAATGCGCGTAGTACGAATGGATCTGGTCGTGGCCCTCCGCCACGCCTCCCGGAGCGACGGTGACGGCCTGCGGGCTGTAGCACCGCATCATCGCCTCCAGGTCATGATCGTTCGCCGCGTCCACCAGCGCGTCCTCGATCTCCGCCTGCTCCGACATCCCGACCCCCTCTGCCCCGGTGAACGAACCGACGCCATCGACGCGTCGTGTGCACGGCCTGATCCCCCCTACCCCTCCGGCCTGCGGCGTATCCACTCCCGGCCGGCCACGCCGTCCGGCCGGGAGCGCCCGCGACGCGATGATCTCCCGCCGGGAACTCACGCTCCGGCGGGCGGGACCCGGTCGAGCGTGATGCCGAAATGGTCGAGGTAGGCGGGAAGGAGCTCGGTCTCGTCCAGGACGCGTTCGGTGCGCTCGCCGTCCACGGTCTGGATCAGCCTGCGGTCGCGGAGTGTGGTCCTGCCCCGGGCCGTACGCATCGAGCAGACCGGCGCCGTGGTGAAGTGCGACCGCGGGGAGGTCGCCTGCCACCAGCACGTCGGGACGAAGTCCGCCAGCTCGTAGGGCCGGGCGGTCAGCCGGTAGGCCGGGTCGCCGTTGTGCGTGATGTCGAGATCGCCGTGGTCGCCGTGGTCGCCGTGAGCGGGCGTGATCCGGAACACGCCCCCGCCGTCCTTCTGCTCCGCGCGCTCGTCGAGCCGCAGCGGCTCGTCGGCGAAGTCGCCGAACCCGACGTCGACCAGCCACGGCTCGTCGAGATCGACGCGGAGCACCAGGTGGTCGAAGAGCGGCCCCGGCACGCTGCCGTTGAAGCCCCTGGCGGCCAGCAGCGTGACCCGGTAACCGAGACCGGTCAGCAGTTCGGCGAGCAACCCGTTCAACTCGTAGCAGAAGCCCCCGCGACGACGGCCGACGACCTTGTCGAACAGCGCGTCGGAGTCGAGGGAGATCGTCTCACCGAGATGGATGCTCAGATTCTCGAACGGCACCGTCCTCAGGTGCGCGAGCTGCAGGGCCCGCAGGCTCCGAACATCCGGCTCCGCGGGCCGGGTGACGCCTAATCTGTCCAGATAATGAGTGATCTGCGACTCGTCCATGGGGCAAGCAAACCACGTTCCGGTGCCCGCCGGATTCCACTGCCGACAAAGCAAGGTCGCGTATCGCCTCCGGCGTGAACTTCGGTGTCCTGGCATGGGCCTCGAATTCGTCGACAAGGTCTCCCCTGTCAAAAGCAAGCGTTGCGTGGTACGACATATGAGTAGATTCACCTCAGAACGAGAGTCATTCCATGCGCAGGAAGCTCCGGTCAGCGGTCGCCACTCTCCCATTCGCCCTGCTGCTGGTTCTCACCGGCGGTGCGGCGTCGAACGCTCAGGCAATCACCTCACCGGCGGTCTCGGCGTGGGACTGCGATCCGGGTGGCAGCCTCATCTGGTGCGCGATCACCGTGGAGGGCGGCGTCACCCCGTATACCTACGAGTGGTACAAGGACGGCGTCCACAAGGCGCAGTTCACCGGCCACGTTCTGCGACTCGGCTGCACTCCTGGCCGCGACGTGCGAATCGACGTGGTGGTCACCGACGCGATCGGGCAACGGATCTCGGCGTGGGCCGTCTGCACGTGCGTGCGGGACTGGCAGTAGCGTCGCTTTCCCTGGCAACTGTTCCAGCGAGTGGCAGCGGCGGCACCTTCCGTCCCCGGTATCCGGTCATCTCCAGGGGCCGTTCGAGCGTCTCTTGGTCGATGATCGCTCGTTGGCGTGAGACGCGGAGACGTTCATGCGGCAACTCGTGGCGTCACCCGCACCACGGCGGGCTCAGGCCGCCGTCGCGCGTCTCACGTGGCGGAGAAGTCGAACTCCCCGTCCTTGACGCCACCGACGAACGCCTCCCACTCGGCGCGGGTGTAGACGATCACCTCGCCGTCGGGTCGGTGACTGTGCCGTACGGCGACCCGCCCGCTGCCGTCGCCCAGCGGCCCGGCCTCGACACAGCTCCCGCCACCGTTGTCGCTCTTCGTACTGATGCGCCAGGCAACGTGGGCCAGGTTCGTGGAATCAGGCATTTCACGCCCTTTCCTCGCGTTCACCGCAATAGTTCCTCTGCTATCGCAGAGATCAGCACAGCTGACTCCTCAGGAGGCAGAGCCAGCTCCTGCAGTTCATCGTACGTCCGCATGAAGCGCTGAGTATCTGGCGATTCAATATAAATAGCCCCTTTCGGGGTCTCCGCGTAGCCGACCTCGGGAAACGGCTCTTCCATCGTGAAAATTCGGAACGCGCCGCTTGGACTGGCATGCGCCCCGGCACTGAACGGCAGGACGCGGATCTCGATGTTCGGCCGGACGGCATGCCTGGCCAGTTCCTCGAGTTGCGTCGCCAGACATACGGCACCACCGACCTGCCTGCGCAGTACCGACTCGTCGATGATCGACAGCAAGCGGGGTGGGTCGTCTCCTGCGAGAATCCCTTGACGAGTCGTGCGGAGCTCGACCCAGCGATCGATCTGCCCGCCTTTCGCGTCGTACTCAGCCGCCGTGATCGCCGCTCGCGCATATGCCGAGGTGTGGAGCAGGCCGGGCAGCAGAGTGTTGTCGAAAGCCCGGATCTCACGCGCCCGGGACTCCAGCCATACGTAATCGACGAACGCTCCGGCGACCTCCCCCGCGTATCCGTCCCACCAGCCTTTCTGCCAGACCTCCTGGCTCAGCTTCATCAAGCCTTCGCGGCGATGACTGTCGGCGACACCATAGAGATCAAGTAGCGCCATCAGGTCGGGCCTGCGAATCGGATACTCGCCGGACTCGAAGCGGCCCGCCGTAGAAGGATCACGCTGCAGGTATTCGGCAGTGTCCTTGAGCAGTATGCCGTTGGCCTCACGAAGATCGCGAAGCTGTTGACCGAGCCACTGCGCTCGGAGTGTCACCCACTTCGGAGCAGCCATGCCCAACCCCCTCCAGACTGTGCTGCACAGTTCAAGATTTCGCCGCTTGAGCTACACAGCTTGTGAACTCCCATTACTGTGTGTCAGCATACCTAAAGTAGCGATCCAGTGACGGTGAGTGCAAGAGATCGCAGGGGGTTGACTAGGAAATCGCCATGTAGGCGCACAGATTCCAAGAAAAGGAAGGGACCGGGGTGGGCTTCGCTTGGAGGCCACGCCCGCCCCGGTCCCGGCGGCCGGAAAGGAAACACCCGAGATGGAGCACTTCAACGGTTCCGACCACCCGATTGTTTATCACGGCACGAGCTCGCTGGAGGCGGCAAACGGAGGCGGGGGAGACGCCTTTCCCGAGAATGCCGGGCCTACCAGAGATGACGTGCGGGCACTGGCCGGTGGCCTGCCTCGCGCGTTCGCGCTGGTCCAGGAGTTCGGCGACCACGAAGGAGAGGGCGTCGCGGAGGTGGTGGCGTACGGGCTGGCCCTGCCTGGCGGGGAGGCGGCTACCGTCGGGGTGACCGCTCGGGGGTTCGGCAGCTGGCAAAGCGCCGACAGCGCCGCGTACCGGCTCCGCTCCGATCTCGTCTGGCTCGGAGAGGCCGACAACTGATCGGCCACGTCCTTGTGCGGCGACGGCCTGGCCGCGCCAGATGGTCGCCCGGCGCCGCGTGAGCCTGAACGAGGACCGCGTCAGCGGGCCTCACCGTCCGGGCAAAAACGAACACCATCCTGGCTCAAGCGAACACCGTCCGGGCTCACACGAACAGCGCTGACACCGTCCAGGCTCGCGCGCAGACCCGCCAGGATCGCGCTCAGCCCGTACTCGAAGTCGGCGTCGGCCGCCTCGCGGGACTCCCCCGGTGCCGGGCGGTCGGCGCTCGCCTGCTCCTCGACGGCCCACCCGACGGTGTAGCGGCTGACGACCAGGACGGCCCGCCGGGCGTCCGCCGGGGGGAAGCCCGCCTCGCCGAGCACGTCGATCACGAGGTTGGAGATCGCGACCTGGTTCCCGACGGGCCGGGTGCCGATGTGCAGCCGCGCGCCGTCGCGGTAGGTCAGCAGGCTCCGGCGCAGTGCCCGCGCCCGTTCGGCGAGCCAGCCGGCCCAGTCCTGGCCCGGTCCCGGGCGGGCCAGGTGCGCGAACGCGTCCTCGACCATGGCCGCGGCCATGTGGTCGAGCAGCTCCCGCTTGCTGCCGAAGTGGCGGTACAGGGCCGGTGACCGCACGTCGAGCTCCTGCGCCAGCCGCCTGGTGGTCAGCCCGTCGAGCCCGACCTCGTCGAGCAGCCGCAGTGCCGTACGCATCACCGTGGCGCGCGTGTGTCGCATCCGTTGCCTCCCCACGTCCCGTTATCGACGATAACTTCACCGGGCCCGAGGCGCTCGGACCGCGGATCCGCGCGAGCCGGGCTCCAGAAGATCACCTCGTGTTCACGCCAAGGGGTGGCGAAGGTCGCCTGAGCGATTTACGTTCCGGCTGATGACCATGTATCGGCCAACCCGGAGGCAACGATGGATCGTCGGACCGTGTTACGCGCTGCTGTCATCGGAGGCGGGGGCGCGGCGTTCTCCGGAGCGCTGTGGGGACAGGCCTTCGGCGCCGTCGCCCAGCCAGGACCCAGCCCGTACGGCGGCCTGCTCGCCGCGGACGCGAACGGCATCCAGCTCCCGCCGGGGTTCGCCAGCCGGGTGATCGCCCGATCCGGGCAGCGGGTCGCCGGCCACACCTGGCACTGGGCGCCGGACGGCGGGGCGTGCTTCCCCGACGGCGCCGGCTGGATCTACGTGTCCAACTCCGAGATCCCGCTCGCCGGAGGGGCCTCCGCGGTCCGCTTCGCCGCCGACGGCTCCATCACCTCGGCGTACCGCATCCTGTCCGGCACCAACCTCAACTGCGCCGGTGGCGCGACCCCGTGGGGCACCTGGCTGTCGTGCGAGGAGATCGCGCTCGGCCGGGTCTTCGAGACCTGGCCCGCGGGCGGGCGCTCCGGCGAGGAGCGCACCCGGCTGGGCCGCTTCAAGCACGAGGCCGCCGCCTGCGACCCCGTACGACAGGTCGTCTACCTCACCGAGGACGAGGACGACGGCTGCTTCTACCGCTTCGTCCCCGACACCTGGGGTGACCTGCGCACCGGAAGGCTCCAGGTGCTCTGCGCCCCGGCCGGCCAGGTCACCGGCCCGGTGACCTGGCAGGACATCCCCGACCGCGACGGCTTCCCCGTCGCGACGCGGCGCCAGGTCGGCGCGGCCAAGCACTTCGACGGCGGCGAGGGCTGCTGGTACGACCGCGGCGTCTGCTACTTCACCACCAAGGGCGACAACCGGGTCTGGGCGTACGACACCGCCGCCTCCACCCTCGACCTGGCCTACGACGACTCGCTGGTGACCGGCGGCATCGCCCCGCTGACCGGCGTGGACAACATCACCGGAGCGCCCAACAGCCGCGACCTGTTCGTCGCCGAGGACGGCGGCGACATGGAGATCAACGTCATCACCTCCGAGGGCGTCGTGGCGCCGTTCCTACGGATCCTCGGCCAGTCCTCCTCCGAGGTCACCGGTCCCGCGTTCTCGCCGGACGGCTCGCGCCTGTACTTCTCCTCCCAGCGCGGCACCTCGGGATCGTCGACCGGCAGCGGCGGCATCACCTACGAGGTGATCGGCCCCTTCCGCGCCCAGCCTTGACGCGGCCCTGACGCGGCCCTGACGGTCCTCCCTGGCGGCGCCCGGCGTCCTGGCCGGGCGCCGGGCGCCGTTCGCGGAACGCGCCGGGGTCACCCCACCCCGGCCGTTCCTCGCGTGCCGGACGTCCCGCGCACGGTCCGGCGGGCCACGAGGAAGAGGGTGAGCGCGCCGAGGACGAGGATCACCTGGCCGGTCAGGTTGGCGGTGTTCGCGGTGCCGTGCAGCATGAGCAGGAGGAAGCCGCCGAGCGCGTAGGTCAGCAGCGCGCCGCCCGCCAGCGCGAGCCGGTGCTCGGCGCCCCAGCCTTCGCGTCGCGACCACCGGCTGATCACGACCGTCATCGCGGCGAGCAGCGCGATGCCCGCGGCGACCCCCCACCAGTCCTCGGGACGGAAGAAGAACGCCGCGGACGCGACGAACCCCAGCGCGCCCACCTGCCAGAGCCCCGGCGTCCGCCCGCCCGTCATCAGACGAGGGCGCCGCCCGACGAGGAACGCGGCGACGACCAGGAGCGCGACCACGACGGCGGCGCCGATCCGCTGCGGCGGCGAGGCCATGAATCCGCTGTCGTCGTAGATGCCGCCGAAGAGAACGAGGGAGCCGAGGACGAACACGACACAGGTGACGATCAGGCCGGGTACGCCCAGCCAGGGGGTGGTGGCCCGGCGGGGCACCAGGATCTCGACGAGGGCGATCGGGACACCGATGCTCCAGATCACGTGTCCGGCGGTGAACCCCACGGCGTTGGTCGCGCTGAGACCCAGTGCCGGGATGAGGGTGGCGGCGCGGGAGACGTCCCCCTCGAACAGCGGGGCGGGGTTGAAGAGGGTCTGGTCGATCAGGGTCGCCTCGAGCACGCCGTACGCGCACGCCAGCAGGATGATCGCCGGCCAGCCGCGCCCGGTGCGCCGGACCACCTCGCGGATGATGATCGCGCCGCCGCCGTACATCGGCGCGAGGATGACCAGGCCCCAGATGTCGGACGAGGGGACGTTGCCGAGCAGGTACTCGGCGACCAGCGGGGAGAGAAGGAACAGCCCGAGGGCGGGCGCGATGCGCCGTAACGTCCCCGGACGCCCGCCGGGAGCCACCGGAGCTGTTCGAGCCGCCTCAGCCGCCTGAGCTGCCTGATCCGCCTGATCCGCCTGATCCGTCTGGGACGTCTGGGGCGCATGAGATGTCCGGGCCGTCTCGGACATCCGGGTCATCCGGTCCGTCCGGGTCGCGGGCCGTGGGTCGTCGGGAGGGTTTCCGGTCATGGCGGTGACGCTAGATCCGGGCGGCCCCCGCGCGCATCGAACGCAGGAGCGGCCTTCGCCCCCTCCTCCGGACCGAGCCCGGCCACGCCTCTCCCTCCTGGGACGGAGACGGCGGCACGCGCCGGGCCGCTCATCCGCTCATCCACGGACAGGTGATCCGTGGATAAGCGCGACATGGACCCGTCCCGTGGCGTTTGCGACGCTTGCTTCGACCGGAAATGGCCTCTGACCAGGGAGTTATCATGAAAGACGTGTCCGTGCCCGATCTGACCGGGAAACTCGCCGTGGTGACCGGTGCGAGCGACGGCGTCGGCCTCGGCCTGGTCGTACGCCTGGCCCAGGCGGGCGCCGAGCTCGTGCTGCCGGTCCGCAACCCCGTCAAGGGCGAGGCGGCCGTCGCGCGTGTCCGCGCGGCGGCTCCCGGAGCGACGGTCTCCCTCCGTGAGCTCGATCTGGCCTCGCTGGACTCCGTGGCGGCGCTCGCGGAGAAGCTGATCGCCGAGGGCCGGCCGGTCGACATCCTGATCAACAACGCGGGCGTCATGTCGCCCCCCATCCGGCACACCACGGCCGACGGCCTGGAGCTGCAGTTCGGCACGAACCACATCGGCCACGTCGCGCTGGTCGGCGGGATCCTGCCGCTGCTGCGCGCCGGCCGGGCCCGCGTCACCACCATGTCGAGCAGTGCCGCCCGCACCGCCAAGATCGACTGGGACGACCTGCAGGGCGAGCGGAAATACTCCCCGATCCGTTCGTACGGGCTGTCGAAGCTGGCCAACCTGATGTTCGGCCTCGAGCTCGACCGGCGCAGCCGGGCCGGCGGCTGGGGCGTCGTCAGCAACGTCGCGCACCCCGGCACGACCCTGACGAACCTCTACGCGTCCGGCCCCAACCTGGGCCGCGAGCGCCCCTCACCGCTTGAGGCGATCATGACGCGGCTCTCCCGCGTGGGCCTGTTCGTGCAGACCGTCGACAAGGGCGCGCTCCCCGCCCTGTACGCGGCCACCGACCCGCGGGCGCAGGGAGGCCGCCTCTACGGGCCTGACGGCTTCGGCCAGTTCACCGGGGGCCCGACCGAGCTGGCCGTCTACAGGCCGGCCCGTGACGAGGCCGCCGCGGCCCGGCTCTGGGACGTCTCCGAGCGGCTGGCCAGGGTCGAATTCGCCTCCGCCTGAGATCCTCACGGCGGCCGTTCCCGGAAAGGGGAGACTCATCGATGGACAGGGCCGAGCTGGCCGAGTTCCTGCGCACCCGGCGGGAGGCGCTGCAACCCGAGGACGTCGGGCTGCCTCGCGGGCGGCGGCGGCGCACCGGCGGGCTGCGGCGCGAGGAGGTCGCCGCGCTGTGCGGCATGTCCGCCGACTACTACAGCCGGATCGAGCAGCGGCGCGGGCCCAACCCGTCCGAGCAGATGCTCGCCGCGATCGCCCGGGGACTGCACCTCTCCCTTGAGGAGCGCGACCACCTGTTCCGCCTCGCCGGCCACGCCACCCCGCGGCGGGTCTTCCGCGGCGACCACATCAACCCCGGGATGATGCGCATCTTCGACCGGCTGGAGGACACCCCCGCGCAGGTGATGAGCCATCTCGGCGAGACGCTCAAACAGACCCGGCTCGCGGTGGCGCTGATGGGCGACGAGAGCGTCCACACCGGGATGGCGCGCAGCATGCACTACCGCTGGTTCACCGACCCGGCCGCGCGGCTGATCTATCCCGAGGACGACCACCCGACGCACGACCGCCTCTTCACCGCCAGCCTGCGCGACGCGTACACGCGGGACGGCAGGGGCTCGCGCGCGGCCGCGCTGGTCGACGCGCTGCTGGCCGCGAGCCCGGAGTTCGCCGCGCTCTGGCACGAGCACCCCGTCCTGGGCCCGTTCTGCGGGCCGAAGCGCATCCTGCACCCGCGGCTCGGCCTGCTGGAACTGCACTGCCAGACCCTGGTCGACCCCGACCAGTCCCAGATGCTGCTGGTCTTCACCGCCGTGCCGGGCAGCGAGAGCCACGAGAAGCTCCAGCTGCTCCCGGCCCTCGGCGACCTGCGCGTCTGAATCCGCACCCGTCCGGGCCGTACGGAGCGCGGCTCCCTGCGGACCCGGTCCTCGTTCAGGTGGAGCGCGGGCGCACGAGTCCCACGTCGTAGGCGAGGACGACGGCCTGGACCCGGTCGCGCAGGCCGAGCTTGCGCAGCACCGAGGAGACGTGCGTCTTGACCGTGGCCTCGGTGAGCACGAGCCTCTCGGCGATCTCGGCGTTGGACAGCGCGTGCGCGACCAGCCGCAGCACCTCGACCTCCCGCCCGGTCAGCGGGCCGAGATCGGGCGGCGAGCCACCGGGACCAGGCAGAACGGTGACGAAACGGTCGAGCAGCCTGCGGGTGACCGACGGCGCGAGCAGCGCGTCGCCGCGCGCCACCACGCGGATCGCCTCCACCAGCTCGGCGGGCCGCACGTCCTTGAGCAGGAACGCGCTCGCCCCGGCGCGCAGGGCGGCGAACACGGACTCGTCGACGTCGTAGGTGGTCAGGACGATGACCCGGGCCTGACTTCCCGAGGCGACGATCCGCCGGGTCGCCTCCAGCCCGTCGACGCCGGGCATCCGCACGTCCATCAGGACGACGTCGGGCCTCAGCCGCTCGACCAGGATCGCGGCCTCCCCGCCGTCCCCGGCCTCGCCGACCACCTCGAGATCCGCCCTGGCCTCCAGGATCATCCGGAAGCCGCCGCGGACCAGCGCCTGGTCATCGGCGATCACCACCCGGATGCTCATCGCACCGCCCTCAACGGCAGGCGAGCGCGGGTACGGACGTTCATCGCGGCGCCCCCAACGGCAGACGGACACGAACGTTCATCGCGGCGCTCCCAACGGCAGACGGACACGAACGTTCATCGCACCGCCTCCAACGGCAGGCGAGCGTGGACGCGGAACCCGCCGCCGGGCAGCGGGCCCGCGTCAAGGGTGCCGCCGAGCATCGCGGCGCGCTCGCGCATCCCCGCGATCCCGTGGCCGGTGCCGCCGTCGCCACCCCCCTCGTCACCCGTGCCGCTCCCGCGCCCGTCGTCGAGGATGTCCAGTTCGAGCATCCCCGCGGCGGCCCTGACGGTCACCTCCGCACGGCCGGCGCCCGCGTGACGCAGCGTGTTGGTGAGCGCCTCCTGGACGATCCGGTAGGCGGAGAGGTCGACCCCGGCCGGCAGCGCACCACCGGTACCGGCGCCGGTTCCCTCCCTGCGCACCGCGACCTCCAGGCCGGCGGCGCGGAACGGCTCCACGAGCTCCCCGAGCCGGTCGAGTCCCGGCCGCCGGAGCGGCTCCTCGCCCGTCTCCGGCCGTACCACGGCCAGCAGCCGGCGCAGTTCCCCGAGCGCGTCGCGCCCCGCCGCCTCGATCGAGCGCAGCGCGGCGCGCGCCTGGTCGGGGCGCTCGTCGAAGACGTCGTTGGCCGCCGCCGCCTGCACGACGATCACCGAGACGCTGTGCGCGATCACGTCGTGCACCTCCCGGGCGATCCGCGCCTGCTCCTCGCCGACCGCCCTGCGCGACTCCTGGTCGATCGCCACGCGCCGGTTGCGCACGACCTCGCCGAGCGCCCAGGCGACGACCGGGAACGCCATCGCGAACTGCGCCTCCTCGCTGGAGGCGGTGAGGAAGTTCGACGCGGTCAGCGCGAGCAGCGCCGCGAGGGCGGGCAGCGACACGCGGGGCGGCCGGGCGGCGGCCAGCGAGCCGAGTGCGATGAGGCCCGCGAACGGAAAGATCCCCTGCGGCGCGAGGAAGTGGACGAGGGCCCCTCCGGCGAGCGCGATCGCCATCACCGGCACCGGATGGGAACGCCGCCACCACAGCGCCACGCCCTGCGCCGCACCCGCGACCATCCCGAGGATCACCAGCGGCCCGGCGCGCGGCACCACCTCGTCCATCACCAGGGCGACCAGATACAGCCCCACGACGAGCGAGACGGCGACGTCGGCGACCAGCCGGAGCGGGCTGCGGGACGAACGGCGCACTTCCGGAGTATCGCAGATCGGTCACCGCCCCATCGCGGGCCCGACCGGTACGGGCGACGGGGAAGGACGCGGAATCCCTCTCCGGATTTCCGTTGTCCCCGGCCCGCCCGCCGGTCTCCTGTACAGGAGCGAACACGTCCGGCACCGGACACGACCGACAGGAAATCCGCGGTCCGGCCCATCCGGCGAGCCTCCCGATACGCCGACAATGTCCGATCTCTACTCCCCGTACGAAGGACCTCATCCATATGAGTGAGACTGTTCCGCGTGGTATCGCAGCAGGTCGCATGGCTGTTCGTCAGGTACGCCGCGCCGCGCTCGTAGGCGCGCTCGTGGCCGTCGTGGGCGCCTCCGCGGTGAACGGCGCCCTCCCCGCGGGCGCGGCCGATGCCCCCCTGTCGCAGGGCCGGGCGGCCGTCGCCTCCTCGGTCGAGCGAGGCGACCTGTCCGCCGCGGCCGCGGTCGACGGCGACGGCGGCACCCGCTGGTCCAGCAAGTTCAGTGACCCTCAGTGGCTGCAGGTGGACCTGGGCAGGTCCACCGCGATCAACAAGATCGTGCTGAACTGGGAGCGCGCCTACGCCACCGCGTTCCGGATCCAGACGTCCTCCGGCGGCGGCCGGTGGAAGACGATCCACAGCACGACCGCGGGCAAGGGCGGCGTGCAGACCCTCAACGTCTCGGCCACCGGCCGGTACGTGCGGCTCCACGCCACCAAGCGGTCCAGCCAGTACGGTGTCTCGCTCTGGGAGTTCCAGGTCTTCGGCAAGGGCTCGGCCACCCCCGTGCCCAGCGCCACCCCGACCAGGCCGGCCCCGAGCTCGAGCCCGAGCCGCACCCCGAGTTCCACCCCCAGCGCCACGCCGACCAAGCCGGTGCCGAGCTCCACCCCGAGCTCGACCCCGAGTTCCACTCCCAGCAAGACCCCGACCACGCCGGTCCCGGAGGTCCCCCCCACGGGAACCTCCGGCAAGAAGGGCGTGGGCGTGTGGCAGGCGCCGAACGTCAGCGCGGCGCTCGAGGCCTCCGGCGCGAGCTGGTACTACACGTGGTCCACGAACCACAACGGCGTCACCACTCCCAAGGGGGCGGAGTTCGTCCCGATGATCTGGGGGGCCGACAGCGTCACCGACCAGAACCTCGCCCAGGCGAAGAACGCCGGTTCTCCCTACCTGCTCGGTTTCAACGAGCCGGACTTCGCCGAGCAGTCCAACATGACCGTGGACAAGGCACTGTCTCTGTGGCCGAGGCTCACCGCGACCGGCTTGAAGGTCGGCAGCCCCGCCGTCGCCTGGGGCGGTGACCGGGCGGGCGGCTGGCTGGACCGGTTCATGACCGGGGCGGCCCAGAAGAACTACCGCGTCGACTTCGTCACGCTGCACTGGTACGGCGGCGACTTCCGCGCCGAGGCGGCGACCGGCCAGCTCAAGTCGTACATCCAGGCCGTGTACGAGCGCTACCGCAAGCCGATCTGGCTCACCGAGTACGCCCTGATCGACTTCTCGAACGGCGTCCGCTTCCCCACGGACGCGCAGCAGGCCGCCTTCGTCACCGCGTCCACCAAGATGCTGGCCTCCCTGCCGTACGTGCAGCGCTACGCCTGGTTCGGCCTGCCCTCCTCCGACACCGAGCCCAACAGCGGGCTGTTCCGGAGCAACGGCGTCGCCACCCCGGCGGGCCGTGCCTTCCAGGCGGCCGAGTGACCTAGATCATCGCCAAGGACCCGGGCCTGGGTCCGCGGCCTCCTCACGTCTGGCCCGCGCGAGTCCTGTCTCGCGCGGGCCAGACCCGTTTCTCCGCCTTTCTCTACATGAAGAGCTCCCGGCACAAAAAATCAAGACAAAAGCCATATTTAGGTATGATTCGCGGGATCAGGCGACTCGGTGTTCGCACACGTCTCACATCTGTTGAGAGGATCATCCGCATGGACAGCCCCTCCCGGACCGCGCGGCCGACGTTCCGCGCGGCCACCGTCGCGGACGTGCCCGCCCTGGTGCTCCTGGTCGATTCGGCGTACCGGGGCGAGTCGAGCCGCGCCGGATGGACGACCGAGGCGAACCTGCTGAGCGGGCGGCGGACGAACGCAGAGAGCGTGACCGCCGAGATCGAGAAGCCGGAAAGCCACATGATCGTCATGGAGGTGGGAGACGAGATCGTCGCCTGCTGCCAGGTGGAGCACCGGGGCGAATACGCGTACTTCGGGATGTTCGCCGTACGCCCCACCCTTCAGGGCGGCGGCTTCGGCAAGGCGGTCCTCGCCGAGGCCGAGCGCTTCGCCCGCGACGCCTGGGGCGTGGGCGAGATGCGCATGACGGTGATCTCGGCACGCGAGGAACTCCTGGCCTGGTACGTGCGCCGCGGCTACACCCGCACCGGCGAGACGATCCCCTTCCCCTACGACGACGAGAGCGTCGGCGTGCCGACCCGGGACGACCTGGAAATGGAACTCCTGGTCAGGAAACTCGGCTGAGCGAGAGGCGGCGACCCGCCGGGCGGGAAGAGCTCCCTCGCAGCGGACGGATCGGCGGATCCCTCCGTGACCGGCCGGTCGCGGAGGTAGCGTGGCAGGGATGAGCGAGCCCTACCCCGACCCCGCCGCCTGGTACGCCACCCTGCCCAGCGTGTTCGTCTCGGCCTGCATGCTGCTCACCGACGCGGAGGACCGTGTCCTGCTGGTCAAGCCCAACTACCGGCCCGGCTGGAACTTTCCCGGCGGGATCGTCGAGGGGGGCGAGGCACCCCACGACGGCGCCACGCGCGAGGTGGCCGAGGAGCTCGGCGTGTCCGTCAAGGCGGGCGAGCTGCTCGTGGTCCAGTGGATTCCGCCGGCGAGTGACCGCCCTCGCGCGATGATCAACTTCATGTTCGACGGCGGCGTCCTGGACGATCCCGCCCGCATACGGCTGCAGGTCGCGGAGCTCGACGAGGCGGCGTTCCTCCCCTGGGACGCCGCCGCCCCCCTCCTGCCTGCGCACCTCGTGCCCCGCCTCGCCGCCGGGCGCCTGGCCCGCGAGAACCAGCACCCCGTCTACCTGCCGGACGACCCCGCGGGGGCCGACGGCTGAGAAAGCCGGTCAGAGGCCCGGTGGAGACGCGACGGAGAGCTGACCTGGGATTTAAGGCGATAAAACGGGTAGGGCCGCGGTATGACCGAAACACCCCCAGACCGCGAGGGTCTGAGCGACGAGCAGGCGATCGAGGTCGAGGAGTGGACCGACGACCTCGGCCTCAACCACGAGATCGTCGAACACGACGACGAGCACCAGGACACCCTCGACGAGCGCCTCCGGCGCGAGGCACCGGACCGCGAGCGGAGCCCGCGCGACGGGACCCGCCTGGTAGCACCGGACGAGGGGCTGAGCCCCGACGAGACCTCCGAGGAGTACGCCTCGGAGGTGGGTCTCGACGACGGCGACCTGTCCGCCGAGGAGCGCGCCGTCCGCATCGAGCCCGACATCGAGTACCGCGACACCTGAGAATCACTCCGGAAATCCCGGCACTCGCGAACCGGGCACGAACCACCGGACGCGCCCCCGGGCCTCATCGACACGGCGAGGCCCGGGGCGAACGGTTTCCCGCCCGCGCACCTCGTACACCGGAACCGCCTCCCACCCGGGCCCCGCACGCCGGAACGGTTCTCCCCCCCGCGTCTCCTCCGCGCACCGTACGCCACCCGCGCCTCCTCCGCGCACCGTACGCCACCCCCGTGAACCCGGGCCCGCACCCGCGCCTCCCGATGGCACGCCGGGAGCATTGACAGAAACTTGTTGGAAACATAAACTCGGGCCCGTCTGGAAAGCGCTTTCCTAGCGCCTCGCCGGGAAGCGCCCCACCCGCTGGAAGGTGGTGACGCCATAACCGCGCACTGACCCGAGCCCTCCCTTTCCCGAGTGCGGTGACCACTCCCGCCTCACCTCCCACGGCGCGCCGCGCGGCCTCACCCCACGGGCGGACCGGCCCGGCGAGACGACGACCGCCGCGCGGTGGGAACGCACCGCCTCCCGCGCGACCCGCGCACCGTTTCCCTACCGGAGATCCGTACTGGAGATCCGCACCGGAGACCGGGGCCGGCGCGCCGACGAGCCGCGCACCGCGGACATCCCGTACTCCTCTCCCGGCTTCACGCTGCCGCCTGACCGCACGCCGCCGCGACCGCGACCGCGCGCAGAGAGCAGAGAACACGTGTCCCCCAGACCCACTCCCCCTCCGCCACCACGGCTCCTTCCCCCGGAGCCGATGGAGCCGCCGCGCTCCGCACCCGGAGCCACCCCGCGCACGGCGCTCATCCTCACGGCCGTCACCCTCCTGATCTCCACCCTGATCGGCCCCGCCGTGGCGGAGACCGGAACCGCGCGGTACGCGGACCCGGTCAACGCCCAGATCGGATTCTCCACCGTCAACGCCCTCGGCCAGAGCGGCACCACCGGCGGCGCCGGAGGCCCCACGGTCACCGCGGCCACGGCCGCGCAGTTCCTCGACCACATCGCCCGCCCCGGGCCGTACGTCATCCAGGTCACCGGCCGGATCACCCTGCCCACCGGCTCCAGCGACGGCATGCACGACGTCACGTCGGACAAGACGATCATCGGGGTCGGCGCGAACGCCGCGCTGGTCGGCGGCGGGCTGAACATCGGCCTGCCGGTCAGCGACTCCGTCACCTCGCCGCCCGCGAACGCCGTGCGCAACATCATCATCCGCAACATCGCGTTCTCCGGCGCCACCGACGACATGATCAACGTGCAGATGTTCAGCCACCACGTCTGGATCGACCACAACGACTTCTCCAACGGGGACGACGGCGCGGTCGACATCAAGCGCGGCTCGGACTTCGTGACCGTCTCCTGGAACAGGTTCCACGACCACGACAAGACGCTGCTTCTCTCCCACGACGAGGACGCGGGCCCGCAGGACATCGGCCGGCTGCGCGTCACCTACCACCACAACTTCTTCGACGCCTCCGACCAGCGGCACCCCCGGGTGCGCTTCGCGAACGTCGTGCACGTCTACAACAACTACTACCGGGACAACAGCTACGGCATCGCGTCCACCTACGACGCCGGGGTGCTGGTCGAGAACAACTACTTCCACAGCGTCAACAACCCCGGGCGGGTGGAGTTCAGCGGGGACCTCGGGCGCCTGGTCGAGCGCGGCAACATCCTGGTCGACTGCAACCACGCCATCGAGACCCGGGGCACCGTGACCGAGCCGCGTACCTACTACTCCTACAGCGCGGATCCGGCCTCCGCGGTGCCGACCATCGTGCCCGCCGGTGCCGGCGTCGGGAAGATCTGGGGGAGACGACGATGAACGCCGAACACCGCCCCCACCCCCGCCCCCGTCTCCGCTCGGCCGCCGCCGCGGCGCTCCTGGTCACCGCGCTCACCGGCGCGGGTGGCGCCGCCGGCGCCGACACCACCGCCTCGGGTACGGCCACCGCGAGGACGGGCTCCGTGGCAGGGCAGGCGGCGGGGAAACTCGCCGCGGCCTGCACCGGCACGCCGACCGGCTTCGCCACCGTCAACGCCCTCGGCCAGAACGGCACCACCGGCGGCGCGGGCGGGCGGACGGTCACCGTGACCGACGCCGACGCGTTCCTGGAGTACATCGACAGCAAGGAGACGCTCGTCATCCAGGTGGCGGGCACCATCGAGATCTCCAGCAAGCAGGGGGTCCGGCCGAACAAGACCATCATCGGGGTGGGCACCTCGGGTCACATCACCGGCGGCGGCCTGGACTTCTACCGGTCGTACAACGTGATCGTGCGCAACATCCGGTTCACCGAGGCCGAGGACGACGCGATCAACGTCGGCCAGCAGTCGCACCATATCTGGATCGACCACAACACCTTCTCCGGCGCGGTCGACGGCTCGATCGACGTGGTGCGCGGCGCCGACTATGTCACCGTGTCGTGGAACCACTTCGACCACGCCGACAAGAGCATGCTGATCAGCCACTCCGACGGCGCCGCGGGCACCGACATCGGCCACCTCAAGGTGACGATCCACCACAACTTCTTCGACAACAGCCGGCAGCGCCACCCGCGCATCCGCTTCGGCGAGCCGGTGCACGTCTTCAACAACTACTTCCTGGGCAACGAGCTGTACGGGGTGGCCTCGACGGAGAACGCCGGGGTGGTCGTGGAGGGCAACTACTTCCAGGACGTGCCCCACCCGCTGTTCTCCGCGAGCGGCTACGCCGACAGCGGCCCGGGACGGGCGGTGCAGCGCGACAACGTCTACGTGAACTCGGGAACCCCGGAGACCTCGGGCACCGTCGTCGAGCCGCGCACCTTCTACGCTTACACGCTCGACGCCCCCGCCGGTGTCCCGTCGGCGGTGCGCGCCGGCGCCGGCGTCGGCACGCAGTGGGGGACTCCCTGACCTTCCCCGCGCGGGGCTTCACCGGGCGGGGCTTCACCGGGCGGGGCTTCACCGGGCAAGGTGCGGCGTACGACGGTCAGCGGGCGAGCGCGGCGACCAGGGCGTGCAGGTCGTCGACGACGTGGTCCGCCTCGGCGGCCCGGGGGCGCTCGGCGTGCAGGTGCCCCCAGGGACCCCGGCGGATCAGGGCGGTCCGCATGCCCGCCGCCCGCGCGGGGAGCACGTCGTTGTCCAGCCGGTCGCCCACGTAGAGGATCTCGCCGGCCTCGCGTCCCGACACCGCGACGACCCTGGCGAAGAACTCCGGGGCCGGCTTGGAGACGCCCCAGCCGTCGGAGGTGTGCACCGCGTCGACGGGCAGGTCCATCGCGACGAGCGCGTCGCGCGCCTGCGGCGGCTGGTTGCCCGCGATGATCAGCTCGTGGCCGAGGTCGCGCAGCGCCGCCAGGGCGGGCCGCACGTCCGGGTAGAGGTCGTCGGCGTCGAAGTTGACCCGTAGCCCGTCCGGATCGTCACGCTTCCACGCCTCCTGCTCGGCCTCGACGTCGAAACCGGACCGCAGCAGCCGGAAGGCGTCCTCGAACGACCTGTCGAGCGCGGCCATGCCGCCGAGCACGCCGAGCATGGTGAACCGGGTGACGCCCAGCCGGTCGGCCCAGCGCGACCAGATGCGCGTCTCGTCGATCAGCGTCTCGCCCACGTCGAACACCAGCGCCCGGACCACGGTGCCTCCCTTTCCGTTCAAGCTCACGATCGTAGCCCGGCCGATCGAGGCGACAACGGCCGGGACCACGGCGGAGTGAGCCCCTCGCACAGGCGTGCCCGCATACCCGCATCACTTCCGCGCCTTCGCCGCGCCACCACCAAGCTGATCCATAATCACGCGGCATACGCCCCACGCTCGGCCGGGTCGTCATGCGAAACTCAGAGTGCTCGTTCGGACACGGAGGGATACAGGTCGATGGTGATGACAGCGTCTCAGCGATCCGCCCAGCGCACCGCGCCCCAGCCACCCGCTCAGCCCGCCACTCCGGAGGACCGGCCACTCCCTCGGACCCCGAGAGAGATCTTCGAGTCCCTTCCCCCAACCCTGTGCCTTCGCGCCGAGATCATCGACGGGAACCTGATCGTGAGCCCATCCGGCATTCCACAACACGGCCGAATCGCCATGCGCCTCGCCTTCGCCCTGCAGCCGATTCTGGAGAAGAACAGCTGGGAGAGTTTCGCGGGAAACGTCGACGTCTGCATCGAGGGACCACGTGACACCCTGGTGCCCGACTACTGCCTGCTTCCCGTGAACGCGCCGCTCTGGGGGGACCGCGAGATCCTCTCCTCGGGGCTCGTCCTGGTGGCGGAGATCGTCTCACCCGGGAGCATGGAGATGGACCGCGCCACGAAACCCAGGATCTACGCGGGCTGCGGCGTCCCGATCATGCTGATCGTCGATCCGGTCGCCTCCCCGCCGATGGTCACGGTTCTCAGCGACCCCGAGGAGGGCACCTACCGGACCACCACCCACACCCAGATGGGCAAGCCGCTCCGGATCCCCTCCCCCGTCGACTTCGACCTCGACACCTCAATCTTCCTGTGACCCCTGAACTCAGAGTTTCTCCATCGCCTTGCGGATGCGCTTGTCGGAGATCGAGTACGGGGTGCCGAGGGTCTGGGCGAAGTAGCTGACCCTGAGCTCCTCGATCATCCAGCGGATCTGGCGGACGTCGTCGTCGGAGCGGCGGGCCGGGGGGAGCTTCTCGACCAGCTCGTGATAGTCGTCCTCGATGTCGTGCACCTTGTCCATCCGCTCCCCGTCGCGGAACGCGTCCTCGTGGACCTTCTCCAGCCGCCGTTCGGCCCCCTTGAGATAGCGGAGCAGATCGGGCAGGCGTTTGTAGCCGGTCTCGGTGACGAAACCCGGGTAGACGAGGTTGGCCACCTGGTCGCGGATGTCCTCGATCGCGGGGGTGGAGCGAGACCCCGGCAGCAGGTTCGAGACGGTGTGCCAGACCTTGAGGATGCTCTCGACCCTGGCGACCACCTCGGCGGTGGTGTCGAACAGCTCGGCCCGGACCCTGTCGTGGAGCGCGGCGAAGGCTGATTCGTCCCATACCGGCCCGCCGTGCTCGGTCATGAGGTGGTCGGCGGCGCAGGCGATGCAGTCGTCGAACAGGGCGGTGGCCCCGGCGTGCGGGCTGCGGCTCAGGGCGAGCTTGGACTGGTTGCCGAGGCGGCCGAGCACCCACTTGGCCGGTGACGGGGTGTTGAGCAGCAGCAGCCTGCGGGTGCCCTCCCACATCGCCCGGCGCTGCTCGGCCTCGGTCTCGTACATCCGTACGGCCACAGTGGCGCCCTCGTCGGCGAGCGCCGGGTAGGCCTTCATCCTGCGCTGCTCGAATGTCTTGGGCAGCGCGCCCACGGTCCATCCCGTCAGGCCGCTCTTCTCCAGGCCTGCGGCCTTGGACAGGGTCTGGCGGAGCTTTGGGGCGAGCCGCCGTTTCAGCTCGGCCAGGTCCTTGCTCTCGGCCAGCTTCTGCCTGCGGCCGTCGATCACCCGAAAGGTGATCTTGAGGTGGTCGGGGACCAGGTCGGGCTGCCAGGCCTCGCGCGGCACCTGGACGCCGGTCAGGTTCAGCAGCTCGCGCTCCAGCACCGCGAGCAGCGGCTCCTGGGTGGGTTCGGCCCGCTCCAGGGCCTTCTTGGCGTAGTTGGGAGCGGGGACGAAGTTACGCCGGATCTGCTTGGGCAGGCTCCGGATGAGCGCGGTGAGCAGCTCCTCGCGCAGCCCGGGGATCTGCCAGTCGAAGCCCTCGACGTTCACCTGGTTGAGCAGCGCGAGCGGGATGTGCGCGGTGACGCCGTCGGCGTCGGTGCCGGGCTCGAACTGGTACGTCAGGGGGAAGCGCAGGCCGCCCTGACGCCACACGTCGGGGTAGTCGCGCTGGCTGACGTCGCCCGCCGTCTCGCTGATCAGCATCGACTTCTCGAAGCTGAGCAGGTCGGGCTGGTCGGCCCTGGCCTTCTTCCACCAGGAGTCGAAGTGGCGCCCGGAGACGACGTCGGCGGGGACACGCTGGTCGTAGAAGTCGAACAGCGTCTCGTCGTCGACGAGGATGTCGCGGCGCCGGGCCCGCTCCTCCAGCTCCTCGACCTCTTCGAGCAGCTTGCGGTTCTCCCTGAAGAAGGCGTGGTGGGTCTCCCAGTCGCCCTCGACCAGGGCGTGCCGGATGAACAGCTCCCGGCTCAGCTCGGGGTCGATGCGGCCGTAGTTGACCTTGCGCTGGACCACGATCGGGACGCCGTACAGGGTGACCTTCTCGTAGGCCATCACCGAGCCCTGCTTCTTCTCCCAGTGCGGCTCGGAGTAGGTGCGCTTGATCAGGTGCTGGGCGAGCGGCTCGACCCACTCGGGTTCGATCTTGGCGTTGACCCGGGCCCAGAGCCGGGAGGTCTCCACCAGCTCGGCGGACATCACCCAGAGCGGCTGCTTCTTGGCGAGCGCGGAGCCCGGGAAGATCGCGAACCGGGCGTTGCGCGCGCCGACGTATTCTGTCATGGGCCTGCGTGGCTCGTTCGGGGGACGGCGGCCGCCACCGGCGTCGGCGGTCTTCTTGTCGATGTCCTTGACGCCGACGTGGGACAGCAGGCCCGACAGCAGGGAGACATGGATCTTCTGCTCGTCACCGGGGGTGCTGTTGAGGGTGACGCCCAGGCTCTTCGACATCTGGCGGAGCTGGCTGTAGACGTCCTGCCACTCGCGGACCCGCAGGTAGTTGAGGAACTCGGCCTTGCACAGTCGCCGGAACGCGCTGGACGACAGCTCCTTCTGCTGCTCCTGCAGGTATTCCCACAGGTTCAGGTACGAGACGAAGTCGGACTCCTTGTCCGCGAAGCGGCGGTGCTTCTCGTCGGCGGCCTGCTGCTTGTCGGCCGGTCGCTCGCGCGGGTCCTGGATCGACAGGGCGGAGGCGATGACCATGACCTCGCGGACGCAGCCGTTGTGGTCGGCCTCCAGCACCATGCGGGCCAGGCGCGGGTCGACCGGGAGCCCTGCCAGCTTGCGGCCGAGCGGGGTCATCTGCCTGGCCTGGTCGAAGGCGCCCAGCTCGAGCAGCAGGTCGTAGCCGTCCCTGACCTGGCGCTGGTCGGGGGGCTCGACGAACGGGAAGGCCCCGATGTCGCCCAGGCCGATCGAGGTCATCTGCAGGATGACCGAGGCGAGGTTGGTGCGCAGGATCTCCGGGTCGGTGAACTCCGGCCGGGTGACGAAGTCGTCCTCCTCGTACAGCCGGATGCAGATGCCTTCGGAGACACGGCCGCAGCGGCCCTTGCGCTGGTTGGCCGAGGCCTGGGAGATCGCCTCGATGGGCAGGCGCTGGACCTTGGTGCGGTGGCTGTAGCGGGAGATCCTGGCGAAGCCGGGGTCGACCACGTACTTGATGCCCGGCACGGTCAGCGAGGTCTCGGCCACGTTGGTGGCCAGCACGACCCGGCGGTTGGTGTGCCGCTGGAAGACCCGGTGCTGCTCGGCGGCGGACAGCCTGGCGTACAGCGGCAGGATCTCGGCGTCCTTGCGCTTCGACAGCGCCTCGGCGGTGTCGCGGATCTCCCGCTCGCCGCTGAGGAAGACCAGGATGTCGCCGGGTCCCTCCGCGCACAGCTCGTCGACGGCGTTGCCGATCGCCTGGATCTGGTCGTCGTCCTCGGCGATCGGCCGGTAACGCACCTCGACGGGGTAGGTCCGGCCGGAGACCTCCACGATCGGCGCGTCGCCGAAGTGCTTGGAGAAGCGCTCGGGGTCGATGGTCGCCGAGGTGATGATCACCTTCAGGTCGGGGCGGCGCGGGAGGAGCTGCTTGAGGTAGCCGAGGATGAAGTCGATGTTGAGGCTGCGCTCGTGCGCCTCGTCGACGATCAGCGTGTCGTACTGGTCGAGGTCGCGGTCGTTCTGCAGCTCGGCCAGCAGGATGCCGTCCGTCATGACCTTGACGAGGGTGCCGTCGCTCACCTGGTCGGTGAAGCGCACCTTGTAGCCGACGGCGTCGCCGAGCGGGGTGTCGAGCTCCTCTGCGACGCGCTCGGCCACGGTACGGGCGGCGATGCGGCGGGGCTGGGTGTGCCCGATCAGGCCCCTGACGCCCCGGCCCAGCTCAAGACAGATCTTCGGCAGCTGGGTGGTCTTGCCGGAACCGGTCTCTCCGGCGACGATCACGACCTGGTTGTCGCGGATCGCCTCCAGGATGTCGTCCCTGCGCTGGCTGACCGGCAGCGCCTCCGGATAGGTGATCGCGGGGACGCCGGCGCGGCGCTGGGCGACCCGCCGCTCGGCCCGCTCGATGTCGGAGGTGATCTCCGCGGCGATCTTCTGCTGCGCGGCACGGTTTCTGACCCTGCGGGCCCCGTCGAGCCTGCGGCGAAGTCGCCGCTGGTCACGCAGCGTGAGCTCGGGCAGGCGCGCGTGCAGGTCGGAGAGAGGCGATGTCAAAGGAGGCGTTCCCATACTGAACCCAGGATACTTTCGGCCCACGTGTGCAGGCCCACCCGCCGCCGCGAGGGCGCGTGTGAGGCTCCACACCTGAAGGCCCCTGTGTGAAGGCCCGACCGACCATGCTGCCCGAGCCTCCGCTCCGCCGCATCCCATTAAAGGGAGGCGGCCCCGCCATCCCAATAAAAGGAGGCGGCCCCGCCTCCCCCGGGCCGGGGTGACGGGGCCGTCGTGTTCGGGACCCACCCGGGCCCCGCGGGAGCGGGACCGGAGGATCAGCGGGTTACGGGAGCGGCGGGTAGGCGTTCTGGAGCAGCTGGCGGAACTGGGCGGAGAACCACTTGCCGGAGATCGGCGCGTCGGCCAGGGCACCGCTCATGTTGTGGCCGTTGCGGTCGTTGCCCTCGTAGGCCGGGTCGCACATCTCGTCGAAGCCCTTGCCCTCGTTGTTCGGGATCGGCTCGCTGGAGCCGTCGGACTCGCCCGGGGGCTTGATCCAGACGTAGGCGTCCAGACCGGTGGCGGGGTTGGCCCGCGGGCGCTCGCCCAGTCCGGCACCGCTCTGGTTGCACCAGTTGCCGGCGTGGAACCTGCGGTCGATGCGCGACTGGTCGACGAAGGTGTTCACGTTCGTCGAGGTGCTGGGAGCGGCCGGGCGGGCCGAGCCTCCCCAGCCGTTACGGGAGGTGTCGATCAGCATGCCGAGGTTGGACCTGAAGCCCTTCTGGATCAGCGTGGTCCTGAAGGCCTGGGCGAAGGAGAGCTCGTCGACGTAGAAGTTCCAGTCCAGCCACTCGGACTGGCGGACGCTCTGGCCGTTGACGGTGGTGTTGATGGTGAAGTGCGGCTCGCGCAGCGCCGAGTAGTTGGCGGTGTTGGTGATGAAGCCGTCCACGCTGTCGAAGCCCGCGGCGGTGCCGGCGACGGTGCTCGCGAACAGGTCGGCGGCCGGGCCGAAGTTGCTGTCCCAGCCGAGCCAGCCGTGGTGCCCGGCGTCGACGTAGGTGTAGACGTTCTTGATCGCGTGCAGCTTGTCCAGGGCGTAGCGGACGCCGTTGACGTAGGCGCCGCTGTCCTTGGCCTCCTGGCACTTCGCCAGGTTGAGGTTGGTGACCAGGTTCGGCAGCGAGTCGATCTCGACGATCGTCGAGATCCGCAGGCCGGCGTACTTCGACTCACCCATGATCGCGGCGATCGGGTCGATGTACTCGGTCTTGTAGCGGTTCAGACCGTTCTCGGCGATGAGCAGCTCACCGTTGGAGGAGAGCGCCGAGCAGTCGCGGTTGGGCAGGTTGTAGATGACGACCTGGATCGTCAGCGGCCTGCTGCCGTTGGCCGCGTCCTGCTCCAGGGCCTCGTCCAGGTGGGCGCGCAGGCCCCTGGCCGAGGAGGAGCCCTCGATGGCGGCGATGCGGTCCAGCCACACGCCGGTGGAGATGTCGGCGATCGCGTCGCCACCGGGCTCGGCGGCGGCCTTGGACGACCAGTCGGGGTTCACGTAGCCGTCGGCCCCGTCGTAGGGGTTGTCGACGTGCGTGATCGGCGTCGTGTCGCCGTCGTCGTCGGCCTCGGTCACGGCGACGGAGGCACCGGTGTGGCCGGTGGCGGCGGCCGCGACGGTGGCGGTGCCGTTCGCCTCGTCGGCGTCCTGGGCCGCCGAGACCGTCACGTTCTGCGCCACGTTCCAGTTGCCGGGGGTGAAGAGCAGCGTGGAGGGCGTGATGGCGAGGTCCGCGTCACCCGTCTTGGTCAGGTTGACCGTGACGTTGCCGCTCGGCGCCTGGCTGAGCCTGAAGCTGGTCGTCCTGGAGGCGCCCTCGGGAACGCTGAGGGAGGCCGGGGAGGCGATGATCGACGGCGTCGGGGTGCCACCCACGGTGAAGGGGACCGCGGCGGTCTGGGTGGACAGCGCCGGGGAGGCGTTGTCGAAGGCCTTGGCGCTGGCGGTGTGGGAGCCGGACGACAGGCCGGTGGCGGAGTAGGAGTACGGGGAGCTGGTGTCGGTGTTCACCAGCGCGCCGTCGACGTAGAACTCCACCTTGCTGACGGAGCCGTCGTCGCTCGCGGTCGCCGCGAGCGGCACCGCGGCGCCGGCCTGGTGGGTGGATCCGGAGGCGGGGCTGGTCAGGCTGACCGTGGGGGGCTGGTTGACCGGGTTCTGCCCGCCGCAGGTGACGCCGTTGACCGTGAAGGCGGCGGGTTTGGGGTTGCTCCCGTTCCACGACCCGTTGAAGCCGATGCTGGTGGAGGCGCCGGTGGCGAGGGCGCCGTTCCAGGCGAGGTTCTTCGCGGTGACCTGGGTGCCCGACTGGGCCCAGGTCGCCGACCAGCCCTGCTGGACGGTCTGCCCGGCGGTGAAGGCGAAGCCCAGGGTCCAGCCGTTGAGCGGGTCACCGAGGTTCTTGAGGGTGACGCTGGCGGTGAATCCGCCCTGCCAGTCGTTGGTGGTGTAGGCGACGTCGCAGGCGACTGCGGCGTGCGCCGTGGCGGCTTGCCCGGTGGCGAGACCGGCGGCGGCCACGAGCATGGCCGCCGTGGCCGCAAGCCGGTTGCGCCAGGCATGGCGGCGCGGATTGACTGTCATTCGTGATCATCTCCAGGAGGATGGTGGGAGCGCTCCCATATTCCGGATGTTTCACGGATGTGTACAGCTTGTTGCACGTTGGGGACTCTTGAATAGAGCCGTCTCAGCCTCTGACCTCACCGAACAGATTTCTAACGCGATGAAAGTTTCAGACTCCTCTTCGGAGCCTCTTCCGGACGGTGCGCGACGGCCGCCGCCGAACCCTCAGGCAGACGCCGGAGACCCCGGAGACTCCCCGGCCTCCGCCGGACGCTCGCCGCCGTTCCCGATCCCCGCCTTTCCCCGCCGATCCCCGCCGTTCCCCCTCCTCGCCGCCGTTCCCGATCCCCGCCGCTCGCCCGTGGCATACGCCGACCTCCCCGGGCCGCCTGCGCGAAGCGCGCACCCGGGTGGGGCCGCCGCTACCCCACGGCCGCCATGGCGGCGCCCACGATGCCCGCCTCGTTCTGAAGACCCGCCGGGACGATCGGGGTGCGCAGCTTGATGTGGGGCAGGAACTTGTCGGCTTTCTTGCTGACCCCTCCGCCGATGATGAACAGCGACGGGGAGAACAGCGCCTCGACGTGTTCCAGATACTCCTGCACCCTCTCGGCCCACTCGTCCCAACCGAGGTCGTGCGCCTCGCGAGCCTGGTCGGAGGCGCGCTTCTCGGCCTCCTTGCCCCTGATCTCCAGGTGGCCGAGCTCGGTGTTGGGCACCAGGCGGCCGTCCATGAGCAGGGCGCTGCCGATCCCGGTGCCGAAGGTCAGCAGCATCACCACGCCCGTTCTGCCCTTGGCGGCGCCCGCCGCCACCTCGGCCAGGCCGGCCGCGTCGGCGTCGTTCAGCACGGCCGTCGGCAGCCCCGTCGCCTTGGTGAACAGCTGCCGCGCGTCCGTGCCGATCCAGTCCTTGTCCACGTTGGCGGCCGACCTGGCGACCCCGTCGACCACGATCCCCGGAAAGGTCACCCCCACCGGCCCGTCCCAGGCGAAGTGCTCGACGATCTCCGCCACCACCGCGGCCACGGCCTCGGGCCTGGCGGGGTCCGGCGTGGGGATGCGCAGCCGCTCCCGCGTCAGCCGCCCCTTCACGACGTCCACCGGCGCACCCTTGATCCCCGACCCGCCGATGTCGATTCCCAGCGCTTCCATGTACTTACCTCCTGTTGACTCCCCTTTCCCCCTGATAGGCGGCTGATACTCGTTTGCAGTGAGCGGTCAACCCGGCTGAAAGCGGTCCGTCACACACTGTGGGCACAACAGCCGGAAAGGAACCCCTCCCATGACGATCAGCCGCCTCCTCACAGGACTCGCCCTCGCCACCGCCCTCGTCTCCATCGCCCCGGCAACCGCGCAGGCGGCGACCGCGCAGGCGCCGACCGGCCCGGCCACCACCGGCACGACGGCGGCGCAGGGCGCCGGTCCGTGGGGCACCTACTACGCCCCCGGCAGGAGGGCGAAGGCGAAGGGCTCGCTGACCGTCTCCGGCGAGGACCACGCGGTCATCCCCGCTGCCGAGAGAGGCAGGATCTCCGGCAAGGTCTACGACCTGACGAGGGGCCCCTCCTGCGGCTGGGCGGTCTTCCGCCTCACCTACCGGACCGCCGACGGCAGGAACCTGCCGTTCAAGCACCGCAGCATCGTCGACTGCTCGTACGGCACCCCGAAGTCGTTCACGTTCACCCAGCGCGACCTCTACCAGGTCGAGCTCAAGGTCTGCTCCGAGGCCAAGGCCGCCAAGCCCTCCCTGAACTGCCTGTACGCGGGCAGTTGGAAGGTCCTCTACGTCTCGAAGTGAGCGACGGGCGGGTCTCCCCGCCCGTCCGGCACGGCCACCGGGCCGCCGTCCCGATGGGAGCGTCAGCTCGTCGGGGCGGCGGCCCGGCGCCTGCGGCGCACCATGAGGCCGAGGGCGGTGACGGGCACGATCACTCCGGCCACCAGCCCCACCAGGGGCAGGTGGTTCTCGTCGGGCTCGACGGAAAAGCCCTGGCCCTCCGCCGGGAAGGTGAAGGTGGCGGTGACCGCCCGTTTCACCATGCCGCTCGTCAGGGTGACCTTGCCCTTCCACGGGCCTTCTGGCATGCGCCGGTCCATGGTCACGGTCACCGGAGCGACGGCGCCGGGAAGCAGCGTGACCCCCAGGTCGGCGGGGAAAGGCCCGGCCTGCAGGCCACCGGGGCCGTCCGTCAGCGACAGCGCCCCGTTCATGTCCAGGGTCCGCCCTCCGGTGTTACGGATCAGTGCCAGCAGTTGCGGGCTGCCGTCCGCGGTGCGCATGGGCGTCAGTTTCTCGATGCGGAAGTCCGACGGCGGTTCCCCGCCCGGCCCGACATCGAGGTAGACGCGAATCCCGACCCGGTTGACGACGCGCACGGGGTGGGAGTCGTTGGCTTCGGCGGTGACCTCCGCCCAGACCACGGCGAACCGCTCGCCACGCGAGGCGACGAGCGGCACCTTGATCGTTACCTGGGCGGTCGCCGTGCCCCCCGGCGGCAGGTCGACCGAGTCGCGGTCGAGCGAGATCCAGCTCACCAGCTCGTTCCTGGGGCGGCCCGCCGGTGCGTGGAAACCGTTCCGCACGACGTTGGCGGCGGCCGGATACAGGCTGACGTGCTGCGGCTTCCTGGACGTGTTGGAGATCTCCACCTTCCGCTGGATGGTGGTGCCCGGATGGAGATGGTCGACGATGTAGGAGAGCGCGCGAGGATCGCCGCGACGGCTGACCGGTGCTTCGAGAAGGCGGATGCCGATCGTGCCCCGGGGGTCGGCGGCGACCAGGCTCTCACCGGCCGGCACGCCGGCCGACGCGCCGGCCACGCTGGAACACAGCACGGCCAGCAGCGTCAGCGTGAAGGGTCCAGCGATCCGGCTACGCCACCTGATGTGTCACCGTCCCGGTGTAGTCGCCGATCTGAGCCGTGATGGGAATGTTGACGATCAGCGTGGGGTTCCACGTCGCCGTGCTGCCTCCCGTGCCTCCCGTGTGGGCCATGGCCGGGATGGCGGTCAGCGTCGTGCCCGTCATGGGGACCGCGTCGCCCACCGTGGGCTGTCCGGGGATGAAGGTGCCGCCGCCGGTGGTGGCGGTCGTCGGCCCGGACCAGTACTCCACGGAGGCGAAGGGAATCGTCAGCGCGGCGGCGGTGAAGTCCGTCGCGAACACCGTCGCGGTCCAGACCGAGTCGGCCCCACCGCGGGTGTCGGAGACCGACACGGGACCGATCTGGCCGGTGAGCGTGCCACCGGGGGGAGCCGAGCCGAGATCGATCGGGCCTGCCGGCGCGACGATGTCCAGGCTTCCCGCCTCCACGGAGAAGGTGACGATGGTGTCGGCGGTGGGGGCGGCCACCGCCGGTGCCGCCAGGATGACCATCAAAGCGCCTACGCCCGCCGAGGTGAGCACGGCAAATCTCTTACGCAAGATCTCTTCCTTCCGAATGACGAAACATGTCTTCGGGGGGCGGCAAGCAATGGATCTTCCACACTTGTCGCGATAACTGTAAGAGATCAATAACTACTCAGCGTGATGAAAACGGCAAACGGGAGGCCCCGAGATGTTCCGGTGCGGGCCAAAGCGCCGGACCGCGGCGAAAGGGAGGCGCGGTGACCCGCCGGCGAATCCGCGGAGGGTCCGAACCGGTCGCGCGAGCCGCCCCGAGCCGGGGGAGCACGTGGGCCGCCTCGGGGTCACCCGAGGCCGCCTCCAGCCGCGGAGGATCACTTCCGGGAAACTCTGAATATTTTGACTTCTTGTTTACGACATATATCCGTAACAAGCGAATGAAGATCCGAAAGATGACGACGTCCGCAAGCCGGATGGTCCGTGAACGGGACCCGAGGCGGGCGACCGGAACGGGTCCGGTGGCGCGGCGACCGCCGTCCCCGGCCTCGGAGCACGGGGAGGATCCGCGAGGCCCCTCAGCGCTTGACCGGGCCGGTCGAGGCCCTGACCACCAGCTCGGGCTCGAAGAGCAGCTCGTCGGCCGGCACCAGGGCCTTGTCGATCTGGGCGGCGAGCAGGTCGACGACCGCGCGGCCCATCGCGTCGATCGGCTGGCGCAGCGTCGTCAGCGGCGGGTCGGTGCAGTTCATCAGCGCGGAGTCGTCGTAGCCGATCACCGAGACGTCGTCGGGCACGGAGAGCCCCGCCCTGCGGGCCGCTCTTATCGCGCCCAGGGCCATCACGTCGCTGGCGCAGATGACGCCGGTCACCCCCTTGCGTATCAGCCGCGCGGCCGCCGCGTGCCCCCCTTCCAGGGAGAACATGGTGTGCTCCACGAACTCGGGGGCGAGGTCCGCCGCGTCCAACTTGCGCCGGGAGGGCACGTGGTCGGGAGGGCCGAGCACCATGCCGATCCGCTCGTGGCCCAGCGACCGCAGGTGGCCGAGCGCCATCTCGGCGGCGGCCACGTCGTCGCAGGAGACCTGGGGGAAGGCGAGGTGCGCGACCGCGGCGTTCACCAGCACGGTCGGCAGGCGCCGCTCCCGCAGCAGCTCGTAGTGCTCGTGGGAGGCGTCCGCCTGGGCGAACAGGCCTCCGGCGAAGACCACACCGGACACCTGCTGCTGGAGCAGCAGATCGACGTACTCCGCCTCGGAGACGCCGCCCAGGGTGCGGGTGCACAACACGGAGGTGAACCCCTGCTGGGCCAGCGCACCCCCGACGACCTCGGCGAAAGCGGGGAAGATGGGGTTCTGCAGCTCGGGCAGGACGAGCCCGACCAGCCGCGCCCTATCGCCGCGCAGCTGGGTCGGCCGCTCGTAGCCGAGCACGTCGAGCGCCGTGAGGACGGCCTCACGGGTCGCCTCGGACACCCCGGGCTTCCCGTTGAGCACGCGACTGACCGTCGCCTCGCTCATCCCGACCTTCTTGGCCACTTCTGCAAGCCGTCGCGTCATGATGAAACTATAAGGCAAGAGAAGCAATTACTTGCGGCTGCTTGCGAAAGTTACGTCAATAGTCAGGCCCGGCGGGCCGTCCCGGTCAGCTTTCGGCGATCCTGCCGCCGTCGACGTGGACCCGCCGGGTGGTGTGCACCGCGTCCAGCATCCGGCGGTCGTGAGTGACCAGCAGCAGCGTACCGGGATAGGAGGCGAGCGCGGACTCCAGTTGCTCGATCGCGGCCAGGTCCAGATGGTTGGTCGGCTCGTCGAGCACGAGGAGGTTCACCCCGCGCGCCTGGAGCAGCGCCAGCGCGGCCCGGGTCCGCTCCCCCGGAGACAGGGTGGCGGCCGGGCGCGGCACGTGCGCGGCACGGAGCCCGAACTTGGCGAGCAGCGTGCGCACGTCGCCGGAAACCATGTCGGGCACCGCGGCACCGAAGGCCTCCACCAGGGGTTCCTCTCCGAGGAACAGCCCCCGCGCCTGGTCCACCTCGCCGACGACCACCCCGGGGCCCAGCGAGGCGTTGCCCTCGTCCAGCGGGAGCCGGCCCAGCAGCGCGGCCAGCAGGGTCGACTTGCCGGAGCCGTTGGCGCCGGTGACCGCCACCCGCTCGGCCCAGCCGACCTCCAGGTTCACCGGGCCGAGGGTGAACGCGCCGCGCCGGACCACGGCGTCGCGCAGCGTCGCGACGACGGCCCCCGATCTCGGGGCCACCGCGATCTCCATGCGGAGCTCCCACTCCTTGCGGGGCTCCTCGACCTCTTCCAGCCGCTCGATCAGCCGCTCGGTCTGGCGGGCCTTCGCGGCCTGCTTCTCGGTCGCCTCGGTACGGAAGTTGCGGCCGATCTTGTCGTTGTCGGATGCCTTGCGCCGCGCGTTCTTGACGCCCTTCTCCATCCAGGCGCGCTGCATCCCCGCGCGCTGCTTGAGGGAGGCGACGGTGCCGGCGTACTCCTCGTACTCGTCGCGGGCGTGCCGGCGGGCGACCTCGCGCTCGGCGAGATAGGCCTCGTAGCCGCCGCCGTGCACCCTGACCAGCTGCTGGGCGAGGTCGAGCTCGACGACCCGGTTCACGGTCCTGGCCAGGAACTCGCGGTCGTGGCTGACCAGGACGGTCCCGGCCCGCAGGCCGGTGACGAAGCGTTCGAGCCGTTCCAGCCCCTCCAGGTCGAGGTCGTTGGTGGGCTCGTCGAGCAGGAAGACGTCGTAGCGGCTGAGCAGCAGGGAGGCCATGCCCGCCCGCGCGGCCTGGCCTCCGGAGAGCGCCGTCATCGGCCGGTCGAGCTCCACGGCGAGGCCGAGCTCGGCGACGACCTCGGCGGCCCGGTCCTCCAGGTCGGCACCGCCCAGGGCGAGCCAGCGCTCCAGGCCGGTGGCGTAGGCGTCGTCCGCACCCGGGGTTCCCTCCACCAGTCCCTGGGTCGCGGCGTCCAGCGCGCGCTGCGCGGCGGCCACCCCGGTACGGCGGGCCAGGAAGTCCGCGATCGTCTCGTCCGCGCGGCGCTCGCGCTCCTGGGGCAGGTAGCCGACCGACGCCGATGGCGGGCTGAGCCGCACGGAGCCGTGCTCGGGCGGGAGCAGCCCCGCGAGGATCCGCATCAGGGTGGACTTGCCCGCGCCGTTCACGCCGACCAGGCCGACGACGTCGCCGGGGGCGACCACCAGGTCGAGCCCGGTGAAAAGCGCTCGGTCGCCGTGTCCGGCGGCCAGGTCCTTGGCGACGATGGTGGCACTCATACGCAAACGCTATCCGCCCGCCGGCACCGCGGCGCCATGTCCGATATGTCTGTTATGACCGATTAGAGGCTCAGAATCCCCCGGCCGCCCAGCCCCACCCCATCCGCCGAACCCTATTCCCGACAAATCGGACATATCACGCTTATCGCAGAAAAATTTCTGGGGCCCGGCAACCGGCGGTTGACCTGGTCGTCCTTGCCGGGAAACGTTACCTTACGGAGATCTAAACCCTCTTTTTTCGACACTTCAGGCAACATCAGTCGCTTCTGTGCCGTCTTATGGGACGGGGACGGCCAACAGGTCGCCCCCGAAACGGGGAGAAGAGGAAGCATCTTGATGAAACGAATCGCCATCGGTCTGCTGTCAGCGGCGGTGAGCAGCTCGCTGCTCCTGTCCGCCGGAACGGCCTCCGCGGAGCGAGTCGCTCTCAGCGTGCGCATCGACAACGTGAACCCGAACCCGGTCGTCGTGAAGGGAGACGACGACAAGAGGGTCAGCATCGAGGTCCGCACCACCGAGGCCACCCGTGTCGAACTTCGCCTCAGGCCGGTCTCCGACCAGGCCCGCACCCTGGCGGCGCCGGAGCCCAGGCTCCTGCACAAGGGTGACCTCTGGCGCTTCACGACCAGCTTCGACGAGAACGACTTCGAGGGTCGCTGGGTCGCGATCGCCGACGCGTACGACAAGGACGGCAAGAAGGTGACCGACGAGGTCAACTTCTCCGTCGTCCACGAGAAGGCCGAGAAGGCCGACACCCGGATCTACCGGTTCTCCGCGAACCCCGGGACCGTCCGCAAGGGTCGCACGGTCTACTTCACCGGCCGTCTCCAGGTCGACGACGACCGCTGGAAGGGCGTGCGCGGCGAGGAGGTGGAGATCTACTTCCGCAAGCGCGGTACCAACACGTGGAAGTTCGTGACCTCCCCCGACACCGGCTGGAAGGGCACCTTCCGCGCCAAGGCCCGCGCGTACAGCAGCGGTGAGTACCGCGCGATCTTCGACGGCAACGACGAGCTCTCCGAGAGCCGCAGCCGGTCCGACTGGGTGCGCGTCTACACCCGCCGCTGGTAGTCCCGCCTGACGGTCGCGCCGCGACCGGTCGGCAGTCGACGCGGAAGCCCGGGGCGACCCGGGCTTCCGTCGTTTCCGGCGTTTCCCGTGGTTCCCGGTGAGGTCTTCCGCTTGATCCCCCGGCTTTCGGGCAGTGGAGGGGGACGACGACCGGAGGGAAGCCGCGCCGATGACGACGGGTGATTTCTACGACTACTCCGAGCTGCTGGAGGAGCACGAGAAGGAGATCGTGCTCCGGGTGCGGGAGTTCATGGCGCAGGAGGTCGCGCCCATCGCGAACGAGGCGTGGACCAACGCGCGCTTCCCTCACCAGCTGATTCCCGAGTTCGCCAAGCTCGACATCGCGGGCCTGGCCCATCGGGGGGCACGCAGCTTGCTGACCGGGTTCGTGGTCCTGGAGATGAACCGGGTGGACCCGTCGATGGGCACGTTCTTCGGTGTCCACAACGGTCTGGCGATGGGCAGCGTCGACCGGCTGGGCTCGGAGGAGCAGCGGGAGCGATGGCTGCCGCCGATGGCGGCGATGGAGAAGATCGGGGCGTTCGCGCTGACGGAGCCCGAGGGAGGATCCGATGTCGCGGCGGGGCTGCGCACGACGGCCCGGCGCGAGGGCGACGTGTGGGTGCTCAACGGGGCCAAGCGCTGGATCGGCAACGCGACCTTCGCCGATCTGATCGTGGTGTGGGCCAAGGACGAGGCCGACGGCCAGGTCAAGGGATTCGTGGTGGAGAAGGGCACGCCCGGCTTCGCCGCCACGAAGATCGAGAACAAGATAGCCCTGCGCACGGTCCAGAACGCCGACATCACGCTCACCAACTGCCTGGTGCCGGAGATCAACCGGCTGCAGAAGGCCAACGGCTTCCGCGACACCGGCACCATCCTGCGGCAGACCCGGGGAGGCGTGGCCTGGCAGGCGGTGGGCTGCATGACGGGCGCCTACGAGCTCGCGCTGGAGTACGCCAGGACCCGCGAGCAGTTCGGACGGCCGATCGCGGGCTTCCAGCTCGTGCAGGACCTGCTCGTGCGGATGCTGGGCAACGTCACCTGCTCGCTGGGCATGGTGGTGCGGCTGGCACAGCTCCAGGACGCGGGCGTCTACAAGGACGAGCACTCGGCCATGGCCAAGGCCTTCTGCACGGCGCGGATGCGCGAGGCCGTGGGATGGGCCAGGGAGATCCTGGGTGGCAACGGCATCGTCCTCGACTACGACGTCGGCCGCTTCGTGGCCGACTCCGAGGCGATCTACTCCTACGAGGGGACGCGCGAGATCAACACCCTGATCGTGGGACGGGCGATCACCGGTACGAGCGCCTTCGTCTGAGCTCCCTCGTCGGAGCGTCGCCGACGACAGGCGTACGACGCTCCGATCAGTGGTCGCGGCGGGTGACGAGACGGGCGAGTGCGGTCAGCTCGGCGGCGGGCCGGGACAGCGCGCCCGCGGCCGCCAGGTGGCGCAGGGCCCGTGCGAGCAGCTCGTCGGCCTCCACCTGGGTCCAGGCCCGCCCGCCCGCCGCCTCGACGAGCTCGGCCGCGCGGACCAGCTCGGTGTCGGAGAGCGGCTGCTCCCGGTGGTAGAGGCCGGCCAGCTCCTGTCCGGCCGGGGTGCCGGAGGTCAGGGCGGCGACGACCGGGATGGACTTCTTGCGGCTGCGCAGGTCCGAGTGGACCGGCTTGCCGGTCGCCTCGGGGTCTCCCCAGATGCCCAGCAGGTCGTCGACGAGCTGGAACGCCAGCCCCAGGTCCCGGCCGAAGGCGACGAAGTGCTCGACCTGCTCGGGGTCGCCGCCGCCGAACAGGGCGCCGAGCCCGCAGGCGCAGCCCAGCAGGGCACCGGTCTTGCCGGCCGCCATGCTCATGCACTCGGCCGGCCCGACATCCCGGCGTTCCTCGAAGGCGACGTCCGCGCTCTGGCCGTCCAGCAGCTCCTGGACCGCGGTGCTGAAAATCCGGGTCGCCTCGGCGGTGCCCGGGTGTCCTCCGGTCGCGAGCACGTCGAAGGCGAGCGTCAGCAGCGCGTCACCGGCCAGGATGGCCGGGCTGACCCCGAAGACGGCCCAGGCCGTGGGGCGGTGGCGGCGGGTCCGGTCACCGTCCATCACGTCGTCGTGCAGGAGGGAGAAGTCGTGCACCAGCTCGACGGCGGCCGCCGGCCGGAGCGCCGAGACCGCGGTGCCGCCGACGGCCTCCGCCGACAGCAGGGCCAGCGCGGGGCGGATCGCCTTGCCCCCGCCGGTCGCGGACGGCCGGCCCTGCTCGTCCCACCAGCCGAAGTGGTATCCGGCGATGCGCCTCATCGACGCGGGCAGCGTGTCGGCCGCCGGGCGCAGGGTCGCCTCGACCATGTCCCGGCTCCAGGCCAGCACCTCGCCCGCGGACCGTCCGTCCGTCGACGTCTCGATGGTCGTCATGATCGCTCTCCCTCACTCAGCGGCCGGTCCGAAGCCCTGTCGTCGCCTTTCGTCAGTGACCGATCTCGACGTCTTCCAGGATGCCGAGCGCGTCGGGCACCAGGACGGCGGCGGAGTAGTAGGCGCTGACCAGGTAGGAGATGATCGCCTTCTCGCTGATGCCCATGAAGCGGACCGACAGGCTGGGCTGGTACTCGTCGGGGATGCCGGTCTGGTGCAGGCCGATGACCCCCTGGTTGTCCTCGCCGACGCGCATGGCCAGGATCGAGGTGGTGCGGGTCTCGGTGATGGGGATCTTGCTGCAGGAGAAGATGGGGACGCCACGCCAGGCGGGCACCCCGCTGCCGCCGATGTCGACGCCCTGCGGGTAGAGCCCTCGCGCGTTGCACTCGCGGCCGAAGGCGGCGATGGCGTGCGGGTGGGCCAGGAAGAAGCTCGTGCTCCTGCGGCGGCTGAGCAGCTCGTCGAGGTCGTCGGGGGTGGGCGGGCCGGTGCGGGTGTGGATCCGCTGCTTGAGGTCGGCGTTGTGCAGCAGCCCGAACTCACGGTTGTTGATCAGCTCGTGCTCCTGCCGCTCGCGCAGCACCTCGATCGTGAGCCGGAGCTGCTGCTCGATCTGGTCCATCGGGTCGTTGTAGAGGTCGGCCACCCGGCTGTGCACCCGCAGGACCGTCTGCGCGACGCTCAGCTGGTACTCGCGCGGGGAGAGCTCGTAGTCGACGAACGTGCCCGGCAGGTCGGCCTCTCCCTCGTGGCCGGCGGCCACCTCGACGGCGGCCTCGCCATACTTGTTCTGCGGCCCGCGAGAGGCCGTCTCCCGCTGCCGCAGATGGGCCTGGAGCGGCTCCGCCTGCTCGGTCAGCTCCAGGAAGGCCTGCCGGGGCAGGACCATCGCCGTGCCGCTGGTGACCGCCTTGGCGGTGAACGGCCACTCGCCCTCGTCACCGACCAGGGTGTCGTCGCCGAAGTGGTCGCCCGCGGCCAGCACGGTCAGCACGATCTCGTCACCGTACGGCCCGGTGCCGACCTTGTTGACCTTGCCGTGCGCGATGAGCACGACCTCGTCGGCCGGTCGCCCCGCCTCCACGAGCACGTCGCCGGCCTGGAACTCCCGCTGGACGAACCGGCCCGCCAGCGCGTCGAGGACGTCGGAGTCGTCGAACCCGCGCAGCAGGGGCAGCTCGCACAGCTCGGCCGGGATGACCGCCACCTGCGACCCGGAGTTGGTGAAGCTCACCCGCCCGTCGCCGATCGTGTAGGTCAGCCGCCGGTTGACGCGGTAGGTGCCGCCCGAGACCTGCGTCCAGGGGAGCATCCGCAGCAGCCACCGTGAGGTGATCTCCTGCATCTGGGGAGTCGACTTGGTCGTCGTCGCCAGGTTACGCGCGGCGTCCGTACTCAGACTCAGCTGCGACCGGCCAGCCTCGAACTCCGTCACAACACACCACCGATCCGTACTCGTACCGACAGGGGAAAGAAGACATGGATCAACCAGGGGGCACGCCAATTACCCGCAACAGAAACGGCAGAATCGTTGACCCCCCGATGCGCGGAGCCGGATATGGCCCGCCATCGTGGACGCCTCAATTTTGGGTTGCCCTTAAATATCTTGTCAAGCATTGAATACGATCCGGCCAATAATTAAAAAAGTCGCTATCGTCAAATGCCCGAAAAAGATTGAATGTCTTATTCATATCGGCGGTCCGGCTCATATGAAGGACTTTGCGAGCTGGGAATATCCGTCATGCCAGACATCGTGCCGCGTATCCCCGGCGGCCGGCACGGCACAGCGGAAATCCCCTTAGCGCGGCATCGGAAATCCCGTGAACCACCCCGCCGGGAGGGCACTGCGCGACGACAGCACGAAAGGCGAAGTGCCGTCCCGCGCGGCATCTTCCATAAAAGATGAAAATCAGGCAGAACCGGTCAGCGTGGCCGTTCCGGTGCGCGGCCCAGGAGTTCGGCGAAGAGGTTCTCCCAGAGCGGCATGATCACTTCAGGCGTGTAGTCACGCGCGGTGACGGCGGCGGCGGCCCCCATCCGCTCCCGCAGCCCCCGGTCCTCGATGAGCCGGACCATCGCCGCCGCCAGCGCGTCGACGTCCCGGGGAGGGACGAGCAGCCCGTCGACCCCGGGGGTCAGCACGTCGGCCGGACCGGTCGGGCAGTCGAAGGCGACGACGGGCAGCGCCTGGGTCATCGCCTCGATCATCACCATCGGCAGGCCCTCGAACCGTGAGCTGAGCACGTAGAAGGAGGCCTTGGCCAGCTCCTCGTCGAGGCGGTCGGTCCGTCCCATCAGGGTGACGTTGTCACACAGTCCGTACTCCTTCAGGAGCCCGCGCAGCGCGTCCTTCTTCGGGCCGGTGCCGTAGATGCGCAGCCGCCAGTCGGGGTGGTGGTCGACGACCTGCCGGAACGCGGGGATCAGCAGGTCGAAGCCCTTCTGCCCGACGAGCCGCCCGGCCGCGACCACGAGCCTGTCCTCCTGCCGGGAGAGCGGCTGCCGCACGGGGCCGACCGCGTTGGGGATGCGCACGACGGGGGTGCCGGGCAGGAGCTCCTGGTACTCCCTCCTGTCGGTCCCGGTGAGCACGGCCACCGCGTCCAGGCCGCCGTAGTGGCGGGCGATCGCCGCCCGGACCGCCTCGGGGTGGGTGGCCAGGTTCATGTGCTCCTGGGCGATCCTGACGACGCTCGCGGGAGCGCGCCGGGCGGAGATGAGGTTCAGCGCGGGACGGGTGGTGACCAGGATGCCGTCCTGGAGCGCGGAGACGTAGTCGATGACGGCCCGCTCCACGCGCTCGGTGAAGTAGGAGGCCGCGAACTCCCCGGCGGGCACGATCTTGCCGCGGATCCGCCGCCAGGCCCTGCGCCCCACCGAGTCCGAGGGCCTGCCGTCCCGCTGGTCCGACAGCGCCAGCAGGCGGACGCGGGCGTCGATCGGGAACTGGGGTGTCTCCCTGCGGCGCACCACGCTGACGATCTCGACGTCGTGCCCGGCGGCGGCCATCGCGTTCGCCTGGTTGATCACCGTGCGGATCGTCCCGCCCATGCCGTACGCGTGCAGGAGCATGTAGCGGATCTTCATGGCCGCGGGGGCTCCGGGCTCTCCGGGCGCCGTCACGCGGGCTCCGCGGCGCGCGGCAGGTATCCCCAGCTCTCGCACATCGGCCTGAGCGACTCGGGGATCTCCTCGGCCCTCGGCAGGTCGCGCGCGGGCTGCACGCTCCCCGAGCGGATCTTGTCCTTCCAGTCGCCGAGCCCCTTCTCGAGCACGGCCTGCTCGCCGTACGCCAGCATCTCCGGTTCCCAGGGGATGCCGAGGAAGTCGCAGAGGCGGCGCGCCTCGGCCGCGGGGTCGGCGGTCAGGTCCTCGTACCGCACGGTGCACCCGCTGAGCGCCCCCCGTGCCCGCTGCACGGCCTTCATGTAGCGCAGGGCGTCGAGCGCCGCCTCCTCGGGCGTCCTCTTGCCGGCGCCGGCCTCGTACCACGAACTCGCGACGGACGCCGGGTGGCGCAGCAGGAAGACGAACCGGGCGTCCGGCCAGCACGCGGCGATGCGCCGGTACGCGAAGGCGTTGGCCGGTGTCTTGTCCACGACGAACGTCTTGCCGCTCTTGACCAGCTCGCGGTGGAGCACGCGATCCCACAGCAGGTGTTCCAGGTCGGTCCGCTCGTGCCCGAGAGCCTCCATCGCCTTCTCCGCCAGCGAGGTGCCGAACTCCACCCGGAGCCTGCGCACGTGCAGCTCGTGCGGGGCGTGCAGCATGGAGTGGGCGTTGAGCAGTGCCCTCAGGAGCGTGGAGCCTGACCTGACCGGCGAGAGGATGAAGATCGGGGCGACCAGCAGCCGGTCGACCTTCGGGTCCGCGGGCGGCCTGAACGCCTCCTCCGCGGCCGCGGGGGGCTTCACGGTGGCCGCCGGACCAACTTTCCCTACTCGGTTAATCTGGAATCCAGTGAGCCTGACAAGGGCGTCGTTGGCCTTGCGCTGCCATTCCATGCCCTGGGAGGGTAGCCACCTTTCCTGGCATTTAACTGTGTGTTCACTCAAGAACACCTCACCGTCCGCGGGCGTGCCCGCGCCTTTCCCGGCTCCCGGGGGAAGGGCGAAACGAGCCGGCGATTCACCCTCCCCCCGCAGGGTAGTGACACGTTCCCACAGCTCAGATGGCATGCGGCCGGTCAGCGATCATGCTCCGGCGCGCCTTCTCTGATCTACCGCGCCCCTTCGAGGAGGAGATCGAGTGACCCACGATGTACGGCCGGATCCGGCCTCCTACCCGGCCTCGCCGGGCGCCTCGTCCCGGGCCGCGTCCCATGAGTCCCATGAGTCCCATGAGTCCCACGAGTCCCATGAGTCCCACGACGTCGACGACGCCACCGCCGAGGCCCTGGGAAAGCTCTCCGAGGCGCTGGAGACGACCGAGCGGGCCCGCGGGCACCTCTACTCCTTCCACCAGCTGACCGGTCACGCCGACCTGCAGCTCGACGAGGCGGTGGAGCTGCTGCGCGCCGCGGGCCACCCCGAGATGGCCGACATGGTGACCCGCGAGCTGATCGGCCTCGACGTCATCCCCGGCCGGTGGACCTTCCAGGTCGTGGAGGAGTACGAGGACGGCTACCACAGCGTCTTCACCGACGTGGAGAGGCGGATCAGGGAACGGCTGGCGGGCGGGCGCCGCCACCTCCACGAGGCGCGGATGAAGGAACGGCGCCAGAGCTGACCCGTCCCGCGCTCCCGCCCGTCACCGGACCCCGTTCCCGCCCCGCCGGGGATCGCGGCGTACGGATCGGCGGCGGGCCCGTACAGTGTGAGGCATGGGGATGGTCAAGACCGTGGGGCTGGTTCTGCACCCGCAGCGCGATTCGAAGGTGGCCATCGACACGATCGTGGAGTGGGCCCGCGCCCGCGACGTCACGGTGCTGGGGCTGCCCGACGAGGTCGGGCGTATCGACTGCAGCGCGGTCTCGGTCGACGGCGCCACCCTGGTCGACCGCGCCGACCTGCTCGTCAGCCTCGGCGGCGACGGCACGATGCTGCGCACCATGCGCCTCATCTCGGGGCGCAAGACCCCCGTCCTCGGCGTCAATCTCGGCAAGCTGGGGTTCCTCGCGGAGATCGACGTCGACGAGCTGCCCCCCGCACTGTCGGCCATCGACAACCACGACTACACGGTCGAACCGCGCATGGCGGTGCGGGCGACCCTGCCCGACGGCACGGCGGTGACCGCGTTCAACGACATCGCCCTGGTGCGGATACCGGGGGACGGGCTGTCGGCGGTGTCGATCACCGTGGAGGGGCACCCCTTCGTGCGCTACGCGGCCGACGCGGTGATCGTGGCCACTCCCACCGGGTCGACCGCCTACAGCTTCTCCGCGGGCGGTCCCATCGTGTCGCCGACGGTCGAGGGATTCCTCGTGATCCCCGCGGCGGCGCACTCGTCGTTCAACCGGGCCATCGTGCTGTCGGCCGACGAGCGGGTCGTGCTCGACCTGCTGCCGACGAGCGGCCGTCTCGCCGTGGAGGTGGACGGCACGGTGGCCGCGCACCTCACGCCCGGGGACGGGCTCGGCGTCACCGCGATCCGCGCCGCCGCCTGGGTGGTCCGGCTCGGCCCGAAGAGCTTCTACGACCGCGCCCGCCGCAAGCTCCGCGTCAACGGCAGCGCCGAGGTCGACTAGACCTCCCGGAACCCTCGCACCGCCCCGGCGCCCGCCGGGGCGGGCTCTTTCCCGCACCCCCTCCGCCGGTCAGGAGCGCGACGGGAGCGGTCAGGTGACAGCGTCCGTCATGAAACTTTCATGCCTGGCTTGACACGGGGAAAGCGCTTACCTACCTTGTGGGTTGTTCGCTCACATGTACGCGAATCGCATATGTGAACGGCGAGTGCTCGCTGGGGGGACTCCGAACCGCAGGTCGTACCTGCCTGCCGGACCAGCAAGGAGCTCGACTGTGCTGTACAGAACCAACGGGAAGGCGGCCGGCGTCCTCGTCGCCGTCGCCGCCCTCGCCCTGTCGGGAGCGGTGGCCGGCGTCTCCGCCGCCTCCGCAGCCGCACCCGCCCCGGGAAACTACAACCTGGTGAACAACGGCAGCGGCCTGTGCCTGACCGGCACCGGCTCTTCGGCCGGCGTCCAGCTCACCCAGAACGGCTGCGGCGGCGCGGGACAGGCATGGACCGTGACCGGGAGCGGCACCCAGCTCAAGGCCGTCCACAGCGGCCTGTGCGCGGGCGTCAAGGACGCGAGCACCTCCGCGGGCAAGGCCGTCCAGCAGGAGAACTGCACCGGCGCCTCCTCCCAGACCTGGAACCTGACCGAGTCGGGCTCCAGCTACCGGGTGGTCAACGCCAACGGCGGCAAGTGCCTCAACATCAAGGACAACTCCACCTCCTCCGGCGCCCTCGTCCAGCAGAACTCCTGCGACTCGGTGGCGACCAAGCAGTGGCGGCTCGTCCCGGCGGGCGGCGGCCCCGGCCCGACGAACACCCCCACCCCCGGCCCGACGCCCACGATCACCCCCACCCCCGGTAACCCGGGCGGCCTCGTCGGCTGGGCGACCCAGGGCGGCGGCACCACCGGCGGCGGCAACGCCTCGCCCACCACGGTCAGCAGCTCCTCGGCGCTGAGCAGCGCGCTCTCGTCGAGCGGCGCGGCCGTCATCCGGGTGTCGGGCACGATCTCCTGCTCCGGGATGCTCAAGGTCGGCTCCAACAAGACGATCATCGGCAACTCCGGCGCCACCATCGCGGGCTGCGGATTCAACATCTCCCAGGCCTCCAACGTCATCGTCCGCAACCTGTCCTTCCGCGACTGGAACGACGACGGCATCCAGGTCCAGTACTCGACCCGGGTCTGGATCGACCACAACACCTTCAGCAACGGCTACGACGGCGCCGTGGACGTCAAGCGGGCCAGTGACTACGTCACCATCTCCTGGAACAAGGTCACCAACCACGACAAGTCCATGCTGCTCGGCCACGACGACGGCAACGGCGGCGAGGACCGCGGGCACCTGCGGGTGACGTACCACCACAACTGGTTCGACGGCACCACCCAGCGCCACCCGCGCGTGCGCTTCGGCAACCCGGTGCACGTCTACAACAACTACTACGGGAGCGTCGGCGGCTACGGCGTGGCCTCCACCGAGGGCGCGGGCGTCCTGGTCGAGGGCAACTACTTCGAGAACACCGACGACCCCTACCACCTCGGCGAGGGGGACTCGGGACCGGGCACCCTGGTCGCCCGCAACAACCACTTCGTCAACTCCGGCAGCGGCCAGGCCGGCGGCAGCGTGGCCTCCATCCCCTACTCCTACTCCCTCGACACCGCCTCCAGCGTCAAGTCGATCGTGACCGGCGGCGCCGGTGCCGGCCGGATCTCCATCTGACGCGGACTCCGCCCCGCGTCCGACCCGCACCTGACCCGGGTCCGATCCGGATTCGAGAGGCGGCGACAGCCGAGCGTGTCCGGGCCCCGCCGGGGCCCGGACACAAGCTTTCCGGCCGGACCCCGCGGGGTCCGGCCGGCGGCTTTCACGGCGACCGCGCGGAAGGAGCGTCCTGCCGCGCGGACGCGAGGATCACTGGTGGGCGAACTGGGCGAGCGCGGGCAGCGCCCTGTCGGCGAAGTCGAACAATGCCTGGTTCTCCCAGCCGTTGCCCGAGGACGGGTCGGCCGGGTCCCAGCCGTTGCCGGCCACCGCGGTCCAGGTGGGCTCCCAGTAGACGGCGCCGAGCCCGCGCCCGCCGGGCACGGCCTGCACGATGCTCATCACGTCGCGCAGCATCGCCGACTGGCCCGCCGGTGAGGCCGGGTACCCGGGGTACGGGGTCGCCGCGGTGATGATGTTGGTGAGGCCGTCGTCGTTGCCGGTGGTGAAGGGGTAGGCGGTCTCGGCGAGCAGGACGGGCCTGCCGTAGCGGGACGCGATGTCGTTGATGTTGGCCTGGAACGCGCCGAGCGTGCCGTGCCAGTAGGGGTAGTAGGAGACGCCGATCACGTCGTAGTTCACGCCGTTGGCCGCGGCGCTGTCGAACCACCAGCGAAAGAGCCCGTTGTCGCCGCCCTCGGCCAGGTGCAGCACGACCTTGGTCGAGGAGGAGACGGCCTTGACCGCGCTGTGGCCCGCGTTGAGCAGCTGGGCGAGGTTGCCGAAGTTGGAGCTGCGGCCCTCCTCCCAGAGCATGCCGTCGTTGATCTCGTTCCCGACCTGGACCATGTCGGCGGTGGTGCCCTGCGCCTTCAGCGCGTTCAGCACGTCGTAGGTGTGGTCGTAGACGGCTGCCTTGAGCTGCGCGAACGAGTGTCCGGTCCACGCCGCGGGCTTGTACTGCTTGCCGGGGTCGGCCCAGGTGTCGGAGTAGTGGAAGTCGACCAGCAGGCGCATCCCCCGGGCCTTGACCCGCTGCGCCATGGCCAGCACCCGTGCCTTGTTGTTGTAGCCGTCGGCCGGGTTCACCCACACCTTCAGCCGGACGTAGTTGGCTCCGGCCGCCGCCAGGATCGCGAGGGCGTCGCCCCGCGTGCCCCCGGCGTCGTGGTACCTGCCTCCGTACGCCTCCGACTTGGGCAGGCTGGAGGTGTCGGCGCCCTTGACCGCCAGCGTCGCCGACCCCGCCGCGAAGGTGACGTCGTCGAAGTTGGCCCAGCCGCCCGCCGCGGCGGCGGAGCCGAGGACGATCGTGCACCGGCCGCCCGTCACGGTCTGGGTGACGGCGATCTGGATCCACTCCGACGAGCTGACCGGCACGTGGGTCCGCCTCTCGGCGGAGCCGCAGTTCCTCAGCGCGATCCAGCTCTGGCTCATGGTCCCGGACCTGACCCAGGCGCGGAGCGTGTAGGTGCCCCAGGCCAGCCCGGTCAGCGTCTGGTGGGTCTCGACGGCGTACGCGGCGGTGGACCAGTGCGACAGGCGGTAGGAGCCCGCGTGGCCGCCGGCCTCGGTGAAGTCGGCGGCGGCGGAGCCCGTGGTGCTCCACGAGGGCGGTGCGGCGACGCCGCCTCCACTCTCGAAGCCGCCGTTGGCGACCGTGGGAGCGGCTCGGGCCGGTAACGGCACCAGGACGGCGGCGGCACATGCCAGCAGTGCCACCAGGATCTTCTTCATGGGTCCTCACTTGGTCAGGAGTGATGTGGACGATCCCCGAAGACCCCGGGTGACGCGCCGCGGTCAGGTGGCCGGCGCGACCCCGGGGACGATCATGTGTCCCCGGCGAGCTCGACGACCGTGACGCCGCCGGCGGGCACGGTCGCCGGCCCGGTGTGCGCGGCGCCGTCGAAGACCCCGGTCCCGCTCACCCCCTGGACGGTGACCGGCTCGTCGCCGTGGTTGAGAAGGAAGAGGTGCCGGCCCCGGCGTACGAGCTCCAGCGTGTCCGGCAGGCCGCGCGGCCGGGACACGCCCGCCAGGTCGAGGACGGTACGCAGGACCGCGCGCAGATCCCGGCCGTTTCCATGGGAGTCGGAGTCGGGGGACGGGTCGAGGGCGGTGGCGACGTACCAGGCCGTGCCCGCCCCCAGCTCGTGGCGGGTCACCGCGGGGTGGCCCGCGTCCGGCCCGCCGGTGAAGGCGTGGACGGCGCGCGCCCCGGCGAGGCGGATCCGCTCGGACCAGATCCGGCCGGTCAGGCCGCCGTCCCCGACGGGCACCGTGCCGCCCTCGGGCAGCGGGTGGAACTCCTCCACCGACAGGCCGAGCACGTCGCGCAGCGCGCCGGGGTGGGCTCCGGGGTGGATGGTGTCGTTCTCGTCGACGATCCCGGAGAAGCAGGAGACGACCAGGTGCCCGCCCGCCTCGACGTAGCGGCGCAGATTCTTGCCCGCCGCCTCCGTGAGCAGGTAGGAGCTGGGGACGACGACCACCCGGTACGCCGAGAGGTCGGCGGTGGGGTGGGCGAAGTCGACGGTCACGTGCTCGCGCCAGAGTGTCTCGTAGTAGGCCTCCACGCGCTCGCGGAAGCGCAGGTCGACCGAGGGGCGCCACTCCAGCTCCAGCGCCCAGTACGACTCCCAGTCCCACACCAGCGCGACCTCGGCCTCGACGCGGGAGCCGCGCACCCCGGCCAGCTCGCGCAGGTCGGCGCCGAGGGCGACCACGTCGCGCCAGAGGCCGGAGTCCGTCCCGGCGTGCGGCAGCATCGCCGAGTGGAACTTCTCCGCGCCGTGGCGGGAGGCGCGCCACTGGAAGAACAGCACCGAGTCCGATCCGCGGGCGACGTGGGCGAGGCTGTTGCGCCGCATCTCCCCCGGCCGCTTGGCGAGGTTGCGCGGCTGCCAGTTGACGGCGCCGGTCGAGTGCTCCATGAGCATCCACGGCCGCCCGCCCGCCACCGAGCGGGTGAGGTCTGCCGCCATGGCCAGTTCGATGTGGTTGTCGGCCCGCGCGGCGTCGAGGTAGTGGTCGTTGGAGACGACGTCGACCTCGCCCGCCCACCGCCAGTAGTCCATCGGCTCGCAGTTGGGGATCATGAAGTTGGTGGTGACCGGCAGGTCGCAGAAGCGGCGGATGGCGTCGCGCTCGCGGCGGAAGTTGGCGATGTGCGCGTCGACGGAGAAGCGCGCGTAGTCGAGCTGCAGGGCCGTCAGCTGGCCGGCCGGTGCGATCCTCGGCGGCTCCACCTCCTCGAACGAGCCGTAGGTCAGCCCCCAGAACGTGGTCCCCCAGGCCGCGTTGAGCGCCGCCACGTCCCCGTGCCGCTCGCGCAGCCAGTCGCGGAACGCCTCGGCCGAGGTCTCGCAGTAGCAGCGCGCGTTGGCCCAGCCGTACTCGTTGTGGACGTGCCACATGGCGACCGCCGGGTGCCCGGCGTAGCGGGCGGCGAGCCGCTCGGCGATCCGCTCGGAGGCGGCGGCGTACTCCGGGGAACTGGGGCAGAAGCTGTGCCGGGAGCCGCCGGCGATGACGCGGCCCTCGCGGTCGACCAGGCGGGCGCCGGGGTGGGCCGTCCTGAACCAGGTGGGCGGGGACGAAGTCGGCGTCGCGAGATCGATCATGACTCCGGCGGAGTCCAGCAGGTCGACGATCCTGTCCAGCCTGCCGAAGTCGTACACCCCCTCGGCGGGCTCCAGCAGGCTCCAGTTGAACATGCCGAGACTGACCAGGTTCACCCCGGCCTCGCGCATCAGCCGGACGTCCTCGCGCCAGACCTCCTCCGGCCACTGCTCGGGGTTATAGTCCCCGCCGTACGCGATGCCCCCTGGCAGGGCGGGATATCCGGGCAACGACTCCCCCTCGAATATTTTCTGTGAACGTGCACAGTAATGTACGACCGGCGGCCACGGAAGACCACCCTCGATATGCCCGGCGCGCATGGGGGTTAACAAGAACGTAACGGGCATTGACAGCAGCCGTCGATGGATTTCAGTCTGTGAACGTTCACAGATACTTCCGGCGGTCCTCCCGCCGTCTCCCCCGGCGACCAGGCCGGAGCCTCGCCGGAGGCCTCCCCATGGCTTCCCCACAGCCTCCCCGGCGACCTCGCCGGGGAGGCCGGTGGTTTCGCCGGTGGCCCCGCAGCGGCCTCCCAGCGGCCGACTCCCTGACATGAAACTCCCACACGGAACCCCACCCGGAGGAACACATGCAGACAAACCGGCTCGTAGCGGTGGCGGCCGCGATCCTCGCCACCGCCCTGGCCGGGTGCTCCGGCACTCCCCAGGAGCCGGCCGCCCCGGAATCGCAGAACTCGGCCCCCGCCGGGCCGGTCAAGCTCACCTACTGGACCTGGGTCCCCAACATGGACAAGATCACGGCGGTCTGGAACAAGGCCAACCCCGACATCCAGGTCACGGTCAGCAAGCAGGCCGGCGGCGACGACGCGGCCACCAAGTTCCTGACCGCCGCCAAGGCCGGCAACCCTCCCGACCTGGTCCAGGCCGAGTACCAGATGCTGCCCTCCTTCGTCGCCGCCGACGCGGTGGCCGACCTCACGGCCGAGGTGGGGCAGGCGAAGGGCGAGTTCGGCGAGGGCGTCTGGGGACTGGTCACGCTCGGCACCGACGCCGTCTACGCGCTCCCCCAGGACAGCGGCCCGATGATGCTCTACTACCGCCAGGACCTGTTCGAGAAGTACGGCGTCGAGGTGCCCAAGACCTGGGACGAGTACGCCGAGGCCGCCCGCACCGTACGCAAGAAGGACCCCAAGGTCTTCCTGGGGACCTTCTCCAGCAAGGACCCCGGCTCCTTCGTCGGGCTCGCCCAGCAGGCCGGCGCCCAGTGGTGGTCGATCAGCGGCGAGTCCTGGAAGGTCGCGGTCAACGACGCGGCCACCACGAAGGTCGCCGACTACTGGGGCGGCCTCGTCAAGGAGGGCGCCATCGACGACCAGCCGTACTTCACCCCCGAGTGGAACAAGGCCCTGAACGACGGCAGGCTGCTGACCTGGCCCTCGGCGATCTGGGCGCCCGGAGTGCTGTCCAGCAACGCCCCCAAGGCCAAGGGGAGGTGGGCGATCGCCCCGCTGCCGCAGTGGAACGCCGGCGAGAGCTCCAGCGGCTTCTGGGGCGGCTCCTCCACCGCGGTCTCCGCCAAGTCCCCCCACCGGGCCGCCGCCGCGAAGTTCGCGACCTGGCTCAACACCGACCCCGAGGCGCTCGGCCTGCTCGTCAAGGAGGGAGCGGTCTACCCGGCCGCCACCAAGGGCGGCACCATGCTCGGCGAGGCCCCCGACTACTTCTCCAACCAGCCCGACTTCTGGCAGCAGGCCGCCACGATCGCCACCGGTGCCCGGGGCTTCACCTTCGGGCCGAACGTCAACGTGACCTACAACGCCTTCAAGGACGCCTTCGACAAGGCCCTGCAGGACGGGTCGGCGTTCTCCGGCGCCCTCGCGAAGATGCAGGACGCGACGGTCGCCGACATGCGGAAGTCCGGATTCCAGCTCACCCCATGACACGACGCCCCGGCGGCGGCGCCCGCACCGCGAGCGCCGTCCCCTACCTCTTCCTCGCACCGGCCATGGCGCTGTTCACGCTCTTCATGGCCATTCCCATCGCCTACACGGCCTACCTCAGCCTGCGGCGCACGAAGGTTTCCGGGCTGGGGCTGGGCAAGAACTCCCGGCGCGAGATCTTCGTCGGCCTCGACAACTACGCGGCGACGCTCGCCGACGGCGAGCTGTGGGCCGGCTGGCTCCGCGTCCTGGGCTACGGCCTGCTGGTGCTGACGGTCATGCTCGGGCTCGCCCTGCTGTTCGCGCTGCTGCTGGACTCGGCACACGTGCGGCTCGCGCGCTTCTCCAGGATCGCCCTCTTCCTGCCGTACGCGGTGCCGGGCGTGGCGGCCACCCTGCTGTGGGGCTTCCTCTACCTGCCGAGCCTCAGCCCGTTGCGCCAGGTGCTCGAGGTCGACCTGCTCGGCGCGGGCACGGTGGTGCTGTCCATGGCGAACGTGGCGGTCTGGGGCGGCGTCGGCTTCAACATGCTGGTGCTCTACACCGCCCTGCGCGCCGTCCCCAGGACCTACTACGAGGCCGCCAGGATCGACGGGGCGAGCGAGATCCAGATAGCGCTGCGGATCAAGGTCCCGATCCTGCTGCCCGCGATCATCCTGACCACGGTGTTCTCCATCATCGCCACGATCCAGGTGTTCACCGAGCCGACCACCCTGCGGCCGCTGACCAACACGATCAGCTCGACCTGGAGCCCGCTCATGAAGGTCTACCGCGACGCCTTCGTCACCGGCGACCTCTACTCGGCCGCCGCCACCTCGATCGTCATCGCGGCGATCTCCCTCGTCCTGTCGTTCGGTTTCCTGCGCGTCGTCCGCGACCGCGCTTTCGGGGAGGGCTGATGGCCACCACGACCCTCACCGGGGCCTCTCGGGGGCCTTCCCGGGGGCCTTCTCGGAGACGCCGCCCGGCCGGTGTCATGCCGACCGCGATCCTGCTGCTGGGCGCGCTCTACTGCCTGCTGCCGGTCAGCTGGGTGCTGGTGGCCGCGACCAAGTCGAAGGCGGAGCTGTTCTCCACCTCGACCTTCGCCCCCGGCACCGGGCTGCTGTCCAACCTCTCGGACCTGCTCGCCTACCGCGACGGCGTGTTCTGGCTGTGGATGCTGAACACGCTGCTGTACGCGGGCGGCGGCGCCCTGCTGTCCACGGCCGTCTCGGCCGTCTCCGGCTACGCCCTGGCCAAGTATCGCTTCCCCGGCCGGAACCTGATCTTCAACCTGCTGATCGGCGGCATCCTGGTGCCCGCCGTCGTGCTGGCCATCCCGCAGTATCTGCTGTTCTCGCGGATCGGGCTGGCCGACACCTACTGGTCGGTCCTGCTCCCGCAGATCCTGCACCCGTACAGCATCTATCTCGCGCGCGTCTACGCCACCGCCGCCGTCCCCGACGCCCTGCTGGAGGCCGGGCGCATCGACGGCGCCGGGCACTGGCTGCTGCTGCGCCGGGTGGCCCTGCCGCTCATGCTCCCGGGCATGGTGACCATCTTCCTGTTCCAGTTCGTCGCGATCTGGAACAACTTCCTGCTGCCCTTCATCATGCTGGGCGACGACCAGAGGTTCCCGCTGACCGTCGGGCTCTACACCCTGCTTGCCGCGGGGGCGAACCAGCCCTCGCTCTACAACCTGATCCTCACCGGCACGCTGCTGTCGATCATTCCGCTGATCGCGCTGTTCCTCACGATGCAGCGCCACTGGCGGACCGACCTGGCCGGCGGAGCCGTGAAAAGCTAGCGGCCGGGCCGACCAACGGCCGGTCGAGGGGACAATGAGGAGCATGGCGAAGCGTCCGACCATCCACGATGTCGCGGCGGTGGCGGGGGTGTCCCGGGGAACGGTGTCCCGGGTGCTCAACGACGACCGGTACGTCAGCCCCGCCGCGCACGCCGCCGTCAAGCGGGCCATCGCCGAGACGGGCTACGTGCTCAACCGGGCCGCCCGCAGCCTGGTCACCCAGCGGACCGGCTCGGTGGTGATGGTCCTGTCGGAGCCGCAGGAGAAGCTGTTCGAGGATCCCACCTACAGCGTGTTGCTGCGCACCGCCACCCGGCGGCTCGCCGAGCGGGACGTGTCGCTGGTGATGATGATCGCCGGGAACGACGGCGACCGCGACCGGGTGATCCGCTACCTGCGCGGCGGCCACGCCGACGGGGCCTTCCTGGTCTCCACCCACGCCGGCGACAGGCTGGTGGACGCGCTGGTGGACATCCCGGTGGCCGCCGTCGCCCAGGGGGCCGTCATCGGGCGGGAGAACGTGATCCCCTACGCGGCGGCCGACGACCGCGAGGGCGCCCGGCAGATGACGCGCTACCTGGTGGAGCGGGGCCGCAAACGGATCGCCACCATCACCGGCCCGCTCGACACCCCCGGCGGCGCGCTGCGGCTGGAGGGCTTCGCCGACATCCTCGGCAGGAAGGCGAGCAGGAGGCTCATCGAGCACGGCGACTACACCCAGCTGGGCGGGGAGAGCGCGATGGCCCGGCTGCTGGAACGTGCCCCCGACATCGACGCCGTCTTCGTCGCCTCCGACCTGATGGCCGCGGGCGCGCTCTCCGCCCTGCGCGCCGCCGGGCGGCGGGTGCCCGAGGACGTCGCGGTGGGCGGTTTCGACGACTCGGCGGTGGCGCTCACCACCCACCCGCCGCTCACCACCGTCCGGCAGCCCCTGGAACGGGTCGCCGAGGAGACCGTCCGCCTGCTGCTCGCCCTGATCGACGGCGCCGAGCACCTGGAGCCGGTGATACTGCCCACGACCCTCATCGTGCGCGAGTCGACCTGACCGGGCGGGCCGACCAGGCGGCCCGCCCGGGCGAGCGGCGGAATCGAGCGGGATCGAGCGGGATCGGCGGCGGGGTTCAGCGACCGGGTGAGGACCCGTTCACGGTCAGGACGTGCTCGGTCTCGATGGCGGGGAAGGTGCCGGTGTCGACGATCCCGTGCTCGCGGAAGGCGGCCTCCAGCAGCGCGTAAGCCTTGGGCTCCAGCTTCCACAGGGCCCGGCACTCGCGGGCGGTGACCAGGGAGACGCCGGTCTCGTGGGCGATGTCGTCCGCGCGGGGCACGAACTTCCGCTCGATCTGCTTGTCCCAGTATTCCCGCGCGGCGCGTATCTGGGCCGCGCGCCGCGCCGTGTCGACGATCGGCGGCGGGACGTCCAGCACGTGGAACTCCTCGTCGTCATCGTCGAGCGGGGGCCGCAGCGCCGCGGGGCCCGCGGCCACCGCGGGACGCCCGGACGGCCCCGCCGGCTCTCCGGGCTCCGGGGCCCACGGCACGGGCGGGGTCAGGTCGATCAGCGCGGAGGTGTTGTAGAGGGCCCCGATCTGGGAGAGCAGGGCCTCCTGGCGCGCGGAGTCGACCGCCAGGCCGCTGTGCTCCACCGCCCGGTCCATGGCACGGTCCAGCTTGGTGAGGGCCGCGCGCATCTTCCTGTCGGACGCCCCCGAGGCGCGGAGCGCGCGGGCGCGCTTGGCCGCCAGCGCGACCCGGGTGAGCCTGCGGTGGGCGTCCACCTCGCTCGCCGTACGGTCGCTGACCTCGGCCAGCCCGACGCGGACCAGTGCGCGTTCCGGAGTGATCCGCCAGTTGATGCGGGAGCGCCCCGTGATGCGGTGGCGTTCGATCGCCATGCCGCGCTCCCACAGCCAGGCCGCCACCAGGGGGGCGGCGAGCCGGAAGACGGCCTCGGCGACGCTGCGGGCGTCCATGCTCGACAGCACGGCCGTCAGGCCGGTGAGCGCCCACACGGCGACGCCGTCGATGCCGGCGGAGAAGTTCTCCCGCATGTTGCGGCGCGCCCGGACGGCGCTGGTGATGACGGCGACCTCGATGAAGGCGAAGAGCAGCAGCCGCAGGGGGCCGTCGAAGCCGAGCACGTCACCGGAGAAACGCCACATGCCCTGGGCGGAGACGCCCGTCGCGATGCTGGCGGCGACGATGGTGAGGATGTCCTCGGCCGGGCGGGGCGCGATGTGCCGCTGGTAGAAGCGGGCCGCCACGCGCCGGGTCGCGCGCAGCACGAAATACGCCACGACCAGGAGGACGAGGGCGAACACGCCGATGATGACCGTGAGAACCGGCTGGTCCGATGCGAAGGCGGTGATTTGATCGATGGGGGGCATCAGTCACTGTCCGTCAGTCTCGATGTCCGACAGGATATCCGGCGATCATTCCAGAATGTCGGCGGCTTGTTCGTGAAACGGGCGCTCACCCGCGTGACAGATGTGAACACAGTTGCGATGAGAATCAGTAAAGATTCACGACGACCATTCGGCGGGCGGATCCCGGCCGAATGGTCTCCCACTCGGCCGGTAGACGCCCGGCCGGGTCAGAACGGCCAGCTCGCGTCGCCGCCCCTCTCCAGCAGCGGGATCAGCCGGAACGACGCGTCGGAGAAGCCGCCGAACTCGTGGCGGTCGCCCAAGCCGGTCGGCATCGCCGCCCGCCGGTAACCCTGCAGGTTGAAGCCGTACATCGGAACACGCTCCGGCACCGCGCGGGTCACCTCGGCGCCGTGGTGGCCGCCCATGGTCTGCATGTCCGACAGGATGACGACCCGGTCGTGCCCGCGGTAGGCGCGCCGGATTGCGGTGGCGATCTGCGTGCCGTGGCCGACCTCGCCGATACGCCCGCAGAACCGGTCCATCTCCTTCAGGACCGACGCGCCCCGGCCCACCCTGTGCCGGAACACGCCGTCGGCGAAGCCGTACAGGTCCACCCGCTCGCCGCGGGCGGCGAGCGTCACCCCGAACAGCGCCGCCGCCTGGACGGGCGTGACGGCCGAGCGTGCCGAGACCGTGCCGGAGGTCATCGACGCCGACGTGTCCACGAGGACGAGGGTGCGTCCGCCGAACGACGGCACGTTGCCCGTGGCGAGCGTCAGCGCCCTGTCCAGGGCGTGGCCCCAGCGCGTGCTCGGGGCGTTGCGGTACGCGGAGTAGAACCGGAACGGCAGCTGCCGCGACCCGGCGACCTCACCGGGGTCGGTGAGCTTCGCGGCGACCCGTCCCGCCACCTCGTCGCAGACACCGGCCTCGTCGAAGTTCCTCAGGTTGCGGATCAAGGACATGTAGCCCATCGACGGGATGACCGCCTCCCACGCCTCGCGGTCCATCGGACCCTGGAGCCATCCGGCGAGCGCCTCCCAGGTCATGCCCGCGGCACGCAGGCGGCCGGGGTCGGCCAGAACCTCGCGCCGCGCCTCGACCGGCAGTGCCGCCAGCCCCGCACGAGCGCGCAGCGTCGCCAGCGCGTCGTGGATCGGCTTGTCACGGCCGTGCCGGCGGTCCAGGGCGTGCGCGAACAGCTCGCCCTGCCACGCCTTGTCCGCCGCCGGAGCGGGGTGGACGAGATCGATGACGTCGGCGAAGCGGAAGCCCCTGGTGCCCGTGTCGTACTTGAGCAGGCCGCGCTCGGTGTACAGGCGCCGCACGGCGTCGGCGACGCCGCGCTTGACCGGCTTGGGGATCGCCCGCCCGTACGTGGACGTCCAGTAGGCGAGGGCCTCGCCGGGCTCGTCGGCGCGCTGCAGGACACCGTCCACCAGCTGCCGGTTGAGGCCGTGCAGACCGGCGGCGAGCCGCGCCCTGACCGACTCCAGCGCGGCGACGACCGGGGCGGTGCGCATGTTCGCCTCACCGCGCAGCCAGGGCAGGAAGCGGGCCATCCACTCGCCGTCCTCGACCGCGACCCGGTGGACGAGCCGGCGGAACCGGTCGTCGCGGTCACCGGCCTTCTCGTAGAAGGTGTTCTCGCCGACCATGTTCGACACCGCGAGGAGGAAGAGCTCGCCCTTGGCGTCGCGGGCGTATCCGGGGGCGCCCTCGTGGGTGAGACCCGAGGGGGCGCGCTCGGTCCTGACCGGGCTGGAGACGGCCGGCCGGTTGGTCGCGGTGTTGAACTTGGACATGGTCGGGCCTTTCTCTGCGAGTTCCGCCTCTCCCGCGCGCCGGTCGCGCGCGCACGGCCGTGCTCCTCCCGAGATCGAAGTGACCGCGGTCGCCCGGCCTGGCGGGCGGCGGCCCCGCTGAGTGGGGCCGCCAGGAATCGAACCTGGAAGTAACCGCGATCGGCGCACCGGGAGGCGCGTGGACGTTTTACCGGACCTCCCCGAGATCGGAGCCGACGACGGAACGAAAGCGTGCTGCCTTTTACACCACGCGCCGCACGGGTTCGGGCGGCGCGCCGGGAATCGAACCCGGACCACTCGATCCCAAACCGAAGTAACCGTCACCTTCGCACCGGGGAGGTCGATATGAATTTGTGGTCTTCCCCGAGGTCAAGGTCGGCCGCGGACCATGACGTGCTGCCGTTACACCACACCGGCCCGAGGCCGGAGCCGGGAGTCGAACCCGGACCCTCGCTTTGGAAGAGCGAAGTAACCGCCGCCTTCGCACCGGGGAAGCGCGTGTCAAGTTGTCGGAACCCCGTATTCCGGAGACGGCTCCGGCGCGTTCTTCCCGCGATGCTCTTCTCGCGTTGGACGGCCGGTTTCGTTTCCGAACCCCGAGGCGTTTACAACGGTAGCGACCACCGCCGTGCGTCACATCTCATTATTCGCCGGAAAACAGGGGTGCCAGGGGGCGGCTACGGGGCGAAAATGTCAGTGCCGAGAGAGACGATGGAAGGTGAACACGGGCCGAACCACCGACGGGGACGCGATCGAAGTTCCGCAGGACCTCCGCGCCTCCCGGGAAAGGATCACGTGATGACGACCCCGATGAACGTGTCCGACCTGGCACAGGTTCTCTTCGTCTCCACTCTGCAGGCTTCGGACCACCCCTCCCCTGATCAGGTACGGATGATCATCGAAGGCCGGATCCGTGCCCGCCACGCCGATCTCTCCGATTGCGCCGCCCTCGTCGCCCAGGAGGCCGGGGACCACCCGGAGGCGTACGCGAGCCGGATGCGCTGGGCGCTGTGCGAGGCCGGCCGGGTCCGCCCATCCCTCTCCCTCTCGACCTGACCACGACTTCTCTTTGATGACTTGACGCCCTGACCACGACTCCTTCGCCACCTCACCACGCCATGCCCGGACGGGTCGCTCGCCAGACGGCCGAGCGGCGTCGTAGCGTCGAGGAATGGACGCCAGAGACGAAGCGGGCACCCCGCGCATCCCCGAAGGCCGGCTGCCAGGTACCCCGGAGGAGCCGTGGGCCTGTCGCGTTCGCGGATCGCTCGGGGCCGACCACGCCCGCGTCCCCGAGCTGCTGGAGGCCACCCGCGCGTACGCGGTGCGCCTGCTCGGCGGGCTCGGCGACCGGCCGGTGGCGCGGACGCCGGCCAGACCCGCGCCCGCGTCCCTGCCGGAGGCGGGGATCGGCCTGGAAGGGGCGCTGGAGGAGTTCGCGCGGCGGTGGGAGCCGGGCTTCGCGGCCGGCGCAGGCCCCCGCTACCTGGGCTTCGTCACGGGCGGCGTGACGCCCGCGGCGCTGGCGGGCGACTGGCTGACCGGCACCCTCGACCAGAACCCCACGTCGGGACTGGACTCACTCGCCCCTGACCTCGAACGGGAGACGGCCGCCTGGCTGCGCGACCTCTTCGGCCTGCCGCCCGAGCACGAGGGGACGTTCGTCAGCGGCGCGACCATGTCCACCTTCGCGGGCCTGGCGATCGCCAGGGAGTGGCTGGGCGAGCGGCGCGGCGTGTCGGTGGCCGAGGAGGGCGCGGCGGCGCTCGGGCCGGTGACGGTGCTGTCGGGAAGCCCGCACTCCAGCGTCGTCAAGTCGCTGTCCATGCTCGGGCTGGGACGGTCGTCGATCCGGCGGGTCGGCCTGCTGCCGGGGCGGGAGGCGGTGGACGTGGCCGGGCTCGCCGAGGAGCTCGACCGGCTGGACGGCGCACCGGCGATCGTGGTCGCCAACTCCGGCACGGTGAACACCGTCGACTTCGACGACCTGCGCGCCATCGCGGCCCTGCGCGAGCACCACCCGTTCTGGCTGCACGTGGACGCCGCGTTCGGGGCCTTCGCCGCGCTCTCCCCCGAGCACGCCCACCTCGTCGCGGGCCTCGGCGAGGCCGACTCGGTCTGCGTGGACCTGCACAAGTGGCTGAACGTGCCCTACGACAGCGCGATCCAGTTCACCCGCCGACGCGACCTGCAGACCCGCGTCTTCCAGAACTCCGCCGCCTACCTCGGCCCGGTGGGCGACGACCCCGACTTCGTGCACCTCACACCGGAGAACTCGCGCCGCCTGCGCGCGCTGCCGGCCTGGTTCACCCTGGCCGCGTACGGGCGCGAGGGGCACGCGGAGATCGTCCGGCGCGACGCCGCCCTCGCCGCCGGGCTCGGCGAGCGGATCGCCGCGATGCCCGGCTACCGGCTGCTCGCCCCCGTACGGCTCAACGTGGTCTGCTTCACCCTCGCCTCCTCCCCCACCCAGGCCCGGGTCGGCGAGGTGGCCGACGCGATCACCGCGTCCGGCGAGGCCTTCCTCACGCCGACGGTCTACGAGGGCGTGCCCGCGCTGCGCGCCGCGTTCAGCAACTGGCGCACCACCGAGGCCGACGTGGAACGGGTCGCGAAGGTCCTTCAGGAGGTCGCATCCGGACCGTGAACCCGATCTCCCTGGCAGTGGCGATCGGACGGCTACGGATCACGCGGTGCCCGACTCCCGTCGTGCTTCCGTTTCCCACAGGTAGGGAATCACGACAGGAGGCGGCCCGGCTCCGGGCCTTCACTCATCCGAGCAGGCCGAAAACGGTGTGAAGAGCCTCGTCGATCTCTTCGATCTCGGCGGGATCAAGACGACCGGCGAAGTCACCCAGACGGTGCGGGGCGACGGCCACGGTCTGCTCGACCATGATCCGGCTCTGCTTGCCGAGCAGCTCGACCTCGGGCCGGAAGGGGGCGGGAGGCGCACCGGCCGAGGTCGGTGCGATGAGGACGGTGGAGAGGTGGGAGAGGACATCCGACTGGAGGATCACGGCGAAGCGCTCGCCTCGTTGCTCATGGGCCATCGCGTCACGGGGGGGCGCGCAGCCGGTACACGTCACCACGTACGCAGGTGCTCCGTGTCCTTCATGATCGCTTCGGCTTCGGCCCTGTCGGCGGGATCCTTTGCCAGCCTCTCGGCCGCGATCCGGGCCTCTTCCATCCGGTGGAGTCGTTGGGCGACGACGAGTGCTTCGCGAACCGCTTCGGTCGCGGAGCGGCCGTCGGCGGTCAGCTCGTGCAGAGCCTTCTCCGCTCTGGCGTCGAGGTCGACAGTCAACATGGCCATATCTTCACTGTACGACGGGGCATCTCGCAGGCCTTCGACCGAATTTCGTGAGCACTCGGATACTTAACGTGATGATGTTCTGGCAAATCGGACGTTGCTGGTTTCCGTACCCACCACGTCCGATCCAGCCAGTGGGTCGGCCGGATCGGACAGGTTCGGGCAGCAAGGCGGCCCCGGCCCGTGCGGGACCGCCCTTTCACGGGATCGCCCTCGGACAGGATCGCGGGGAACGAGATCGCTAGGGGATCGTGTCCGCGCCGCCGACACCGGCGCCCGCGGGTGGCGGGGTGGAGGAGGCGGATCCGGCCGAGTAGGAGTACGACGGCCGCGAGACGGCGCCGTCGGCGCGCAGCCAGTCGCTCATGGTGCTGCCGCTGCTCTGCGCCCGCCGGATCGTGGCGATGTCGTAGAAGTTGCTGCTCGCCCAGGTGAGGCTCGCGTTGCCGAAGTCCTCGGTGATCGTCTTGGCGCCCTTCACGTGGTTGCTCTCGGCGTAGATCTTTCCGTTCACGCCCAGGCCGATGAAGTAGTCGTCGACGTCCACGTAGTTGGCGAACAGGTGGGCGTACCCGAACCGCACCCTCGGGTGGCGGGTGTTGGACCCGTCGAACCAGTTGTGGTGGTAGGTGGCGTTCAGGTAGCCGGTGTCCTGGGAGCCGTTGCTGTCGCTGTGGCCGAGCAGCATCGACTTGTCCGTGCCGACATAGCGGTTGTACGAGACCGTCACCAGGTCCGACCCGCGTTTGATGTCCACCGAGCCGTCGGCGGACGGGTGGAAGGTGTTGTGGTCGATCCACACGTGGTGGGAGTAGCACTGCACGTTGACGGAGTCGTCCGGGGAGTTCCTGAGCGAGAGGTTCCGGATGATCACGTTCTGCACGTGGGTGAACCTGTCCCGCTCGGCGGGGTCGCAGAGGTCGCCGCCCCACGCGACCTCCTCCGGGCCCCAGCCGTTGACGTCGAGCCCGAACCCGCTGATTGTCGCGTTCGTCCCGACGCCGATGATGGTCTTGTTCGACCCGACGTCCAGCATGTCCGCGCCGTTACCGGTGATCGTGCCCGACACCCGGACGATCCGGGGGGCGTCGTCGGCGACGGCCGCCGCCAGCTGCGCGTAGGTGCCGACGGTCACCGTCTGGCCGCCCGTGCCGCCGTTCGTGCCACTGCGGCCGTGCTTGTCGAGGGTCGCGAAACCCACCAGGCCGGCGGCGTTACCCGGGTTGCCGGGGGTGGGGGTGACCGTGGGCGTCGGTCCGGGAGTGGGGGTGACGGTCGGTGTCGGTGTCGGGGTCGGTGTCGGGGTCGGCTGCGGGCCGCCCGCGGGGGCGAACCGCCACTGCTTGGTGGCGACGGAGTCGCAGGAGTTCTGCTGGACGAGGGCGCCGGAGGCGGTGGAGTTGTCCTTGGTGTTGAGACACTTGCCGCCGTTGGCGTTGACCACCCGGTAGTTCGGCCCGGAGGCGGTCAGGTTCCACGCCTGGGAGGAGGCGCCGGTGCAGCTCTCCTGCTGGACGGCCTTGCCCGCGGAGGTGCTCGCCCCCTGGACACCGGCGCACTTGCCGCTGTGCGCGGCCTTGAGCTGGAACCCGCTGCCGGCGGCGGTCAGGTTCCAGGTCTGGCCGGTGGCACCGCAGCCGGACTGCGTGAGCTGCACGCCGTCGGAGCCACTGGCGCCGGGGACGGTCAGGCACAGGCCGCTGCCCGCGTTGACGAGGGTGTAGGCGCCGGGTGCCGGATCGGCCGCGGCGGCGGAGGTGCCGAACGCCCATCCGGACGCGGCGACCGCGCCGACGATGACGACGGCCGCGACCCTCCTGACGAATCTGCTCTTCACAGCCGAACTCCTTGCTGGTCCGGCAGGCCCGCGCGGCCTGCGTTCCGGATCCCCCCAGCGAGTGCGCACCGCTCACATGAGTGAACACGTCCGTGTTGGCGGACAAGCAACACCATAGGAAAGCGCTTTCCAACTGTCAACGAACACTTTGACGAACGGCGAAACTTTCATATGACGGTCGCCCGCGGGCGGCGGCTTGGCAGGTCTGGCCATCACGATCCTCGCGGTGTGCTTCTACCGTGCTGTCATGGACACTCCGGACCTCCTCATCAGGAACGCCACCCTGCGCGGCCGTCCCGGCAGGTGGTCGCTGGCCGCCACGGGCGGGCTCATCAGCCTCGTCGCCGAGGACGATCCCGATCTCGGCCCGGCGACCGGCGTGACTCTCGACGCCGACGGCGCCCTGGTCACCGAGCCGTTCGTGGACGCCCACCTGCACCTGTGCAAGGTTCACACCCTCGACAGGGCCGGGCCCGCCGCGCTCTCGGAGTACACCGGAGGCGCGATGGGCGCCGCTATGGGCGCCATCGAGACGGCCGCCGCCGTCAAGACCGGCCAGACCGTGGAATCCGTCCTCGAACGCGCCCGTCCGGTGCTCCTGGAATCCGTACGGCACGGCGTCCGGGCGGTGCAGGCCTTCGCCGACATCGACCCGCGGGCGGGACTCACCGGGCTGGAGGCGCTGCTGGCGCTGCGCGAGGAGTTCCGCGGCGTGGTCGACGTGCGGGTGGTGGCGTTCCCGCAGGACGGCCTGCTCCGCGAACCCGGAACCGAGGAACTCGTCACCGAGGCCGTACGGCGCGGCGCGGACGTGGTGGGCGGCATCCCCTGGATCGAGTGGACCGACACCGACGCCGCCGAGCACGTGAGGCGCATGGTCGACCTCGCCCGGCGGCACGGCCTGCGCGTCGCCATGCTGGTCGACGACGCCGGAGACCCGGGGCTGCGCACGGCCGAGATGCTGGCGCGGGAACTGCTGGAGAGGAACATGATCGGACGCGGCAGCGCCCAGCACGCCAGGGCGATGGCGCTCTACCCCGAGCCGTACCTGCGCCGCCTGGCCGGGCTGTGCCGCGCCGCCGGACTCGGTTTCGTCAGCGATCCGCACACCGGACCGCTCCACCTGCCGGTCTTCCGGCTGGCCGACGCCGGTGTCCCGGTCGCGCTCGGCCAGGACGACATCGAGGACGCCTACTACCCGTTCGGGCGGCACAACCTCCTGGAGGTGGCCTTCCTCGCGGCACACCTGCTCGACGCCCGCACCGACGCCGCCCTGGAGCGGCTGTACGACATGGTGACCGTCGACGCCGCGCGGGTCACCGGCCTGCCCGCCCACCGCCTGGAGCCCGGCGCCCCCGCCGACCTGTTGATCCTGGAGGGGCGGACCGTCCGTGAGGCCCTGACCCGGCACGCGCCGCCCCGGCACGTCGTCGTCGCGGGCCGGGTCGTGGCCTCGTCCGTCCTGCGCACCTCCTTCGGGCCGGATGTTCCGCGCTGACGGGCGCGGGCGCGGGCGCGAGGACGAACGCCGGGCGCCGTACGGCCGAGGCGGAGAGAACGGCACGGCACCGTACGGCCGAGGCGGGGAGGTCGGCACGGCGGCAAACGGGTGAGGCCGGGAAAGCCGACACGGCGGCAAACGGGCAAGGCCAGGGAAACCAGCACGATGACGAACCCGCGAAGCCGGAAAAACCAGCGGGGCGACGGACGCGCGAAGCCGGGAAACCGGCACCCGGGCACCGTGGCGGCTCAGGATCGGTGGGAATCTTCCCGCGAAAACAGGCGTTCGGGCGGGGACGATCTACTAAACTCCGGCGGTTCCGCCGCGGATGGCATCCTTTCGGGGCACGAGCCTTCGGCGGGAGCCGGTAGCCGAGCGTTACCGATCGGCCTCTTTCCGTGCCTTTCCGCTACCTCCGGGTAATCCGACCGCCCCAAGGCTTGGGGATCCGCTAGCAGACTCCCGCGACTCCCCCACTTACCGTGAGAGTAGGTTACGCATCGTGTCGGCGTCCTCCTTGACGCGGCACGGCGCTCCGCCAGCCCGGGCATCGCCCAGGGCTCGACCGATTCGACACCGATTCGACGTGGAGTGATCTGCCATGACCATGATCAGGAACGCCCTCGCAGCCGGAGCCATGATGGCCTCCGCTCTCATCGTCCCCATGGCGATGCCCGCCTCGTCCGCCACCGCGAGCACCGTGGCCGTGACCACCCCGGCCAGCGCCACCTCCGTCCTGAAGCCCTGCCGCGATCACAAGAACCCCGACAGGTGCCGCGCCCGGCGCGAGTACCGGCGTGAGCACGGGCGGGACTACCGGCGCGAGCACGGACGTGAGGACCGGCACCAGTACAGAGGCGAACGTCGGCGCGAGGGCATGAGCGAGTACAGGGGCGAACGTCGGCGCGAAGGCATGAGCGAGCGTCGGCGCGAGCGCGTCGGCACCGGCAGGGGCGCCGGTATCGGCGGCGGCATCAGCGACAGCGGCTCCGGCCGCGGGATCAACAACTGACAGGCGGCCGGCGGTCGGCTGACGCGGTCACCGGCGGCCAGGAGGCCCGAAGGCCGCTACCGTGACGGCGAGCCGCACGCTCGCCTCCCCGTGAGGCCGGCCCGGCCCGCAGGTGTCTCCTCGCGAGGTAGGCCGGGCCAGGCTCAGAGGAGACCGTCCCGCGACGGGCGGCCCGACCCACCGAGCATTCGGGGGCGGGCCGCCCGTCACCCCGTGCCCGGCGGGCTCGCCCGCGTGCGGCCGTCGCGAAACGAAACCGATCACCGCGGAATGCCCGCTTGTGCGTGCAGGCCGTGGAATCCCCGCGTCTCCTGTGCGTGTACGGTCAGCGCTCGTACGTGTGCACGGGCGCGGCGGCTTCGTGAGCGTCGACGAGCTGTTTGGGAGCCGTCAGGCACCACGCCTCGGTGACCAGCTCGAACAGCTCATCCGCGTCGATCTTCGCGAGGTGCACCACGACCCAGCCGAACCGGCCCGCGGTGAACTGGATCTCGAACACCTCCGGCCGCTCCGCCACCAGCGCGAGCTGCTCGTCGATCGTCGACTTGAGCCCCACCGTCTCCGTCTTCTCCCACAGGTAGCCGAAGCCCTTGCCCCGCACCTTCAGCGAGACCCACTCGCCGCCGTCGCCCTGCTCGGTCTCGGGCAGTTGCTTCACCATCTCCAGGAATTCATCCACGCTCACACCCATGGCCCACGGTCTACCAGAGCGCACCGACATTTATCCCCTGTTACCCCCGGCGTCCGTCTAGCCCGTGACGCCCGGCTCGCCGTTCTCGATGTGTCCCATCAGGCGGCGGGCGAAGCCGGTGTCCCCGGCGACGGTGATCCACAGGTCGTACCATCCGGTCGCGGCCCGCCACGGCACCCGCGCGGTCTCCCCGGCCGCGAGCCGCAGCGTCCGCGCCGCCCCGCCGTAGGCCAGGGGCGAGATCGTCACGTCGGCCGTTTCGTCACCGGTGTTGACGACGACGATCTCGATCGTCCGCGTGGCCGCGTCGATCACGCTGGACGTCTCCACCGGGTCGTCCGTACCGCCCCGGAACTCCCTGCGGAAGCCGTTCGGCCCGGTGAGGACGAGGGCGTAAGTGGGACACGGGAAGTAGACCACCTCGCGGGCGTGGCCGAGCACGTCGAAGTGCAGCGGGCGGACGAGCTCTCCCATGTAGCCGTACAGCGCCAGGTGCGCGCTCTCCGTACCGGTGTTGCTCATCGCGATCTCGACGGCGCGGCCGTTGGTCCGCGCCGAGGCGTCGGGCCGGTACGGCAGCGCGCGGGCGGGCCTGACGCCCGGTTCCCCGTCGGGCATCCGCTGCTCGGCGGGGGCGTCGGGGTACCAGCGGCCGGTCGGGACTCCCTGGGCGGCTGCCGGTACCGCCGGCGTTTTCGGCACTTCCAGCGCTCCCGATGTTTCTGGCGCTTCCGGCGTAAGCCACGCCTCCGGGTGGGCGAAGTCGAAGGCGGAGGTGAGATCCCCGGCGACGGTCCGCCGCCAGTCACTGATGTCGGGAGCCCTGATGCCGAGCCAGGTCTCCAGGAACCGGACCGTCGAGCTGTGGTCGAACGTCTGGGAACAGACGTGGCCCCCCACACTCCACGGCGACACGACGATCATCGGAACGCGCATGCCCAGCCCGATGGGCCGCCCGGCGACGAACTCCCCCGGAGTCCCTTCCGGCGGGACGGGCGGGGGGACGTGGTCGAAGAAGCCGTCGTTCTCGTCGTAGGTGACGAAGACCGCGGTATTCGCCCACACCTCGGGACTCGACGCCAGCGCGTCGAGAATCCGGTAGACGACCTTCCCGCTCTCCACGGCCGAGGACCCCTCGGGGTGTTCGGAGTCGGCGAGCGAGGTCACGACGTACGAGACCGCGGGCAGGCGTCCGGCCGCCACGTCGGCGGCGAACCAGTCCCCCAGCCCGCCCGTCCGGGTGCGGCGCAGCGCCCGGTCGTAGAGCACCCGGTGGGCCGGGTCGAGGCGTGCCACCCTCTCCTCCAGCTCGGCGAGCATCGGCGCGGGGTCCTCGGACGCGCGCACCTTCTCGTAGAAGGAGTGCATGCTGCTCTGCCCGAGTTTCGCCATGACCGCCTTGAACGCGGCGAAGAACTCCAGGTTGTTGCACTGGTAGTTGTCCCACTCCTGGTAGACCTGCCAGGAGTGCCCGGCCCGGGTCAGCAGCTCGGGCACCGTGGTCCAGGAGTAGCCGGGGTGCCCGTCCTCCTCGCAGGCACCGTTGTCGACGGCCCGCTGTTCGGTGCCGGGCTCGTAGCCCGTGTGGCCGGAGACGTGGTAGTTGCGGTTCGGCGTCGTGGAGCTCAGCACCGAGCAGTGGTAGGCGTCGCAGATCGTGAACGCGTCCGCCAGCTCGTAGTGGAACGGGAGGTCCTCACGGTCGTAGTACGCCATCGTGGACGGGCCCTTGTTGGGCACCCAGGCGTCGTTCCAGCCCATCGCCCAGGCGTTCTGGGTGCCGAGCCAGCTGTGGTCGTGGGTGTCGAGCAGCATCGGGTCGGCTCCCGCGCGCCCGGCGGCCTCCCTGAGAGAGAAGGGCAGGATTCCGTCCTGCTCGAAGACCGGGCGGAGGGCACGGGTGGACACCGCGTTGCGGTCCCCGTAGCCGCGCACCCCGCGCATCCGGCCGAAGTAGTGGTCGAACGACCGGTTCTCCTGCATGACGAAGACGACGTGCTTGAGGTCGGAGAGGGTTCCTGGAGGGGCGGGCCGCGCCAGCAGGCGCACGAGAGAGGGGGGAAGTGCGGACGGTGCCGACATTGACGCATCCCTTTAACGGCATTTCGGGCAAGCCTCAACCTAACAACCCGGCTCCGTCCTTCCCACACCCGGGATCCAACCTCGCAGCCCCGTCCACGGGTCAGCCGATGCCGTCCGGCAAAAATCTTTCCAAGAGTCCATCGACGCAGTATTTTCCCGGAGGGAAACCACAGCGCCGGACCGATCGACGAGGAGGCCAGATCTGCCAGTCGATCACAACATCCTTCAAGGGTGGTACGGCGAGTCGTACGTGAGCCTGCTCGCGTCGTGTGTGGGATTGACGGTCGCCAAACCTCAGCCCGACGTCGACGGAATCGATCTGTTCCTCAACTATCCGCAGGCACGCGGCACGCGGTATCGCCCTCAGATCGACATCCAGGTCAAAACGGTTCGCACACCGCAGTACACGAATTCCAAGGAACTGACGTACACCCTTGAGGCCAAGCACTTCAACGAGCTCACCGGCGGTGGTTTCGACACACCGCGCTACCTGATCGTGGTGCACGTACCGAGCCGTCCCTGCGAGTACGTTCATGCCGAACAGGAGGACACCGAGATCAGGGTCCGCCACCGCGGCTACTGGGTCTCGCTGGAGGACCAGGCGGTCATTCCCCGGCCATAACTCCAAGCCCGTGAGGTTGCCGTTGGCGAATGGGGTGACGCCGGCGGTCCTGCTGAAACGGACGCCACCGGTGGTTGTCCGGCGCCTGCCGCGCCGTCACCCCCACCCCGTGGCCGACGGCGAACTCCGGGTGGAAACGGTAGGCCATGGCCAGCCGCCGCTGCTCGGCGCGGTCGATGTCGTCACCGCCGCCGAACGTGTCGGGCCGGGCCCGGAAGATCGGCCCGCCGTCCACGGCGCTGACGCTCATCCGCGCCTGGAACAGCCACGCCCTGGCCGCCAGCGGCTGCGGCCTGGGGGTGGTGTTGACCAGGAAGACCGAGACCAGCCACCCTCCGTCGTGACGACGTGCCCGGCCACGGACCACCACGTGCTCGTCACAGGGCATCCGCTCCGGACCGAGCCGCCCCTCCCGCAGTGCCAGCCGCACGACTCCGGAATCGGGAACCCGCGACCAAACCCTCCCACCGGTCGCGCCCGCTCCGCCCCCTCCCCCCTCGGGACCGTCGACGCGCTCGTAGCGTGCCCAGCGGCCGCTCACCTTCAGCTCGGCCGTCTCACCATCCACGAAGACCGTGCAGCCCAGGGCGGAGGGCATCAGGCTCGCGGCGGTCAGGACGGACGGCTCGGCCTCGTCCTCCCCCACGTCGGCCCCGTCGGTGTCGGCGCCGTCGTCCATCAGGTCCGGCTCGATCGTCTCGCCCTCGGGGGCGAGCCTGCCCAGGATGTAACGATCGGTCGGGCGCTCCCTGAACTCCTCCTCCTCGTCCCCGAAGGGACCGTGGAGGTCGTGGACGACCAGCTTCTCCAGCTCGTCCCGGATCCGGGCCTCCTCGGGACGTTCGAGCACCGTCTCACCGCTCATGGCGATCACTGTAGGGGCAGAGCCCGACATTCCGCCGGTGGTCGTACGAGAACAGGTGGGCCACTCACGACTCGCGTTCACTCCTGCGGACGGCACCATCAGCGATTAAACCTCAGTCAAGCAGACCTTCGCGGGTTACAGCATGGCCTTCAACCTGTCACGGGCCTTAAGTGGAGACTCTGGAAACAGAGGATCAACACGTCGTGACAATGCGCAGCCGCCGGACCGTTGAAATATTTCATCCCAATCAGGTTTGAAAACCTTTAGGCGGCTCGAGGTGGTCGGCACCTTATTGCGAACTGTGACAATGCACAAGCCTTAACTTGATCGTTTAGCCATGTGTAAATTTCAATATCAACACCCCGACTTTGAGTGGAGCAAAGACAGCTCACAAATTAGCGGGGATCCACGTTAGCGCCACGGCGCATCGATCGATGCATTCGGAAGGATGCTTTTGCGTTTGACCAGGTCACTAATCGGCACGGTAATCGCTCTCACCGCCATGCTAACCCTTGGGAGTAGTCCCAGCGCTGCCAACGCCCTCACCGAAAAAGCATCCGCATCGGATCCCGGAGTTAAGGTAGACGCCGGCAACTCACAAGAGATCACTGGCTCGCGGCAGGGAGGCCGGGACCTGCAAAGCTTTGCAGAACGTGTGCGCGGCCAGGTTCCAGAACTCCGAGCGATGAACGCAGAGACACTGGGCAGTAAGTATCAGGTGCTTGAAGTGGACGTCGAAAAGATGCTCCCCACGCCGGGATGCAAGCGGGGCAAGGAAACTCTGATTCTCCCCGAAGACGTCACCGAAATTCGATACATTCCCGGAAGCATCGATTCAAAAGAAACCGCTAAGCCCTGCTCTTACACGGTTATATGGGACGATCCCGCCCCTAACCAGAAGACTCAGGATGACCCTTCCGCCCAACCGTCAGGTTTTTCTGCACAAGCAGAGCCTCCTTACGCGGAGAACTACGCAAGCTATTGTGCCGCACGCCATCCTGGCACGGGAGCGAACACCAGCTGGGTCGACGCTTGCTATCGATACTGGGTGGAAAAATACGACGGGAACGCCAGCTGGAATTACTATTCCGCCCACGTATGGAGCACCTGCGGGGTGTCCGTGGACAGCTATCTTACCTCTTGCGGACGCGGCGTCATGCTGGCAAGTGATTCACCCACCGGCTACTGGTTGGACTGGGCACCGTCTGGCGGCTCCCCTCCCGGTTGTCGCACTATCGACAACGGGATCACGCTGTGGAACGTAGGGGTTTCCTCCTCGTACACCAGTTGTGAGGAGCAGCTCGTCTACAAGTACACAGAACCTGGCAAGATGAGCACTTACTGGAAGGGCGAGGTTCCAGACAATCAAACTCGTGGAACCAGGCACCAGACGGCCGTGCGAGTTGGGCAGAACGATGGTCGCCCCACGTGGAGCAACTGGTTCAACTCAGAAGGATACTATTGTGGCGGTCTAGGACTCCCTTTCTGCCTCTGACCAGTGACATCCAGAAACAGCAGGGATACTAGATAGGCACTTCGGCGGGACAAGCTTAAGCTTGTCCCGCCGAAGTGCCTATCATCGATTTACGACGGCAAGGATACAACATGAAGTCTCCGGGAATTATATTGATTTTCCTACTGGTTGTATGCATTTCGTCCACAGGATGCGCTGCGGACAATCAGACACAACCGCCTCAGCACTCAGTGACAGAAGAGAGTGCACGAGGTGCATTAGCAGAAGCGGTCGAAGATGTTGCAAAAAATGGAATTGGGGAATTCTGCGAAAAATTCGCAGTAGGGATCAATTCCTGCTCATCGATGGTCAGTCAAGCGGAAAAAGATTGCATTCTTCCCGACGCGGATCCCTCGATCACACGCTCTGCGGCGGTTCCAGCCAAGAACGGCAGAGTCGGGGGCTGGGTTTTGGAGGTCGAAGGTCGTACTCGTGACGGCCAGCGCTACGTTTCCGAGTTCTTTGTGATCTCCGACAAAGGAAAAACACGAGCGCAAGTAGCAGTCTACTGGACAGGGCTCGGCCTCGATAACTCCCCACTGGGGCCGAACAACACCGTTATCCCTCGTGCCGCATGCGATCCGACACGAAGTCAATAAATTGAACACCCGGTGGCCGGTCACCTTCAGCTCGGCCGTGTCACCGCCCACGAAGCCACCGGGAGCTTCACCCTAAAGAGGGCATCAGGCGTTGAACCGGCCACCTCGCAGCGGGGCGACCGACTCCACGAGACCGGCGTTCTCCAATGCGTGGAGCACATCCTCGATCGTCCATGAGATCACGCAGTCGTGACAGCTTGTCCGACGGGATGTCGGAACGGTCGGCCGCAAGGTTTCCGAGTGTCTCGTCCAGGATCTCGTTCGTCCATCTCGCCTGCACCATGCCTGTCTGGGCGATGCGGATGAGCAGGTCTCGAAGCGTGTTGCCATAGAGGACGTTGGCGTCGTAGACCGCGACGAAGGCCGCGGTCAAAGCCCCAATTCTTGGCCGAGCGCGGCGAGATCGTCGGCAGCGGTCCGTCGCTTCAGATCATCGCGCCGCTTGTAGTCCATGAGATCTTCGGCGGTGATGCGACGGTGCTTTCCCACCATCCTGTAGGGGATCGCCCCGGACTCCAGCAATCCGATTCTGCTGCCGCCCGCCCCGCCGACACCGCTTCCTTTGTGCCTTCCTCAACGTGCAGGCAATGGCTCGGCGGACACCGATCAGCCGGTGACTTCGGTGCCGCCGTGCAGGGTGGCGAGGTCGGCGGCGGCGCGGCCGGAGAGCCAGCCGTCACGGTTGTAGGACGGGGCCACCGGGCGTGAGGTCAGCTGGGGGAACATCTCGTCGACCGCCTCGTCGACCGCATGGTCGCGGGCGGCCAGCACGGGGAGCAGGTCCGTGCCCGAGCTCGCGGCGGCCTCGCGCACCGCCTCCCCGGTGGCCTCGGCCAGGCGCTCGCCGATCCGCTGGGCATAGGAGGTGAGGAACGACTGCCGGAAGGAACGGGTGGTGGAGCGGCCATGGCCGTCGCGGCGGGAACCGGCGTGCACCATGGCGGTGGTGGCCTGCACCAGCAGCGAGGTGAACAGCAGCTCCACCGCGTCCAGATCGGCAGGGAAGCCGAGCACGGTGGAGAAGCCGAAATCACTGCTCCATACGGCGCGGCAGCGGTTGGCCGCGGCCACCGTGTCGATCAGGATCGCCTTGGGCCCCTCGTAGGGGGCCTCGACGCCGATCCGGCGGCCCGCGGGCTTGTCGGCGGCGCTTTGACCGTGTGCTGCGGCGGCCAGCAGTGCCGCATCGATGCTGTGCTTGGCCATCAGCCGCTGCGCCGCCGCGGTGAAGGTCTCGGCCTCGGCGGGGAACTCCGTCGACTCGGCCTTGGCCAGCAGTGCCCTGACCCGGGTCAGCATGCGCTCATCGACCGCTGGGCCGCGTCGCAGGGTGGCGTGCCGGGCGGTGCCCGGCGGCGCGATCAGCCGCTCCAGCCGGGGGAGGGTGGCCAACAGGCAGATCAGCTGGAGCAGGAGGGTGACCAGGGCGGCCCGGTCCAGGCGTTCGCGCTCGCCGCGTGCCCGTGAGTAGTCGTCGCCTTCCCACCAGACCTTCGCCTCCAGCGCCGACAGCTGGCCGTGCCATTGGGGGTCGACGGTGACCGCGGCATACTTCTGTGCCTCGTCGGCGATCGCGTCGGTCAACAGCCGCACGTGCCGGGCGCCGAACTCCTTGCGGGCCATCCGCGCGACGTCGGCGGGCTGCCAGCCCCGCTGCCAGAGGTCGGCCAGCTCGTGCCGGAGCGTGGCGGTCAGCGTGCGGTCGGCGACGCGCCGCCATCCGCTGACTCCGGGCCGCTCGACCAGCGCCGCCGCGCTCCGTTCGAACCCGTCGGTGTCGCCGTCCAACCGGGCGTGCACCGCTTGCGACACCAACTGCTCGGCTAGCACGGCGGGGCTGAGCATCCAGGACTGGTCGAACGGCGAGAACCCGGCCTTGCCGGGGAAGCCGAACGGCGAGAAGTCATGCGGCCCGGCCCCGTGGGGAGCCCCTGTGTCCCTGGGCTGCCGCCGCTTGCGCTCCTTCTCCTTGGCTTTGCGCCGTTCCCGGTTGGTCTTGCCCATCGTCGGCTGCTCCTTGTTTCCGCTCGCTGGAAATCCGCGTCGTTCCGGGTTGCCCGCGACGCCGGCGAACCGATCACGGTCGCGTGGATCGCCGATCGCGCTCGGGCCAACCCGAGCCATGATGGCACCGACACCGCTACTCAGACTGCCATCCGCCGTGTTCGGCTGAGGTCGTGTTCGAGGGCTTCGTCGGTGTCACCGTGGTCGACGCGGTGGCGATTCGGCACGGAACCGACTCGTTCCACTGCCACCCGCCCCGCCCGCTCTCACCGGTGCGGCGGGAACGCGGCCGGTCCTGCCGATATGGATGATCGAGGCGGAAGCGTGTGGTCAGCGGTCCGGTTGCTGGAGGCGCCGGATCTGGAGGCGCAGCTCTCGTTCGTGGTGCTCGCGTCGTTGCTCGCGGCGTAGTTCCGATTCGTCGGCGCTCTCGCGGTCCCAGCGCGCCCGGGTCCGCCGGATCTCGTACAGGGCGACGCGGGACAGCCAGATGATGCCGATCACGATGGCCATGAGGATGGTCACGTGACCGGCGAGGAACAGCACGAAACCGGCGACGAAATATATCCAGTACGCGGTTTTGACGGCGACTTCTATCGTGTCGATGTGCTTTTCGAACAGCGTCATGCGTTACTCCGATGGTGGTGGGTGGAGTAGCCGCTCCGGCATGAGAGGGAATGACCGAAATACCAGTTCCGTCCGCTCACGGGTCATAGCTCCACCGACGGAAGCGCGATGCCGACCGGGTACGGGACTTGCCGACTTAGACGATCAATACCTAACCTGGTATGCGACTTTCTCCTTCATCACGGGGTCATGAAAAGGGCGGGGGTGGCGTGGCCGAGCGGATGGTGCCCAGTCCCCGGCACGAACGGCTGAGGCAATTGCTCGTCGAAGCCGAATACAGGGCAAATGAGGTGCGGCAGGCATACCAGCGCGCTTCCTCGGCGATGCGGTCGGGACAGGTGTGGACGGGGCCGACGGCCACCACCTGGACCACCGAGCTGGAAGACCGGCACCAACGGCTGGGGCGGCTCGCCCAGAGCGTGGTGGACGCGGTCGAGGAGGAGCTGCGCCGCTCCCCTCCGCTGGTGACCGAGGCCGAGGCGAACGCCATGCGCCGGGAGATGGCCGGACGCACGTGACCGTCATGACCATGAGGGGGAACGTTCCATGGCACCGACCGCCGAGTTCTGCGGCATCGACCCTGAACAGATGGGTCAGCTCGCCACCTCCCTGCGCGGTGCCGCCGACCGGCTGACCGCTTTCAGTAAGGAGTTCGAGGGAAAACTCCGCCAGCACGGGGTCGAGACCCCCGCGCTCCGGGAGATCACCGACATCGCCGACTGGGGCGGGAGGCAGGTCTCCATGCTCCACGGCCGGATCGACCTGATCAAAGCCCTGGGCGACGGCGCCCCCGAGCTGGGCGGGGCGGGGGGCGCGGCCTCGATGGCGGCGGGCGGGCAGGGGCTCGTCCGGCTCCCCGACGAGCTGAAGGACTTCGACCTCGCCCAGGGCCTGGCCAGGATGTACGGCGAGGACATCCTGGTGAACTTCCACAGCGACCTGCAGGCCAAGCTCATCCACGAGCACATCGACGACGTCGCCAAAATCGCCGAAAACCCCCAGGCCGCCGCCGCCTTCTTCGCCCTGCTCTCCCCCAAGGTCCGCGACGCGCTGCCCAATCTCATCGCGGTCACCGGCAGCAAGACCGCCAAGAAGGACCTGGCCGTCTTCAGCAAGGCCCTCGGCGCGGCTCTGAACGCCCCCACCCTCGTCCCGGCCTTCGCCAAGGTCAGGGACGACCTGGTGAAACCGGCCGGCAGCAAGGTCGCCGCCTGGAACCGGCTCGCGCTGCTCAGTGGCGCCAACGCCCCCTCCTCCGTCCGCAGCGCGGCGGCCCGCGCACTGGTTCTGGACGAGTTCGCGAAGAAGCCCAAGCAGGACTGGCGGGCCGGCGGACCCACCGAGACGAAGGAGTACGGCCTGCCCGAAGACCTGGTCGCCATGGGGCTGGAGGTGCTCGCCGGAGACGGCGCGGCCGTACGAGACGCCTTCTCCAAGATGGGCGGGGCCGACGTCAAGCTCAGCCGGGTCGACAAGATGAAACTGTTCCTCGACCGCGCCAAGAGCGCGGGCACCGGGGACGAGGTGGCCGACGCCTTCGGCCGGGCGATGGAGGCGGGCACCGAGGCGAAGACCGAAAAGGCCGGCCAGCACAGCCCGGAGGCCGCCGCCTTCGCCCTGGACGCGATAAAGGTCGCGGGCTCCTTCGGCAGCGACCTGCCCAAGGTCGGCTGGGACTCCATGAGCGTGATCGCGAAGTCCTACATCCACGAACTGGCCTCGGGGGCCCGATTCGACAAGGCCGTCTACCGCGACTCCGGCATGGGAGTCCCGGAAAGCTGGATTCATCTTCCTCCCGTGACCCCGGCGTTCTACCTCAGTCCGGGCGACACCTTTCGCTTCCTGAAGACCTTCGTCGGAGATAAACAACTCACCGACGACTTCGACGCGACGGCTGCCCAGTTCCGTCATGACACGTTGACGGCAGCGGCTCGCCTGGACGCTCAAGGCACGACCCGATACTTCGAGGACTCGGCGAAAATGTTCGGCGACCTGGCCGGTATCGAGTTCAAGGCGACGTTGGACGTCCGTGGAGAGCAGGACGCCATCGACGAAGTGGCTCTTAACATCGTCAAGAACACCGCCTCCTTCGTGATCGACGGGGTTTCACCCACAAGTAGGGGTCTCATAGCGGGGTGGGAATTACTCAAGGCACACGGCGTCAGCATGGGCCTTGACGAGGCGGCCGACAGAATCGAGACGCGAGTAGAGGAAGCTACCGGGGCTCGGGAGGACTTTGTTCTGCGTCTGAAATATGATACGGCTCGCCTCCTTCATGATGCTGGCTATCCAGCCAGCGACCCACCCGCCGAAATCATCAACAAAAGCACCGGAAATCTCAAGACATATGACGAGCTCATGGCCGAGGCGAAGCGAGAAGCAGGAGATGACAAAAAATGGAATCAGGTGTTACAGGAGAAACTGACACCCTACGAACGCTGGATGGATAGCAACAGTAAGCTAGACAAAAAAATTGAGGAAGCCTCAAGCAACCAGAGCAGCGAGCGCCCCAAGGGAGAGATAGGCGTCTGGGAATGAGCCGACTTCACTGCCGTGGTAGGCAGGCAGTCACGGCATACAACCGCCACGTAGGAGCCTCAGGAGCCACATAAACGACTACCTTGATGTTGGGGTCCATTTTCGTGGCATAGATGAACCGTCCATCGTCGGTATCCACTTTACCGAAGTCGAAGTCGAGCTTGTATTTGAGAACCCGAGCGAGGGCGTTCTCCATTAGCGTTTGAGCTCGATCCAGATGAGCGTTCAACGGCTCATCGACGCGTTCATAATCGGCCGTGGCTCGCATTATTCGATTGAATTTGTCTTTGCCGCAGGGAATGTCCTTATCGGGACGCTGCAAGATGCGTAGCTTATTGAGTGGGTTCTTGAAGACGTCGTCGGTCTCCAAGCGCTGCGTGTCCTTCTGTAGCTCCGCTGCCGCCTTGTCCAGGGTGGGTTCGGAGGCACATCCCGATGACGTCATCGCCAGCGCCAAACCTATGGCCAACAGCCGGATGAAGCGCATTTGGGACCTCCGGGGGTGGTGGGCGCCGGGACGTATCAATCTTTACCCACTCGGCACGCGTTCGCCACACCCTTTCCATACTCGTTCGTCAGGCAAGGGGAGTTGCCAGGTCACGCCGACCACTGTCGTCAGCCATGGCAGGGGTATGTCTTCGCGGGTTGAAGCCGTGATCCGCTCGGCCGGCGGCTCGCTCGTCGTCATGGTTTCGCCTTTCGAATGCTTTCCGGTGCTCGCGGCGAGAGACCAAAATAGGGTTATCTCATTCATATCCGACCCGATTCGCCTCCGACCAGGGAAGTGATTTATCGCTTTCTTGTCAGCACTTTCGCGAAGAGGATTCCTGTGCCTAGAATGCCTTATCGGTAGCCGACCGACTACTGGATAGGCAACCCAGGATAGAGCGGACCATGACAGCCATTGGTTTATCTGGACTGGATTCGATATCACCGGCCGACCATTAAGTCCGTTTTTTCTAATTCGGGAGGAAATACAATGGATGAGGTGCTGCCCCTCGACCCTGGATCCCCTCGCCTGCGGTTCGGCGCCGAGATGCGTCGGCTGCGGGAGGCCGCGCAGCTCTCGCAGTCCTCCGTGGCCCGGCGACTCGGCTGCACCCAGACTCAGATAAGCCGCCTGGAGAGTGCCAGCCGCACACCGTCGAAGTCCGACGCGGAGAAGCTGGACCAGCTCTTCAAGACTGCTGACGGCAGCGCCTTCACTCGCCTCCGTCAGCGCATCCTGGCCCAGCCAGGTGGCCCGATCTGGTTCCAGAGCTGGGTCGAGGAGATCGAGCCGACCGCTCTCGTCCTGCGCTCCTGGGATCCCCTCCTCGTTCCTGGCCTTCTCCAGACGGAGTCCTATGCCCGCCACGTTCTCAGCCAAGAACCCCGAATGACCTCTCAGGAAGTGGAGGAACGCATTGAGGCCCGAGTTCAACGTCGCTCCATCCTGGAGCGGGACGATCCGCCCCTGTTCCTGACTCTCATCGACGCCAATGTGGTGCGCCGTCCGGTTGGGGATTCCGAGGTTATGCGCGGCCAGCTCGACTACCTACTGGAGGTTGGCCAGAATCCCGCTGTTTCTATCCAGCTTGTCGATCAGAGATGCCTACCAGGACTCCTGGGAGCTTTTATGATCGCCGAGCTTCCGGACGGGCAGCCAGATGCCATCCATGCCGACTCATCGGCGGAAGGGCATGTCTCGACTGATTCCAGTATTGTGGCCTCAATATGGAACCGATATGAGGCGATACGGCGATGGGCTTATCCTGATCACATGTCCCTCAAGATGATTGAAGATGTGAGGCAGGAATGGACCTGAGTGCCGCTATGTGGCGGAAGTCATCACGTTCCGGATCGAACGGTGGTCAGTGCGTCGAGGTTGCTGCCAACCTGCCCGGAGTAGTTGCCGTTCGTGACAGCAAGAACCCGGATGGGGCCAAACTGCTCTTCGCCCCCGCCGAGTGGAAGTCGTTCATCGGTGGCGTCAAGACCGGCGAGTTCGACACTCTGACCTGACCTTTCATCCCCTCGGCTCGTCGATCGCCACGCCTCCAGGCCGGTCCTAGGTCCATGGTCCGATGCGGCGGGAGCGGGATGGGACGTAACGTCGGCCTCTCGTCCACAGAGGGGTAAGTCAATGACGTTTCTGGTGACCGGAGCGACGGGCAAGGTCGGTCGGCATGTGGTCGGCCACCTGCTCCGCGCGGGTCAGAGGGTGCGTGCGCTCACCAGGGATCCGGCCGGGGCCGGCCTGCCGGAGTCCGTGGAGGTGGTGCGGGGCGATCTCACCGATCCCGGCACGCTGGGGCCGGCCTTCGACGGTGTCGAGGGCGTGCATCTGCTGACCGCGGGCGGCGACGACTACGCCACGCTGCGGACCGGACCGGAGTTGGCCAAGCTGGCGGAGAAGGCCGGAGTGCGGCGGGTCGCGCTGCTGTGGAACGGCCAGGTGGGTCCGGTGGAGGAGGCCTTCGCGGCGAGTGGCGTCGAGTGGACCAGGTTGCAGCCGGTCGACTTCATGAGCAACACGCTGGCCTGGGCGTCGGCCATCAGAGCGGAGGGCGAGGTACGCGAGCCGTTCGCCGATGTTCAGGGCGGGGTCGTGGACGAGGCGGACGTCGGCGCCGTTTCGGCGGCGGTGCTCGTGCGCGGCGGCCACGCGGGGAGGACATATGTGCTCACGGGGCCTCAGACGCTCAGCCAGCGTCAGCGCCTGGCCGCTATCGCGGAGGCGACAGGCCGTCCGCTCCGCCTCGTCGAGCTCACCGAGGAGCAGGCGCGCAGGCGCTGGCGGCAGGCGGGACACGGTGAGGAGCTCATCGAGCTGCTCACCTCCTGGCAGCGCGACCCGCCGCCCGAGTCCACCTCCGTCTCGCCCGCGGTGCGTGAGATCACCGGTCGCGAGCCGCGTTCGTTCGCGGAGTGGGCCGCCGAGCACGCCGCCCACTTCGGCGCGGAGTCCGCAGCGAAGGCCGCGAAAACCCCGGAGGCCCCGGAGACCGCGAAAGCCCCAGAGGTCCCGGAGACCGTGAAGGCCTCGAAGGCCCCGGAGTCCCCGGAGTCCCCGGAGTCCCCGGAGTCCCCGGAAGCGTAGGACCTGGATCTGGGCCTCCGTGCCGAAGTGGGTCGTGTCGGTGAGCCACGTCGATTGTCAGCGAGCCACGTCGAGCAGGTCCTAGATCCAGCCGCGCCGGGTGGCCTCCATCGCGACCTGGAACCGGGTCTGCGCTCCGACGCGGTGCATCAGCTTGGTGACGTGCCGCTGCACGGTGCGCTCGCTCCATCCCAGGGCCCGGCTGGCGGCCTTGTCGGTCGCCCCCGACGCCAGCAGCGTGAGCAGTCTCGCCTCCTCCTCGGACAGCGCCTCCGCGTCGGGTGAGTTCAGCTGGACCGGGACGCTGCGTGTCCACGTCGTCTCGAAGAGGGCCACCAGCGCGTCCAGGAGCGGGGAGGGGTGGATCACGTAGGACGCCGCGATCATGTCGTCCACCGGCCGGAGCAGCGGGATGATGGCGAGCCGGTCGTCGGAGATGGCCAGTTTCATCGGCAGGTCCGCGGCGATCCTGGCCTGCTCCCCGTGCCGCATCCCGGCCGTGACGTCGTCCAGCCGGCCGGGAAGTGCGAGCGCGCTCCTGTCGTAGATGACCCGGTACTTCACCCCCCGCTTCAGCAGGGCGAGTTCCACGTGGTTCGGCTCCCTGTGCGCCTGCGGGGCGGCGTAGGGCGGGCGGTCGAACCCCCGCATCTGGGTCCGGGTGTTCTGCTGCATCTGCACCCAGTGGTGGTTGACCTCGTCGCGTCCCGAGACGATCTCGATCAGGTCACCCGGATGGGCGAACCGGGTGCCCGCGCGGTACATCTTGACCAGCGTCCCGATGTGCAGGCGGACGTCGCGCAGCCCGGCCTCGCGCTCGCGCAGCACGGCCTCCAGCCCGCTGTCCGGTGAGACGGCGACATAGCGGACGGGGCGTCCCGTGGAACGGGTGGCCAGGCCGAGGTCGACGAGCGAGCGCAACGTCCGTCTCGCGGCTGACACCGGGAGATGACAGTCATGGACGAGTTCGGAGACCGTCGCCTGCGTCCTGCGGACGAGTGCGTCGTACACCGCCTCGTCCTGCCGACTCAACCCGATCGCCTCAAGCATCACACTCTCCTTGCCTGTACGGTGAGCTCCGGCACCGGGAACAGCCCGCCACTTCGCCTGTCGTGTTTACGCCACCTGACAGGAACTCGCCTCTGACCCAGCTTGTCAGGGGATGACAGCTGATGCCAGCGTTCAGGAGCATCACAGCGCGCACCTGAACGAAGGAGTCCCTCCATGTCGCTGTCCGCCCTGCGCTCTCGCGGGCAACGCCTGTCACTCGCCGCACTCCTCGTCCTGGGATCACTCGCCACGGCCCTGCCGGCGGCCCCGGCCATGGCACAGCAGCCCTCGGCGGAGAAGCCTCCCGCTGAGCCGGCCCGGCGAGGAAAGATCGCCCCTGAGCTGATCGACCGGACGAGGGCCGCCGGCGCGCGTGCCGACGACCGCGTCGAGGCCGTCGTCGTGCTCGGCGCGGGCGCCGGCCTCCGATCGGTGGCCCCCTCGCCGGGAGAGGCGCGGAAGGCCCTGACCGAGACGGCCGAGGCCGTGCAGGCCCCCGTCGTCCAGCTGGTCGAGTCCCAGGGTGACCAGGTGCTCAACACGTTCTGGATCAAGAACATGGTCCTCGTGCGGGCCAGGCCCGCCACCCTGGAGGCGCTGGCCGCGCTCGAACTGGTCGACCGGATCATCCCCAACTTCGAGCTCAAGGCCCCGCCCGCGCCGCGCAGCGCCGCGAAAGCCAAGGAAGGGGAATCGGCCTGGGGCATCGAGAAGATCGGCGCCGACCGGGTGCGAAAGGAGCGCGGGCTCACCGGTGACGGCGTGCGCGTGGCGGTTCTCGACACCGGCGTCGACATCGCCCACCCCGACCTCACCGGCAAGCTCGTCACCGACAACGCCTCGGACCCGTCCTACCCGGGCGGCTGGATCGAGTTCGGCCCGGACGGCAAGCCGGTGCCCTCCTCGCCCCACGACAGCAGCTACCACGGCACGCACGTGGCGGGCACGATCGCCGGCGGGAACGCGTCGGGCACGCAGATCGGTGTCGCCCCCGGCGCCGAGCTGATGGCGGGCCTGGTCATCCCCGGCGGCAACGGAACGTTCGCCCAGGTGGTCGCCGGCATGCAGTGGGCAATCGCGCCGTACACCGCCGACGGCACCCCCGCCGGGAAGCCCGCCGACGTCGTCAGCATGTCGCTGGGCGCGGAGGGCTACTCCGACGAGATGATCGAACCGGCCAGGAACATCTACCTGGCCGGCGCCTTCCCGTCCTTCGCCATCGGCAACGAGTGCCTCGAAGGAGGGTCGGGCAGCCCCGGCAACGTCTACGAGGCCGTGTCCGTCGGCGCCACCGACGCGGGCGACGACGTGCCGGAGTTCTCCTGCGGCGGGGTGGTCCGCAGGACCGACTGGATCGACGCGCCCGCCGAGTGGCCCGAGTCCTACGTCGTTCCCGACATCTCGGCACCCGGCGTGGACGTGCTCTCGGCCCTGCCGGGCGGCGAGTACGGATCGCTGAGCGGCACCTCGATGGCGACCCCGCACGTCTCGGGCACGGTCGCGCTGATGGTCGAGGCCCGCCGCGACCTCGGCGTCGACGAGGCGCTGGGCATCCTGACCGGTACGTCCTTCTTCGACGAGCGCTACGGCGAGCGTCCGAACCCGCGCTTCGGCGCCGGACGGATCGACGCGTACGCCGCCGTCGCGGAGGCGGCTCTCAGCAGCGGCGTCCGGGGCGTCGTCACCGACGAGAAGACGCGCAAGCCGCTCGCCGGTGTGACGGTCACCCGGACGGACACCGGCCGGACCGTCGAGACCGACGAGCAGGGGCGGTTCGAGATGCGGCTCGGTGCCGGGTCGTACGACCTGACGCTGTCCAGGTTCGGCTACCGGCAGGAGACGGCCGGGGTCCGCGTCGCGGCGGACCGCTTCTCCGACGTCCGCGTCGCGCTGGACCGGACCCGCTGGGGGAGGATCTCGGGGCAGGTGAGCTACGGCCCGACCGGCTCGACGGTGCCTGGCGCGACGGTCAAGGTGCTCGGCGTGCCCGACAGCCTCGTGGCGACGACGGACCTCAACGGCCGGTACACGATCGACGACGTGCCCGAGGGCGACTACCAGGTCGTCGCGGCGGCTCCCGACGTGTCGAGATCGGAGCCCGCGAAGGTCACCGTACGCGGGACGAAGCCCGCGCGTGCCGACTTCGCCCTCCCCCGGCCCCTGGCCACCGAGCGCGTCTCGGTGACCTCGGACGGCCGCCAGGGCAACGGCGACGCGTGGTGGCCGAAGATGAGCGCGGACGGCAAGGTCGTGACGTTCGCCAGCCTGGGGTCCGGCTTCGTCGCCGACGACACCAACAACGACCTCGACATCTTCGTGACCGATCTGCGTACCCGGGCGGTCGAGCGGGTCTCGGTGGCCTCCGACGGCGCCCAGAGTGACAGCTTCTCGCTGAGCCCGACCATCAGCGCGGACGGGCGCCTCGTCGGGTTCGGCAGCGGGGCCACCAACCTCGTGGCCGGGGACACCAACGGGCAGACCGACGCCTTCGCGCACGACCGGGAGACGGGGAAGACCGAGCGGGTCTCGGTGGCCTCCGACGGCGGCCAGAGCGACGGGCTCTCCTCGTCCCCCTCGTTCAGCGCCGACGGCCGGTTCGCCGTCTTCAACAGCGACGCCACCAACCTCGTGCCCGGGGACGTCAACGGCCGGACCGACGTCTTCGTCCGCGACCGGACCACCGGGAAGACCGAGGCCGTCTCGGTCGGGACCGGCGGCGCCACGGGCGACGGGAACTCGCGCGAGCAGTCGATCAGCGCCGACGGCCGCTTCGTCGCCTTCGACAGCCAGGCCACCGACCTCGTACCGGGAGACACCAACGGGCATAGCGACGTCTTCGTCCGCGACCGGCAGACCGGGAAGACCGAGCTGATCCCCGCGCCGGACGCGAGGGAGGCGAGCAGCCCGTCGATCAGCGCCGACGGGCGGATGGTGGTCTACATCGCGAGTGGCGGGATGGAGGGGTACCAGATCTACGTCCACGACCGGCAGACCGGCACGAGGAGGCTCGCGTCGGCGGCGTCCGACGGGAGCATGGCCAACGACTGGTCCTTCGCCCCCTCGCTGAGTGACGACGGGCAGACCGTGGCGTTCTACACCTACGCCACCAACCTCGCCGGTAGTGACACCAACGGGCAGACGGACGTGTACGTGCGCGACCTCAAGGCGGGCACCACCACGCGGGTCTCCGCGGGTCCCAAGGACGTCGAGGGTGACGGCTCGGCCGGCATACCGTCGATCAGCGGGGACGGGCGGTACGTGGCCTTCGAGAGCAACTCCGGCAACCTCGTCGGTGACGACACCAACCGGCGGTCCGACATCTTCGTCCACGACCGGACTCCGGGTCCCGAGCCGCGCTTCGCCCTGGCCGGCCTCGACATCAGCCCGGACCACGCCCGCCCCGGCCGCCCGGTGCGGATCACCGCGTGGGTGAAGAACGTGGGAGAGAGGGCGGGCGGGTACGACGCCGTCCTGCGGGTCAACGGCGAGGTCGAACGGCGGCAGACCGTCCAGGTCCGCGCCGACAAGGCTGTGCGGCTCTCGTTCGACACGCGCCGCAGCGACGCGGGTACGTACACCGTGGAACTGGGCCCGCTCACCGGCCGGTTCGTGGTGAAGGGCCACTGAGGGACTGTGAACCGCCACTGACCGGACGCGGGTGACACCGCTCCACCAGGTGACCTCGCCCCCGGCCGGTCGCGGCGCACCAGCCCGCGACCGGCCGGGGGCGAGGATTCTCGCGCCGGAAAGAGGATCCTCACGCCGGAAAAGTGGTTGAGCGGGGGCGACGGACGCGAGCATGATCGGCTCATGGATCTCGTCGCGTCCCTGCCCGCCTTCGTCGTCGCCGTCGTGCTGATCTCGGCGTCACCGGGTCCCGCGATGGCGTTGATCCTGCGCCGTGCCGCGCTGCACGGTTTCCGGGGAGCGGTGCCGACGGTGCTGGGCCTGGAGGCCGTCAGCGGCACCGTTCTCATCGTCCTGGGCCTGCGCATGGCCGCCGCGACCCGCTGACGCCGCGCGGGCTCGTACTCCCGCTTGCACCTCCCCTAGAGGGAGGCGCGAGGGTGGGGGCATGGACGGCGACACGCTCTACTCGATCGGTGACCTGGCCCGGCGGACCGGGCTGACGGTCAAGACCGTTCGGTTCTACTCCGACCGCGGGATCGTGCCGCCGACCGGCCGCAGCCCGGCCGGTCACCGCCTCTACGGCATCGACGCCGTCGCACGCCTGGACCTCGTACGGACGCTGCGCGACCTGGGAGTGGACCTTCCCACGATCCGCAGGGTCGTGGAACGGGAGATCTCGCTTTCCGAGGTGGCCGCGGCGCACGCCGAGGCACTGGCGGTGCAGATCCGGACGCTGCGCCTGCGGCGCGCGGTGCTGACGGCGGTGACCAGGCGCGGGTCCACCCCCGAGGAGATGGATCTCATGCACAAACTGGCAAAGCTCTCCGAGGACGAACGCCGGCGCCTGATCGGCGACTTCCTCGACGCCGCCTTCGGCGGCCTGGACGCCGACCCCGGATTCGCGGGGATCAGGCGCTCGATGACCCCCGAACTGCCCGACGACCCCGAACCCGAGCAGGTCGAGGCCTGGGTGGAACTGGCCGAGCTGTCTCAGGACCCGGAGTTCCGCGGCGTCATGCGGCGTCTGGCCGAGCAGCACGCGGCCGAGCGCGCCCTGGACGCCACCGGCCTCCCGCGCCGCGATCCCGTCGCGATGGTCCGCGACCAGGCGGGCCCCGCCCTGACGGCCGGCCTCGACCCGGCCTCGTCTCGGAGCGACCCGGTCGTCGCGGCGGTCACGGCACGGTACGCGCACGTCGTCGGCCGCCCCGACGACGCCGGCCTCCGGCGCCGGTTGCTGGTCCGGCTGGAGAGCGCGAACGACCCCCGCAGGGAGTCGTACCTCCGGCTGCTCTCAGTGATCAACGGCTGGCCGGCCCCGGAAAGCCTGACGCCGGTGCTCGACTGGTTCGTCCAGGCCCTGCGCGTCCGCACACCGGGTTGACGCGCTCCTCGGCACGAGCGCCGGGGATCCGGCCCGTGCCGAGGAGCGCGACACCTCGGCGGCTTCGTGCTCCACCGGCCTCGGCCGCGACGGCCCGCCGTGCTGCCGCGCACGACGAGAACGTTCGGTGCCCCTGGACAGGGGGAGGCGGATGCCGGGGCGGCACCAATGCCCGAGCGGTCGTGCGTCGTCCCCGGATCCGTCCTACCGTTGGGCTCCCGGACCGGGTACGGGCGAAGGCGGGGCTTCATGCGGCGAACTGGCGCGGTAACGACGGTGGCGGTGGCGGCGCTCGCGCTGGTTTCGAGTGGGTGTACGCCGGGGGCGGGCGATCCGGTCAGCACGCCCACCATCGCCGCCGTACCCGTGGTCTCGCCCGCCGGCAGGAGCGCGGAGGCGGTGGTCGTCTCACCGAAGGACTGCCCCGAGCCCGCTCGCACCACTGACGGCTTCCAGGCGGCCTCCGTCCGGCCGAGCTGGAAACCGCTCTCGGTGACCGGGGAGGAGGGCACCCTCCACAGCGGCGCGATGGCCTCGGACGGGGTGTTGTGGGCGCTGCACGACACGTGGAAGGCCCCCATGACACTGAGGCGGTGGCAGGACGGCCGATGGGAGACGACAGCCGCACCGTCCAGGGTGAAGGCCGTCAAGGCCCTGGCGACGAGTCCCGGCGGCGGGATCTGGGCGGTCGAGCCGGGAACGGGGGCGTGGCACGGTACCGGGACGTGGAAGGTGGGCGTACGCGAGGGCGACGGGTGGCGGGAACTGGTGCTGGCCCTGCCGGATCAGGAGATGGGGAACAGCGTCGCCCACGCGCACGGCGGCTGGGTGAGCTTCGGTGGAGTCGCCGTCCACTGGGACGGCGCGAGCTGGAAACGGCTGACCCTGCCCGACGGCCGGGGGCCCGAGGGGGGCCTCGACGCGTACCGGCTGTTCGGATCGGGCCAGGAACTCTGGGCCGTACCCGCGGAGGGGTCCAAAGCCGTGCGGCTGCGCGACGGCGTGTCACAGGTGGTGGAGTTCGCGCTGCGGATCGACGCGAAGGAGGCCGTCCACGACTCCCAGGGCGGCGCCTTCCGCCCGCAGGCCGTCGCGGTCACCGGCGCGGACGAGACGTGGATGCTCGGCGCGGCGGCGTTCGGCACCCACTACCTGGAGGAGAACGAGGACACCGACGCCGGGCGGCTGGTGGCGCTGCGCCACACGCGGGGCAGGTGGAGCTGCACGTGGGGTCCCTTCCACCGGGAGGGCTTCAGGGGCGCGTTCACGGAAGCGGTGCCGGACGGGGACGGCGGGCTGTGGGCGGTCACGGCGGAGTCGACGATGTGGCACCTCAGCGGCGGACGCTGGACCAGGGAGCGTCTGCCGACGGACAAGGGCGCGGAGCCGCACGTCACCGACCTGGTGGCCACCGGCCACGAGATCTACGCGCTGGGCTCGGTCACCGCGGAGGGACGATCCCGCGGGGCGCTCTGGCGCGCCGGCTAGACCCGGTACGGCTATCTTGGCTGGTAGCAGCAGAGTCGCCCGGTTCGCAGCGTCATGCGTAATTCCTCGCCGAGGGCCGGGTCGGCGGCGGCGACGCGGTTGACGGCGCGCCGGAGGGCCTTGCCGACCGAGACGCGGGCGCGTTCCTCGTTGCCGGTGAAGTTCCGGGTCCGTCCGGCCAGACCGGTCGCGGACGCCAGCTCGTCGATCAGCCAGTCGCGCTCGGCCCGCAGCCGCTCGGCCCGGACGACGTCGTTGGCCGACTCGTATCCGTCGATCTCCTCCTGCAACAGCGACAGACGTTTGCGGTAGGCCCTGATGGCCTCCTCGTCCAGGGCCGGCTGGGCGGTCCCGGTGCCGGCGTCCGCGACCACCCTGTCGCGCGGTACCGGGCCCGCGGCCAGCTCGATGGCCGGAATCTCGTATCGGGGGTTGGCGAGCAGGATCGCGAGGTAGGCCATCCCCAGGCTGTGCTCGACGTGCACGCTCCGTGAGCCCAGCCCGACCCTCCACCGGCGGCCTTCGCGCCGGCACTCCATGAGGGGTCGCCGCCCGCCGTGCCCGGCGGCGGTGACGGCGGCGTGCGGTCCCCTTCCACCGGGCAGGACCATGCCCAGCTCGGCCGCCTCGCTCGTGGCGACCTCCAGCTGCCGGGCCGCCTCGGCGGCGTCCCCGGCCTCGGCCCGGAGTGCCAGCGCCTGCGCCCACCGCACGCGCGACAGGACCGCCGCCGGCCAGTGCCCCATGGCCAGATTGCCCCGTACGGCCATCTGCAGATGCTCGACCGCCCGCTGGGCGTCACCCATGGTCAGCGCGGCCACGCCCAGCGCGTGCCGGGCGGAGCCGAAACACGCGACGCCGAGACTGGCCACCATCGGAAGCCCGGCGAACGGGCCGAGCAGCTCGTAGGCCGCGGCCGAGGCCTCGGTGTCCCCCAGCAGGTGCGCGGCCTCCACGACGCCGTGCATGGTCACCAGCCAGCTGCTGGACCGGGGCAGCAGGGCCAGATCGCCGCCCCGCAGCCGCGCCAGCGCGCCGGCCGCCTGCCGGTGGTCCCCGGCGGTGGCCGCGGCGACCGCCAGCGCGGCCAGGTAGGAGTTGTCCACGGCGCTGAGCGTCGGCGAGTTCACCTCCTCGGCCAGCATCGGAACCAGCTCGGCGATGCGGCCCTGGTACCAGCGGATGGCCACCATCTGCGCGCCGTACCAGCCGGCGGCGTCCGCGTCGCCGGCCCGCCTCCCCCGTTCGGCGCAGGCGGCGGCCTCGGCCTCGGCCTGCTCCAGCCGCCCCGCGCGGATGCCGAGCATCACGTCGATCGCCCGCACCACGAACCCGATCGCCAGGTGGTCCTGCTGGGCCAGCAGGCCGCGCAGTTCCGCCAGGTGGCGTTCCGCGTGCGGGTCCGCGTCGAGAACGTGGTCGACGGTGCGCCACAGCAGTCCCATCAGCAGATCGCCACGGCACGAGGTCCGGAAGCCTGCGGCGATCAGTTCCCGGGCGAGTTCGTGCCGCGTCTCGCTCTGACCGGGACCCAGCAGGCAGTGGTGGGCCAGGCTGACCGCCTCGGTCCACGCGGCCGGATCGCCCGCCCGCCTGGCCTCCTCCAGCGTGGCGAGGACGGTGGTGTGCCCGCCCGACCGGTAGTCGGCCTCGGCGGCCAGCCGTACCCTGAGCCGAAGGGCCGGTGACGACCGCGGGTCCACCACCGACAACGCGTGCCGCAGGCGCGCCTCGATCGACGCGGCGGCCATGACACCACGGTGTTCGTGCACCCACAGGCCGGACAGTCCCAAGGCCGCGAAGGCCATCGCCTGACCGTCGCCCTCGCTCTCGGCCGCGCGGTACGCCGCGTCGAAGCACTCCCGGCTGGACCGCAGGTCACCCTCGACGCACCGGGCGTGCACCCCGGCGAGAAGCAGCGACCCGCTGTCGTCCTCCGCCGGCGCCGGCGTCACCCCGTGGTGCGGCGGGCAGCCGCCGGTACGGGACCGGCGGGACACGGGGCCTCGCCACCCCCTGTCCGCTTTGTCATGGGCCGGGTCATGGACCAGGACCGGTGGCCGGCGATCCACGGCGGACGTCAGCTCTCGGTGAGGCAGGACGCGTGCCCCGCCGGGCCGGCGGGCGAGGCGGGGGCCGCACGGTCGACGGCGTCCGTGGCGATCTCCACAGCGGCGGGCATGTCGGGACTCCTCGGATCGGTGTGCGATCAGGCTGCCGCCGGGCGGTTGCACTCGTCTTGCAACATCCTTGCGTGCGAATCGCCGTACCCGTCGCATGACCTCACCGGGGTCCGAACCCCCGTGACACCCATCCCCGGCCCGGTTTCACGGTCTCGGCGATGCCCCGCCGTGACCGCCTCGCGGGCTCCGGTCGCCCAGGCCCGCGGGGCGGTCGCCACCGGCCGCGCCCCGTGGCCTTCCACCGGCCGCTCACCAGGGGGTGGCCCCGCGCACCCGGCCTGGGATCCGGGATCAGTAACGGCCGTGCACCGTGTTCGTCCTCTTCGTCATGCGGGAGTATCCGGGGGCGTTGAAGACGACCTTGGCGTAGATCTCGTCACCGGCGCCCTCCAGCGAGGAATCGTCCTCGTCGAGGAGAGAGCACCGGATCGTGGGAACGGAAATGATGATCAGCCCTCCCCCGTTCCGATCCGATCCCGCGCTCAGCTGCGCGTTGCCCGCCTTGTACAGCCGGTTGTCGTAGACGGCGTCCTCACCCCAGATCTCGACCTGGACCGTCGCGCCGTTGTCGACCAGGTACTGCGCCTGGGCCTGCGTCATGCCGACCTTGCCGAAGGTGAGGACCTTGCAGCCGGCCGCCTCCTTGGTGATCGTCAGCCGGGCGGTCAGGGCGCCGGGTACGTCGGCGGCCTGGGCGGGCGCGGCCGCGAGACCCACGGTCAGCGCCGTGGCGGCGCCCAGCGCGGCGGCCAGGCGGGCGATTCTCTTCACTGCGGACATCATCGTTCCTCCGGTGTTCGTCCGGGCCGGGCCGGTGTTCATCTGGGCTGGGGCTGACGCGACTGCTTGCGCGTCCTGACGTAGCGGTTGGTCGCGGGAAGCCAGCACGTCACGACGGCCAGCAGCGCGCCCAGGGTGGCCAGGGCGGCCAGGAATCCGGTGATCGGGGACACCATGTCCGTGAGGTCCCGCAATCCGAGAAGGACGACGACGGGGGTGAGGACGCTCAGCACGACCCGGGCCCACGTCCTGCCGTCGCGGACGGGCAGCAGGAGCAGGACGAAGATCACCGCGAGGAGGAGCCAGACGTACGCCCGGGCCTGGAGGGAGCCGAAGGCGGCCTCCACCGCGGTGTCCACGACGGAGCCCACGGCATCCGAGCCGACCTCGACGCCGAGCTCGTCGCGCACGTAGCTCCGCAGCAGGCTTCTGCCCGCGATCAGGGAGACCGCCGCCGACGACAGCATGGACGCCGCGGCCACCGCGGTGGCCAGGGTCGCGGCCAGCAGCGTCCCCGGCCTGCGGGGTGTGTACGTGCTACCGCCTGCCATCTGGCGTGCGGTGGGAATGTGCTCACTCACTTGTATTCCTTTCGATGGTTTTGCATGGATCACCTGCCGTACGGCCCGCTCTCCGTGCGGAGAGAGGTCGGCGAAGGCCCAGGACCGGGCGGCCGCCGGGTCACTCGACGTCGTCCGGGGCGCCGGCGAGGTGTTCCTCGGCCCGTGTCTCGGCCCAGATCACCTCGGCGCCCGCGGAACGCGCCGATTCCCCCTGTGGGAGAAGGGCTGACGAGCCGGACACCCCTAAGGTGTTCCATCCGGTTCCACCGGTCGTTCCATCGCGAGCCCGCCGCTCCTCCGCGCCGGGCTCAGCGGCGCCCTCTGCCTGGCGGGAGGGATCGAGCGGGAATGATCACCGACGACACGAGCCGCCCGCCGGCCGACTCGGCGAGTTGGCGCGGACCCGGTGTCCGGGCACGAGGTCACGCGACACCGTCCCCGGAAACGCGAGAGGCCCTGACCTGTCGACACAGGTCAGAGCCTTTATCAGGGTCCTTCTTCGAAGGCCTCGCCCGAAGCGGTGACGGCGCGCCGGTCATGACCGGCGTCGCCGACGGCCGGCGTCACCCGTCCGTGGCGTCACCGTCCTGCCCGACCTCCCAGCGCAGCAGGTCGCCCGGCTGGCACTCCAGCACCTCGCAGAGCGCGGCGAGCGTCGTGAAGCGCACCGCCTTGGCACGGCCGTTCTTGAGCACCGCCAGGTTGGCCGGCGTGATGCCGACGCGGTCCGCGAGCTCGCCCACGGACATCTTCCGCCTGGCCAGCATCACGTCGATGTCGACGGTGATCGGCATCAGATCACCTCTTCCAGCTCGGCCCGCATCCGCGCCGCCTCGACGTCGCGCGCGACGGCCTGGGCGAGCAGCATCCGCAGCACGAGCACGATGAGCGCGACCCCCAGGATCGCCACGACGACCCCGCATATCAGGAGGACCACCCCCGGGGCGACGGGGTCGCCGGGCGCCAGGAGGACCGCGTACGCGAACACCACGAGGGCGGCCGCCACGAGCGCGCCGATCACGATGTGCACGTACCGGAAGGCGGCGTGGGAGAACACGGTCCCGCGGCGCACCATCGTCACGAGCCGCCACACGCAGACCAGGACGACCTGGACCGTCACGACACCCAGGACCGTGATCACGAGAAACGGGGTGCGCAGGTACGCGTAGTCCGGGTTGAGTTGCTCCATGTCGGCGGCCAGCAACGGCACCATCACCGCCTGTACGAACACCGAGCCGGCGAGCAGCACCACGAGCACGGCGCGCAGCGCGAGCACTGTCAACTTTCCCATCGTCTCCCCTTCAATCGACTAGCGATGGAAATGTATCGATATTCGATAGATACGGCAAGTTGTCAGGCCGGTCGGGGAGGTGAGACTCCGGTACAGGCGCGCGGAGCCCCGGTACGGGCGCGGACGATCGGTGATCACCAAAACGCGCGGGCGGTCCCACCGGAGAGGTGGCTCCTGCCGTTTCCCGCACAGCGACCAGAGCGGACAGCCCGTCCGCGCTCACCGACCGCCTACGACCGCCGACCCTGGAATCGATCATCCAGTGGCGTTTCAAGGTGAGCGTCTGCCCGCTCACCCGGCTGATCGCCGTGGCGCTCCGAGAACTTCCGGCGAAGGACGTACGGATGGTCACACACGTCCTTCGCCGGGAGCCCTAAGGCGCCGTGACCCGCAGGTCGTCGAGGGTCGCGGTGCTCGAGTGCATGCGGAGGCCGACCTTGCCGGTCGCCGGCTCGCCGGCGGGGGCGGTCCAGGTGAGCACCTGGTTCCCGTCGACGAAGCCGGTGACGGTCGAGCCGGACACGGTCGCCCTGAGCGTGCGGAACGCGCCAGGGGTGATCGGGACGGAGGCGCCGGCGACCCGGGTCAGTGTGCCGCCGACCTTCTTGTACAGGTCGGCGGTGTCGGTGCCGTCGTTGAGGCGGAACAGGTAGAAGTTGGCGGCGTCGGCGTACCGGAGGACCAGGCCCGCGTTGGCGCTCGCGTTGTCCAGCCGGATCCGTCCCTGGACGGTGTAGTCGGTCCAGCCTGCGGAGCCGGTGACGGAGAGGCTCTCCGCGGCGGCGGTGGAGGTCTGGGAGTACGCGCCGTTCGCGACCGACCACGAACCGCCGGTGCTCGCCCAGCCCGCCGCGTCGCCGTCGCCGAAGTCGTCCGATAGCAGGGTGGTGACGGGCGCCGCGGCCGACTCGTGCGCGCCCCGGTCGGGAGAGCCCTGGTAGAGCGCGGTCCCGAAGAAGTCCTGGGCGCCGGGCGAGGAGACCGCGACGCCGCTGTCGATCCCGGGCGAGCCCGGCTGGAGTTCGTAGGCGCCCGCGGAGGCCAGCCCAGACGCGCCGCCCGCCGCGACGAACTGCGGGCTGGCGATGATCTTGTGTGGGTCGTTGGGCTGGGCGGCGTTGGTGCCCGAGTAGAGGTTGTGGTCGTAGGTGACGTTGCCGCTGATGCTGTAGGCCCCGCTCCCCTGGTTGACGAAGATGTTGTTCGTGTAGGCCACCTTGCCGGTCGACGTCCCGGTCATCTGGCCCGTCTGCCCGGCCGAGCGGTAGAAGACGTTGTTGTGGACCTTCAGGTCGCCCGACCCGCTGACCAGGTGGAACACCCCGACGCTGCGGTCCAGGTCGTTCTGGGAGATGTTGTAGCGGAACACGTTGTCGCCGGTCTGGTCCATGACGAGCAACGTGCCGCCCTCGTTGTCCTGGCTGTAGTTGTACTGGTAGACGCTGCGGTAGACCCGCTGGTCGAAGTCCCAGGGCTGGCCGTCGCCGTCGAGTTTGCGGGTGCGGAAGGCCTGGTTGAACTGGAAGACCGCGTCGGTCGTGGCGTACATCCACTGCGCGGCGACGACCGCGATGTCGTCCAGGTACGGCAGGGTCGAGGTGGTGGACTCGCCGATCCGGTCGGTGGTGTTGCGCTCGACGAGCGGGGCCAGCCCGGACCGGACGAGGATCCCGTCGCGGTGGATCCGGGTGACGGTGTTGCCGCGGATCACCAGCTCGCGGAAGGCGTCGAGGTCGTGCGCCCACGTGGTGTTGAGCAGCGCGTCGGTCATGGTCTGGATGCCGGTGTCGGCGACGTTGTCGACGGTGTTGCCCTCGATGAGCACGTCCGTCCAGGTGCTCTCGGGCCCGGTGGAGGTCCCGCGGGCGTGGAAGTTGATCCCGCCGGTCCGCCGGTCGGTGCCGAACACGTCGTGGATGTAGGTGTTCTTGACGTGGATGTGGGTGAAGTTCCCCGCGCCGGCGCCCTCGCCGACGACGAGGACCCCGCTGCGCCGCCGGTCGGTGGGCTGCTGCCCGCTGGTAATCTCGAGCCCGCCGACCTCCCAGTGTGAGACGTTCTTCAGCCGCACCCCGAAGCCCTCGCCGTCGACGGCCGTGTCGGCGAAGTCGATGCGGGGCTTCGCGCCGGTGCCGTACTGGCCGAGGACGATCGGCGCCCCGGCCGCGCCCGAACCGTGCAGGTCGAGGTACTGGCCGGTCCAGACGCCGCCGGCCTTGAGCAGGACGCTGTCGCCCGGACCGAAGGTCTGGGCGTTGACCTTGCCGAGCGTCCGCCAGGCGGCCGCGGGCGAGGTCCCGGCCGCGCCGTCGGAGCCGCCGGTCGCGTCGACGTAGTAGGTGGTCCCGGCGGCGGCGCCGTGGACGGCCCCGGCGCCGCGCGCGTCAACGGCGGCGTCGGCATCGGCATCGGCATCGGCATCGGCACCGTGGACGGTCCCGGTCCCGGTCCCGGTCCCGGTCACGTCAACGGCGGCGCCGCGGACGGTCCCGGCCGCCTCGGCGTGGACGGTCCCGGCCGTGCCGGCGCCGGCATGGTGGACGGTCCCGGCCGCGTGGGCGGGCTGGGGCAGGAGCAGGGCGGCGGCGAGCGCCAGGACGGCTGCGGCTTCGGGGAGCCCCACGCTGATACCTCTGATTCGTATTAGTAATATCTGACCTGCAGAAATACGAGATCCCCCGATTCGTAACGGGAAGATAATCCGCGGCCTTCATGGTCGTCAAGGGCAGATTTCCGGCATGTTTCAAGATTCTTTCGCCGGGAGTGTTGACAGCGCCCCGTCTGTCTTGCAACGGTTTCGCCAATACGAATCAGCCAGCCACCCTCTCCTGGCTGTTCCCCCTCAACTGATACGAATCAGGAGATCGCGATGGACGGAGTGCGGCGCCGGGCCCGTCAGGCCGACGTGGCCAAGCTCGCGGGCGTCTCCCAGGCGACGGTCTCCGCGGTCATCAACGGCCGGGGTCCGGAGACCGGGATCCCGGAGCAGACCGTCCAGCGCGTCCTGGAGGCGGTGCGCCAGCTCGGCTACGTCGCCAACCCGGCGGCCCGCAGCCTGCGCGGGAAGCGCAACCGGCTGCTCGGGGTCTACACCTTCGAGTCAATCTTCCCCCTCGACCAGCTGGACTTCTACCACGAGTTCCTGGTCGGCATCGAGCAGCAGGCCGTCGCGGACGGCTACGACCTGGTGCTGTTCGCCTCCACCGAGGATCTCGACGGCCGCCGCCGGGTCTACAGCGACGGGGTGAACCGGCTCGCGCTCGCCGACGGCAGCGTGCTGCTCGGCGTCGAGCCCGGCTCCACCGAGCTGGCCAGACTCGCCGCCGAGGGATACCCCTTCGTTCACATAGGGCGCAGGACCGTGCCCGGCACCGAGATAGCCTGGGTCGGCGCCGACTACGCCAGCGCCACCAGGGACACCGTCGGCAGGCTCGCCGCGCTGGGCCACCGGCGCATCGCCTACGTCACGGGACCGGACCGGATGGAGGTCTTCCTCGACAAGGAGGCCGGCTACCGGGCCGGCTGCGCCGACGCGGGGCTGCCCGAGCTGATGTACGTCACGTCGCAGCTCGACCCCGCCTGGGTCGACGCCGCGCACGCCGGCGGCGTCACCGCCGTCCTGGCCGAGAACGAGCCCCTGGCCAGGCAGCTCGTCGCCGCGCTGGGCGAGCGCGGCCTGGCCGCCCCCGCGGACATGTCGGTGGTCGTCCTGGTGACGATGACCGAGAGCGGCTGGAGCAGCCTGCGGATCCCCCGCAACGAGATGGGCAGGGGCGCGGTGAAGATGCTCACCCGGATCCTGGCCGGTTCCGACACCCCCGGCGACCACCAGCGGTTGCTGCCCTGCGGCCTTCCCGACGATCACATGATCGGCCCGCCCAGAGCCTGACCACAGATCACATGATCGGCCCGCCCGGAACCTGACCACAGATCACATGATCATTCCCTCCGGAGCCTGACCACAATCGAATACTCCCAGCTCCCGGCGATCCAGCGCCGGGAGCCGGCCTCCCACACCCCGAAACCCCCCATACTCCGAAACAGGAGAAAATCATGATCACCAACCGGTGGACAGCCGTCGGCAGACGCGGATTCCTCGCCGTCGCGGTCGGCGCGGGCGTTCTTCTCGCCGCGACGGCCTGCGGGACGGGCGGCGGCGGCAGCGGGAGCGGCGGCGCGGCCGACACGTTGACCGTCTGGTTCCCCGGCAACTCCGCCCCGGAGATCGAGCTCGTCACCAAGAAGCTGGTGCCGGAGTTCGAGTCCGCCAACAAGACGAAGGTCCAGGTGACCTTCGTCGACTGGGCCCAGATGTCGCCCAAGCTCAACGCCGGTTTCGCCGGCAACAACGCCCCCGACGTGTTCGGCCACGGTCCGGCCGCCGCCGCGGGCTTCGCCGCGGCCAAGCGGATCGAGCCGCTCGACGCCCGGATCGCCGCCCTGCCCGAGGCGGACAGGACCGACCTCGCGCCCTACCTGGCGAGCGGCCAGGTGGCCGGCGGGCAGTACCTGATCCCGCTGGGCGGCAACGGCATCCTCGTCGCCTACCGCAAGGACCTGCTGGAGAAGGCCGGTGTCGCCGAGCCGACCACCTGGGCCGAGGCCGCAGAGGCGGCCAGGAAGCTGACCGTCAAAGAGGGTGGAGCGATCCAACAGGCGGGCCTGATGCTCCAGTCCGCCAAGATCCAGCGGGTGCAGAGCTTCCAGGGGCTGATCGGCTCGGAGGGCGGCGAGTTGCTGTCGGCCGACGGCAAGGAGGTCACCTGGAACTCGCCCGAAGGCGTGAAGGCGCTGGAGTACTTCGCCGGGCTCTACGGCGGAGACGGCAAGGTCAGCGACCAGCTCGGCCTCGACTTCGCCAACCAGCCCGCCGGGCAGAACCCGCTCGCCACCGGCAAGGCGGCGATGGTCACCGCGACCACCGGGCAGATACTCCAGATGGTCAAGGCCGTGCCCGACCTCGCCTCGAAGATCGGGGTGCTGACGCCGCTGAAGGCCGTCGACGCCAAGACCTTCGGCGGGGCGACCACCGGCCTGTTCGTCAACGCCGACTCCAAGAAGAAGGACCTCGCCTGGAAGTTCGTCGAGTTCATGGTCTCCAAGGGCGTGAACGAGCGCTACGCCGAGACCGTCGGCGGGCTGCCGGTGCGCGCCTCGGCCGCCCAGGGCGCCTACGTCACCGGGCAGCCGCTGCTGAAGCCGTTCATCGACGCCGCGCCCGCGTACGTGGGCAGCCCGAACGTCCCGGCCTGGGTGCAGGTCCGCGACGTGCTCGACAAGCACCTGGAGACGGCGCTCGCCGGGAAGGCGACCGCGAAGCAGGCGCTGGACGACGCGGCGGCCGAGGCCGGGCCGCTGCTCGCGGCCCAGTGACGGCGACCCAGTGATGGCGCTCCTCAGCAAGCACGGCACCAGGCACGGCGGGACCCGGCCCGCGGCGGCGCCGCCGCGGGCCGGGTCCCGCGGGAGAGGCCCGACCGGCCGCCGCAAGCTCGTCGGGCTCGCCTTCACCGCCCCGGTCCTGGCGTACATGGCGATCTTCCAGCTGTTCCCGGTGCTGTACGGGTTCTACCTGAGCTTCACCAGCTACAGCCCGCTCGACCGTGACGCGCCCCGGCTGGTCGGCGCCGACAACTACGCGGCGCTGCTCGGCTCGGCGGACTTCCTGAAGTCCCTGCGGGTGACCGCCCAGTTCGTCGCGGAGGTGCTGCCGTTCGCGGTCGGCATCGCGCTCGGGCTGGCGCTGCTGGCCAACCGGAAGATGCCCGGCATCGGGCTGTTCCGGGCCGGGCTGTTCCTGCCCCGCATCGTCCCGCTGACGGCCGTCAGCCTGGTGTGGCTGTGGATGTACTCCCCCGACGGCTGGTTCAACGACCTCGCGGGCTCGCTCGGCCTCGATCCGCGCGACTGGCTCCTCGACGAGGACACCGCCCTGCACTCGGTCGCGGCCATGCGGGTGTGGAAGGCCCTCGGCGGCAACATGGTGCTCTTCCTGGCCGGGCTCCAGGCGATCCCGGTCACCCTGTACGAGGCCGCGAAGATGGACGGCGCGGGCGCCTGGGCCAGGTTCCGGCACGTGACGCTGCCCGGCCTGCGGCCGGTCATGGTCTACGTGATCACGATCAACATCGTCTACCTGTCGCAGTCGTTCGCCGAGATCTTCATCCTCACCGGCGGCGGGCCGCTCGGCTCGACGACGACCACCAACTACCTGATCTACCAGGAGGCGTTCCAGAACAACCGGTTCGGCTCCGCCAGCGCCATGGCCTTCGTACTGTTCGCGGCGATCTTCGCCTTCGCGCTCGTCGCGATGCGCGGGAACGGGCGGAAGTGATGCGCAGACCAGGATCCGTCCTCGCGCTGGTCATCGCCACGCTGCTGGTGCTCGTGCCGTTCTGGTGGATGGTCTCGATCGCCTTCAAGCCCGAGTCCGAGGTGTTCTCGGCCGAGCCGCGGCTGCTGCCGCGGAACCCGGTCCTCGACAACTTCTCGACCGCCCTGGACGCGGGCAACCTCGGCACGGCGATGACGAACTCGCTGATCGTCGCCCTGCTGGTCGTCCTCGCCAACTGCGTGTTCGCGCTGCTGGCCGGGTACGCCTTCGCCAAACTCCCCTACCGGGGAAGCAACGCGATCTTCATGACGATCGTCGCGACCACGATGGTGCCGGTGGCGGTGACCCTCATCCCGCTGTTCCTGATCGCGAAGGGGATCCCGCTGACGGGCGGGAACGACATCACCGGGCAGGGCGGTTCCGGGCTGCTCGACTCCCTGGCCGGGCTGACCCTGCCGCACCTGATCGGGCCGCTCAACGTCTTCCTCGCCCGGCAGTACTTCCTCGGGCTCCCCGACGAGCTGGGCGAGGCCGCCCGGGTCGACGGCGCGAGCGAGTTCAGGCTCTTCTGGAAGATCTATCTGCCGCTGGCGAGGCCGCTGGTCGCGACCGTCGCGGTGTTCGCCTTCACCGCCGTCTGGGACGACTTCCTCTGGCCGCTCGTCGTGACGAGCTCGCCCGAGACGCAGACCGTCCAGCTGGCGCTGAGCAAGTTCCTGACCGGCGGAAACGTCGCCTACGGGCCCGCCATGGCCGGCTCGGTGCTGGTGCTGCTGCCGATCCTGGCCGTCTTCGTCCTCAACCAACGCAGTTTCGTCGCCGGCCTGTCCGAGGGCGGCGTGAAGGGATGATCATGCAGGAGACGCACACGCCGGTGCTGGTGGTCGGAGGGGGTCTCGGCGGTGTCGCCGCGACGCTGACCGCCGCGAGGCTCGGCCGGCGGGTGGTGCTCACCGAGGAGACCGACTGGCTGGGCGGCCAGCTGACCAGCCAGGCGGTCCCGCCGGACGAGAACCCGTGGATCGAGTCGCGGTACGCCTCGTCGAGCTACCGCAGGCTGCGGCAGGGCGTCCGCGAGTACTACCGCCGCAACTACCCGCTCCGCGCCTCGGTGGCCGCGCAGCGCCTGCTCAACCCGGGTCTCGGCGTGGTCAGCGGGCTGTGCCACGAGCCGCGGGCGGCGCTGGCCGTCATCGAGGAGATGCTCGCGCCGTACCGGACCGCCGGGCTGGTCACCGTCCTGCTGCGGCACACGCCCGTGGCGGTCGAGGTGACGGGCGACCGGGTCGAGGCGGTCACCTTCACCCGGCCCGACGGGACCGAGCTGGTCGTGGCGGCCGACTACGTCGTGGACGCCACCGAGCTCGGCGACCTGCTCCCGCTGGCCGGGGTCGAGCACGTGGTGGGCGCGGAGGGCGTCGCCGACACCGGCGAGCCGCACGCCGCTCCCGTGGCGAACCCCCTCGACCAGCAGGCCGTCAGCTGGTGCTTCCCGCTGGAGTACCGGCCGGGCGAGGACCACACGATCGACCGCCCGGCGGGCTACGACCACTGGAGCACCCACAAGGCCCCGTTCTGGCCGGGACCCCAGCTGTCGTGGACGGACGTGGAGCCGATCGACCTGTCGGTGCGCTCGCGCGGCCTGTTCCACGACAACGGGCACATCCCCGGAAAGCACGACCTGTGGCACTTCCGCCGGATCGTGGCCGCGGAGCAGTACGAGCCCGGCACCATCTCGCACGACGTCACCCTGGTCAACTGGCCGCAGATCGACTACTGGGACCGGCCGCTGATCGGTCCCGGCGCGGACCGTGAGGCCGCGCTCGCGGGTGCCCGCGACCTGTCACTGTCGTTCCTGTACTGGATGCAGACCGAGGCCGGATACCCGGGCCTGCGGCTGCGTCCCGATCTCGTCGGGACCGGGGACGGCCTGGCCAAGGCGGTGTACGTCCGGGAGTCGCGGCGGATCAAGGCGGAGTTCACCGTGCTGGAGCAGCACGTCGGGGTGGAGGCGCGCGGCCCGCTCGCCGGGTCCGAGGTGTTCACCGACTCGGTCGGGCTCGGCTCCTACCGGATCGACCTGCACCCCAGCACGTCCGGCCGCACCTACGTGGACGTCGACTGCTACCCCTTCCAGATCCCGCTCGGCGCGCTGCTGCCCCAGCGCGTCGACAACCTGCTGCCCGCCAACAAGAACATCGGCACCACCCACGTCACCAACGGCTGCTACCGGCTCCACCCCGTCGAGTGGAGCATCGGCGAGGCCGTGGGCGCGCTGGCCGTCCAGGCCCTCGCCGCCGACCTGCCGCCGCGCAAGATCCGCGCCGATCCGGCCCGGCTCGCCGACTTCCAGCGGACGCTCACCGACGCCCTCGGCGTCACCCTCGCCTGGTCGCAGGAGATCAGGACCACCCCGTGCGGCCGCCAGCCCGCCGTACCCCAGCTCGTGGAGGACTGACATGACCGCAGCGACCGGCCAGTGATCCCCGGCTGATCCCCGGCTGACCTCCGGTCCGGCCGTCCGGGTCCCGGCGGCCGGCGGCGAGAGGGGCACAACCTGTCGCCGCGGTCCGCGCCCGAGCCGTCTTCGCGACCGGCTCCGGGCGGCCCGAGAATGTGAGGTGGTACCCGCAGGACCGAAGCCAGAAGAAAGGCCGGCACATGAAAATCGTCCTCGACGACCTCTCCGGTCCGGAGATCGCTGGATTTCTCGACGAGCACGTCCAGGAGATGCGATCCATCACGCCCCTGGAGAGCAAGCACGCCCTTGACCTGGACGGGCTTCGCAAGCCCGAGATCACGTTCTGGTCGGTCATGGACGGTGACAGCCTGGTGGGCTGCGGTGCGATCAAGAGGCTGGACCCGGATCACGCCGAGGTGAAGTCGATGCGCACCGCGCCGGCGCGCAAGCGGAGCGGGACCGCGTCCCTGCTGCTGGAGCACATCATCACCGAGGCGAAACGCATGGGGTTCACCCGGCTGAGCCTCGAGACCGGCGCGACCGAGTTCTTCCTGCCCGCCCGGAAGCTGTACGAGAAGTTCGGGTTCGATTACTGCGAGCCGTTCGCGGATTACCGGCCCGACCCGTACAGCGTGTTCATGACAAAGGTGCTTTGAAAGATCTTGATCTACGGATCCTGACGATTTCCCGGTGCCGTGGCCGGACAGGTTCACCGAGGTGCCGATACCTATTTGTCTCGCATTTCCTCTTTATCGCTCAATATAAGAAATCTCGTGATCCACGCGAATCATGTCCATGGATCGCGACAAGCGCGGAGTGCCGGAGACCCGGAGCCGTGCCCAGGGTCCGGAAACCATGACGACAACTCTCCCAGGGCGCGAAATCTCCGAAGTCGTATCAAGAAGGGAGCCAGGACGGCCACCAGGGCGGTTCGCAATCACCGGTGATCCCTTCGGTGGCCACGTCGTGAACGATCATGACCATTGGCCCGACGATCGAGACCAGGGCGGCCAGAAGCATCAGAGTCGCCTTCAGCCAGTCGCGGTTCGCGAACCAGGGCAGGCGGGAAAGCAGAATGATCGGCAGCGAGGCGAGCAGGGAGATGCCGGAAAGGACGGGAAAGATGACGAACCGGCTCACCGCCCAGATCAGGCCGGCCAAACTCTCTCCGGCACTTGAATCACCAAGGCAGTAACCTTGCGTCCTGGCCACCAGCGCGATATCCAGGCAAGTTCCCGATGTTGCACACGTCAACGCGATAAACGCCGATATCCCACAGCCCGTGGCCCAGAGCACATCACTCGCCCCTGGGGCGTCTCGCTCAGTCACGGCGCAATCAAAACAGACGCCTATGCTCGTTGAGCGCAGGGAATGTGAGGATACGGTGCAGATCCCCCTCGGTCATCTCTCACGAATGTTCTGCGCGCCTGGCCGGGCACGAGTCCGAGGTGCCGACCTGCAGGGCTTCATCTGGGCGACGCCGCACCCCACGGAGGCGACCGGGTTTCCGGCACCCGCACCTCCCGTCCGGGGACGGGAGGTGCGGGTGGATCACGCGTCGCGGCGAGAGAAAGCGAGCCATCCCGCCCCCAGTGCCACGACCACATAGCACGCCAGGACCGCCGCGGCCGCGGGAGGCGACAGCAGGTACGCCGACTCGGCACCCACGACCTGGGGGGCGAGGTTGGGAATCAGCACCGAGGCCACCCACAGGTGGAGGGGCGCCGGCAGGAAATGCGCGAAACTCGGTATCACCAGGGTGAGCGCCACGATCACCGTCACCGTCGCGGTCGTCGACCGTATGGCCGCTCCGAGCCCCAAGGCCACGAGGCCGGTGACAAGCGTGGTGACGGCCGTACCGGCCGCGGAGGGGATCGCGTCCCACCAGTGAGCCCAGGGATTGAGCGGCGCGGGCCGGTCGCCCAGGACGAGCAGGGCGACGACCTGCGACAGGCCCGCGAACAGCACACCGCCGGCGAACGCGACGCAGGTGACCAGCACGGTCTTGGCGGCCAGCAGCATCCGCCGCCGAGGGACCGCGACCAGGCTGGGACCGATGGAGCCGGTCGAGAACTCGGTGGTGACGGCCAGGGCACCGAGACAGCCGATGAAGAACGCCACGACCGGCATGACGAGGACGGCGGGATCGGCGCCCTCGAAGGACGCCTGCTCCTCCGGCGAAGCCCGATCGTAGGAGCCGACGTGCGTGATGAGGACGACCAGGCCGATCAGGGTGGACACGGCCGCTCCGCCCCAGACCGCCCACGTGGAGCGTATGGTCCGGAGCTTGAGCCATTCCGCCGCGACAACGTCCTTCACGGACGCGAGCCCGGACACGGCGTTCTCGGGCGAGGCATGTCCCGGCGGTGCGGTCTGCGGCGACATGAGGATCACAGACTCTTCCTGCCGCCGGCGCGGTAATCGGCGGTCTCGTCGGTCATTTCGAGGTAGACGTCCTCGAGCGTGGCGCTGCGCGGCGTCAGCTCGTGGACCGGGATGCGATGCTCGGCGGCGAGATCGCCGATCGTGGCGGTGTCGGCGCCCGTCACCGCGAGACTGCTCCGCGGCCCGTACGACACCGACGCGCCGGCGCCCTGCAGGATCCTGCCCAGCTCCACGTGCCTCGGGGATCGGACCAGGGTATCGCGGTGGAAGCGCCTGGCGAGGTCCTCCATGGAGGTCTCGGCGATCAGCCTGCCCCGTCCGATGATGAGCACATGGTCGACGGTCTGCGCCATCTCGCTCATCAGATGACTGGACAGCAGCACCGTCCGGCCTTCCGAGGCGAGCGTGCGCATCAGGTCGCGTATCCAGCGGATGCCCTCGGCGTCCAGGCCGTTCACCGGCTCGTCCAGCAGGACGACGCCGGGATCGCCCAGCAGTGCCGCCGCGATGCCCAGCCGCTGCCGCATACCGAGCGAGAAACCCCCGATGCGCTTGTGCGCCACGTCCCGCAGCCCCACCTGCTCCAGCAGCGCCGAGATCCTGGAGGAGCCGATGCGGTGACCACGGGCCAGGCAGGCGAGCTGGTTGAACGCGGTACGGCCCGGGTGCACGGCACCGGCGTCGAGCAGCGTGCCCACCTCGTACAGCGGCCGGCTGATCTCCGCGTATCGGCGCCCGTTGACCAGGGCCACGCCGGACGTCGAGCCGTGCAGGCCGACGATGACGCGCAGGGTCGTGGACTTCCCCGCGCCGTTGGGTCCCAGGAAACCGGTCACCCGCCCGGGGTGGGCTTGGAAGGACAGCCGGTCCAGTGCGAGCGTCGAACCGTATCTCTTCGTCAGCTCTCTTACTTCGATCACATGAACACGGTGACAAAACCGTCCCCGCCGGCGCGTCTGACCACGGTCGGAACTTCCGCGTCCGCCCACGGTCATACGAACCCTCAGGCGGGGTCAGGCAGCATGATCGGCTTGATCAACCTGGCCATCGTCTCGAGCCGGGCGATCTGCTCATCGTCCAGGGGCGGCGGCGTCTCGCCGTCCCTGGCAGGCGTCGCATGGTCGACGAAGACCTGCTCGGGTCCGGGCGGGGTGAACATGAAGAGCATCCTCGCGGCGTGCATGCGCTTGTTCTGGAAGCTGTGGCGGATGCCCCGCGGAACGTGGATGAAGTCGCCCGCGACGGCGGTGAACCGGTGGTCGCCGTCCAGGAACTCCAGCTCGCCGTCGAGCATGTAGAAGGTCTCCTCCTGCTCGGGGTGGATGTGCGGGCCCGGCCCACCGCCCGCCGGGACGGTGGCCTCGATGAGGCCGAAACCGCCGTTCGTCTGCGCTCCCGTCGCCTTGATCGTGTAGACGTCGCCGACGGCCCACACGGTCGGACCCTGCCCGGAAGGTACGTAGAGGGCGCCGCGGGTGGTGTATCGGGGGTCCTCGGAGGTTTGGTAGGGAAGGCTCACGTCAATCTCCTGCTCTTTTCACAAGGTAAGTTTCGGGAGGTCGGGAACAAGCTGCCGTTCCCCCCGGGACACCCGCAAGAAGGCAGTTGTGTGTGCTGTAGTACCAAGGAGGGAACCGACATGGCGGAAATCGCCGAACAGGCCGCGGAATTGGAGTCCTCCTGCGACGAACTCCGGAGCATTCTTTCGCGTGTGGGCGAGAAGTGGGCGCCCCTGGTGATGGCGGAGCTCGTCTCCGGGCCACGACGCTTCAACCAGTTGCGGCGGCTGCTGGCGCCGATCACCCAGCGCATGCTGACGGCCACACTGCGCGGCCTGGAGTGCGACGGGCTGATCACGCGCACCGTGCACCCCACCGTCCCGCCCCAGGTCGAGTACGACCTCACCGACGCCGGGCGGGAGCTGCTGGCCATCATCGGCCGGGTCGCGCGCTGGACCGACAAGCATCTCGAGGCCATCCACAGCGCCCGGGCGGCATGCCGTGGCCGATGAGCAGGCATTTTTTGACAGATTGAAACTGGATGTCTAATGTCCAGGTTGTGCGAACGGGCAAGGGCGTCGAGTGGGCGATGCATACGCTGCTCAATCTGGCGTGGCTGGGGGACGGCGAGCCGGTGGCGACCGCGCAGCTGGCCGCCGGCCACAACCTGTCGGCGTCCTACCTGAACAAGCAGCTTCAGCAACTGGTCAAGGGGGGCCTGCTGGAGTCCGTTCCGGGTGCGCGGGGCGGCTTTCGCCTGACCCGCCCCCTGGCGGCGATGTCGGTGCTGGACGTGGTCCTTGCCGTTGAGGGGGATGCGCCACTCTTCCGCTGCACCGAGATCCGCCGGTGCGGCACCATTGGTGAGCGATGCCCCGATGCCAGCTTCGCTCAGCCGTGCGCGGTGAAGATCGCCATGGGGCGAGCCGAAGCAGCCTGGCGGCAGGCACTGGCCGAGCAGAGCCTCGCCGACGTGCAGGCCGCGGCCGACGAACACGCCCCCGCCGTGGGGGCACATGTTCGCCAGGCACTCGGGCACGACTGACCCTTTTTCCGCGCGGCGTGATCGCGCGATCTTTTCGGAGGTTAACCTGGATAAAATATATCTAGATTGTTGACGGTGGATTCGCCGGTGCGCGACGCCGTCAAGGAATACGTCGCCGGCCCCGGGCGAGCAGAAAGGCTCGGGTCAGTACTCACGTCGAGGATCCTGAGGGCTGCGGCCGATCGCCGCCTCTGCGGAAAGACCCTGTCCGGCCTTTGACGACATTGCCGTCTGGCGCTGTTGACACATTCCTCAACGACATCCCCGGCTGCCGGTGGCGCGCGTCAGAGCCGTGATCAGCCGGCGGAGCGGAGGCCGAAGCGGCCGCCGTGACGCGGATGACCGGCAGGAACGTCACTCACGGCCGGGGACGGCGCATCGGGCCGGGCCCTGTCCGGCAACCAGCACCGCAGCCGCGCACAGGGTACGGCTGTGGATCAAGAGAGAAACCGCGCGGCGGCGGCATGTGCCGCACCGCCGATCATAATCACCTGCTGAACCGGTGACGCACGGCGTGCGATTCACCGACGTCAAGAAAGATGGACCCCAGATGGACCTGAAACTCGAACTCATCGTGCTGCCCGTATCCGACGTCGACCGGGCCAAGGCCTTCTACGAGGCGGCGGGATTCCGTCTGGATCTCGACAAAGCCGTCAGTGAGAACTGGCGCGCGGTGCACCTCACGCCGCCAGGCTCCGAGTGCTCGATCATATTCGGCGAGGGGATCACCTCCGCCGCGCCCGGCTCGGTCCAGGGCCTCTACCTCGTCGTCTCCGACATCGAGGAGGCCCGCGCCGAGCTCGTCGGCCGCGGCGTCGAGGTGAGCGAGATCTTCCACGATGCCGGAGGGCTCTTCTACCACGGCCACGACGGCGGAGAGGTCACCCACCGGATCGAGGGCCAGGGGCCGACGGCCGGTCCGCACCCCGACCGTGCCGACTACGGCTCCTACGCCACCTTCGGCGACCCGGACGGCAACGGCTGGGTGCTCCAGGAGGTCAAGAAGCGGGCCCCCGGCCGCTGACACCACGCCGGCCCTCCAACGCCGCCGAGGTGGCCGCGACCGAGAACAGCGGTGGCGGTCCATCAAGCCCGATGGCCGGGGCTCCGGGCGCTGCCGACGACATCTGAATCCTGACCCCCTGGCGTCGCCACGGGGTCAGTTTTCACCGCCGTCGGCACGGACGCGGTGGATCTTGAGATTATCGCGCTCGATTCGGCTCACACCTTCGCGGCGACCTGCGGTCGCCGGCCGTACGTGGTCTTCCTTGTCCTCCTGGAAGCATCATGTAGCTTCTGCCCATGACGCGGAGCTTGTCCGGGATCAGGAAGTTTCCGGTGGTGATCCTGGCGTGCTTGGTGGGCTGCACCTCCACGCCCTGGGCCGTGCGGCCCACCGCGGCGGCCCCGCAGGTCACGGCGAGCCACGCGCAAAGCCACTACGGCCCCTTCTCCGGACGGCCGCTCGGCCCCGGTAGCGGGATTCGTCTGCTCGTCGGCGGCGACGGCCCGGGCGACCAGTCCCCGGCGATACTGAACGTCGACACCGGCGCCTCGACGCCCGTCACGGGCCTGCCGGATCCGGACCCGCGCGTCACCCTCTCGACCTTCGCCCACGGCAGGCACACCGTGATCGTGGTGAGCGGACCGGCGGTCGGCCAAGGACGGCTGTACCTGCTCAAGGGCGACAAGGCGCGCAAGCTGGCCACCGGCTGGTACGCGTTCCCCGCCTTCGACGACTCCGGCTTCTGGATCACGGACCGGCCGGTCCACGACGGTCCGTGCACCGTGCGGAAGCAGGCCGAGGACGGGAAGGTCCTGCGCCGTCCCCGCTGGAGCTACTGCGGCGCGCTGCCGTTCCTCGACACACCGTACGGCCTGCACACCAGGCACAGGGACGAGTCGATCCTCCTGACTCATGACAGCCTGCGGAAGACCGGCAGATACCCCCAGATCATCGCGGCGACCTCCCAGGAACTGCTGGTGCGGCAGCGGGGCGGGAACCTCGCCCTGGTGACCCCCGGCGCCGAGGAGGAGCGGCCGATCGGCAGGCCGACCGGAGCGGGCGAGATCAAGGACGGCGAGGTCAGCACCGACGGCAGGTACATCGCCGTCCCGTTCCTCGCCCCCACCACGGGGCCGCACGAACATCTCGACGTCTGGGTGCTGGACACGAAGACCCTGCAATGGGCACACCTGCCGTCGATGCCCGTGCCCGTCGACGTCAAGACCCGCAGGATGCGCTGGATGCCGGACGGCCGGCTGGTACTCGCGGGCGCCTTCGTCACGACCACCGACGCCTATCCGCGGGAGAGCGACCACACCGGCATGATCGCCACCTGGAGGCCCGGCGAGCAGGCGCTGTCCATCAGGCGACTCCCCGTGAACCGGCAGACCAGCCTGACGATCATCATCCCGTAGGAAACGGAGCCGGTTCTTCACCGTGCGGTGCGCTCCCGGCCAGGGTTGCCGGGCGGTGCGCCTCCCGGCAACCCCGGCCGGGCGAGCCGTGCAGGTAGCCCCGGCGCTCCGGGCCGAGCCGACGGTTCAAAGCCGAGCCCTCAGACGTGTCCCTCAACGAGGCGGTGGCGGCAGCCTGAAGACGCGTCCGGAGCCGGAAACGTGCGGGATCTCAGTGTCTAGCGTTGCTTGAGGCGGAGTGCCTCTTTGCGGACCTCGACCTGGAGGGCCTGCTCGCGCTCCAGCCACGTCGGGTTCTCCGCTTTCAGCGCATCGATCTCGGCGGTGGTGAGCGGTCCGGTGATCCCACCCCTGAGCAGGCCCGCAACGGAGACCTTGAGCTTCGCGGCGATGACCTGCTTGGAGTGCGGGCCGTTGCGGCGCAGGTCGACGAGCCAGGCGGGTGGCGTCGACTGCAACTCGTTCAGCTCGTCCCTGGAGACGACACCCGCCTGGAACTCGGCGGGAGTGGCCGAGAGGGGGACACCCAGCTTCTTGGCCGCGGTCGCGGGCTTCATCGTCTGGATGGTCTTCGGTTTGGACGAGGTCATGGCGTCAAGAATAGTCAGCCGGAACAGGTTCTCTTGTCATCGGTACCCTGAGGAAGTGACTGATGCAGAGACCGGCAGGACCTTTCGACTGGCTTACGTGCCCGGGGTGACACCCGCGAAATGGGTCAACGTCTGGACCGAGAGAATGCCCGGCGTGCCGGTTGCCCTGGTCGCGGTTCCCGCCGCCGAGGCGGTGGGACTCCTGCGGAGCGGCGGCGCCGACGCCGGATTCGTCAGGCTGCCGATCGACCGGGACGGGCTCAGCGTGATTCCTCTCTACATGGAGACCACGGTGGTCGTGGTCCCCAAGGATCACGCGGTGGCCGCCGCCGACGAGGTGTCCATCGCCGACCTCGTCGACGACGAGGTGTTCCATCCTCTGGACGACAGCATCGAGTGGACGGCCCGGCCCGGGCTGCCCGCGTTCACCCGCCCGGCCACGACGGAGGACGCGGTCGAGCTGGTGGCGGCCGGCACCGGGATTCTCCTGGTTCCGCTGTCTCTGGCACGCCTCCACCACCGCAGGGACCTCACATACCGGCCGGTGCCGGACGCGCCGCAGTCTCAGGTCGCGCTGACCTGGCCCACGGACGCGACCACTGACCTGGTGGAGGATTTCATCGGCATCGTCCGCGGCCGGACGGTGAACAGCTCGCGGGGCCGTACTCCCGCCACTCCCGCCACCCCTGCCTCCCCTGTGCGGAAACCGGCGCAGCGGCAGGCACAAAAACCCGCACAGAACGGCTCCGGTCGCCGGGCCGTGCCGGCCGGCCGCAAGAAGAAGGGCAACCGGCCTCGGTGACCCCGCCCTGCCGATCTGCCGCTGATCATGCTGCTTCGTCTTACGGAAAACCGTGAGCAACACGATCGTCCTACCCGGAGCACACCGGTACGTCACCCGAGACGTGCTGCTCGCCCTCCGGCGATATCAGTTCGGCTCGCACATCAGAGTTTGATGTGCGAGCCTCACCGACCCCGCGTGGCGGGACGGAGGAGGCGAGGAGGGTTCTGCTCTGCGCGAAGCCGGCAGAACTCGAACGCACCGTCTACCTATGGTGAGGCATGGCCTCCTCTGTCCCGCCGCTACGTCCGGCGATCGATCGGACCGATCCCAAGCCGTCTCCGGCTCGCGAGCCGCTGTGGCGGCACGCGCTCGGTGAGTGTCTCAGAGGTCTTCGTCACGAGCGGGGCGAGAAGTTGAGCGAGACGGCGCGTCGCGCCGGCGTCTCGCCGCAGTATCTCTCCGAGATGGAACGAGGCCTCAAAGAGCCATCGAGCGAAATGATCGCTGCGGTCGCCGGCGCGCTGGATGTCACCCTGGTCGATCTGACCCTTGCCGTTGCCGAGAGCCTGCGGTCTGCTCAGAGCAGCACGTCGAGAGGTGCCACCTGCTCGGCGGCGTATGCTCTGGCCGCGTAGCGTGGCCTGCCGGGATCATCCGCGAGCCTATGAACGCTCCTCGATGATCTCATCGAGGAGCCCGTACTCCAAGGCCGCGGTCGCGGTGAACACGCGATCGTGATCGGTGTCGGCGCGTAGGGTCTCGATGGTCTGGCCCGTGTGCCGTGACAGTATGCGCTCGATGTCTGCTCGGACACGTACGACCTCGTCGGCTTGCAAGATGAGATCGGGGATCGTTCCGCGCCCCTGAGCGGCCGGTTGGTGCAGAATCACTCGTGCGTGCGGGAGAGCGGCACGTTTTCCTTCGGCGCCCGCGGCGAGAAGGACGGCACCCACCGCGATGGCCTGTCCAACGCAGGTTGTCTCGACCCGCGGGCGGATATAGCGCATGGTGTCGTATATCGCGAGCATCGCGCTCGGATCCCCGCCTTCACAGTTGATATAGAACTGTATGGTGCCATCGGGGTTGTCCGACTCCAGGAAAATAAGCTGTGCGACGAGCGCGTTCGCGACGCCCGCATCAATTGCGGTTCCCAGATAGACGATTCGCTCGGTGAGCAGGTGCGAGTAGACATCCATGATCCGCTCGCCACGAGGATTCCGGGCGATGACGTTGGGGATCGTGTACGTGGTCACTGGCCGACTCCTTTGGTGACGCCGAATCCGGGCCGCGGGCGATCGTGTGGCGCGATTTCGTCGAAGCTCTGGACGATTGCGTCGATGAAGCCGTAGTCCAGTGCCTCTTGCGCCGTGTACCAGCGATCATGCAGAGAATCCTCGAATATGCGCTCTACGGACTGACCCGTGTCCTCGGCGATAAGACCGAGCACCGTGTCGCGAGTATGCCGAAGATCGTCGGCCTGCAGTTCGATGTCGACCGCGGTGCCGCCGATTCCGGCCGAGCCTTGGTGCATCAGGACACGTGCGTGCGGCAGGGCGCGGCGCTTCCCTCGGGCACCCGATGACAGCAAGAACTGCCCGGCGCTGTAGGCGATGCCCAGCACGAGGGTCGATACGTCACAGGGAATGAGTCGAATGATGTCACGGATCGCAAGCATCGATGGAACCGAGCCGCCCGGGGAGTGAATCCACAATGCGATATCGGTCGACGCGTCCTGCGTGGCGAGCGCTATCAATTGCGTGGCGAGCAACGTCCCGTTGTCATCATCGAGAGGGCCGTCGAGGACGAGAACACGCCGCTCGTAAAGCTCACGTCTTACCTGCGCGTTGAACAGTGGAAGTTTCGATTCTTCGCCCATGCGTCCATCATGTGGGGCTGTCCGGATCAGCGTCGACACGATCCGCCTGGGGCAGATCTGCTCTGAGCAGAGAAAACCCGATTTCCGGCCCGGTTCTTAGCATTGCGGTGAATGGCTACCAGGCTGCGCTGGGCCTCCCTCCGAGACACCTCGACTCCCCGCGGTGTCTCGGGACCGACCATCCGGCAAGACCACCCGCCACCGGCTCAACCGCGGCGGCGATGGACGCGCCAACAGCGCGCTCCCCCACGTTCGCTCAGTCTTCGCCGTAATAGGCGCGCAGCTCGCGGTGTGCCTGGCGACGGCTGCGGCGGCGCTCCTCGCGGCGGAAGTAGTTCCACTCCCGGCTCCCGTCACTGCCGCCGTAACAGCACCAGAAGTAGATACTGGCGCGCCAGTGACAGCCGCCCGTACAGTGATCCAAATCCACGCTGTCGGCGGTGATCTCGTTGGGCAGGGTGCACGGCCCGAACCGATGATCATGCACGGCACGACAGGTCACCATCGGCGCGTCGGCGATTCGCACCCACCAGGGCCGGGTCTTGTCGGTCTTGCTCATACGGTCACCTTTCGGCTCCATGACGCCCCGGGCTGGGGCTGTCACAAGACCGGGTGCACCGTGATCACCTCCGACTTCGCACCAGACATATCCGGATCACAAACGACATCGCCGCTCAAAGATCCTGATTCCCACGCTACCGCGAGCCGCGGAAGCACGCGCGTGACCAGACCGGCCCTTCCAGGTGATCCGACCATGGCCCGCCAGGCTCGGCCCCCTTTTCACGCGGCCCGGGAACATCACGTCAGCTCTGGTGAGGGTGAAGTGGCGATGTCGGTCCGTGGTTCACGAAACTCCGGTCACCATGCGCGCCTTTGGCGGGCAGCGATCCACACTCGACCGACTCCAAGATCGTGATGAAAGTTTCAGGTGCTTTCATCGTCGACGTCCTGCGTCGACACACCATAGGACGCGTATATGCCCAGAGCGAGTCGCCGAAAGTTTTACACGGATCTTGACACATTTCGGAGATGTTTACACACTAAGTCCCCGGAGCGGTTTCCACTGCCGGGTGGTGATGCAGGGGCCGCCGATCACGACGCCCTCGTGGCAGGCCTTCCGGTGCCGGGACGAGGAGGCGAGCGGTGCGGTGCGGAGCCGCCGTACCGAAGACCACTCGGCGATGGCCGTCACGTGCTGATCCCGATGAGGGGCTCACCCGAAGAGAAGGAACACCACAGTGCGACCACATGTGAGTGAGACTCCGGCGCCTCGTGCCGCCTGGAGGGTCCGATCAGAGCTCGGGCCACAGGGCGGGTGGGCGAAGCGTGCGATAGCCGCGGCGATCGTCGTCCTCGGGCTGCTCGCGGTGACCGTCGCGACTCGGCCGGCATCGGCCGCCGACAATCCCTATCAGCGAGGTCCCGACCCTACTTTGGCCAGTGTGGCCGCCACCAGAGGGAGCTTCGCCACCGCGCAGCTCAGCGTGCCGCCCGGGAACGGCTTCGGCGGTGGGGTGATCTATTATCCGACGGACACCGGCCAGGGGACTTTCGGCGCGGTCGCGATCGTGCCCGGCTACTCCGCCCTGTTCGCCGACGAAGAGGCCTGGATGGGCCCCTGGCTCGCGTCCTTCGGCTTCGTCGTCATCGGAATCGAGACCAACAGCCGCACCGACGGCGCCGACCCCCGAGCGACCCAGTTGCTCGCCGCGCTGGACTATCTCACCCAGCGGAGCTCGGTACGCGACCGCGTCGACTCCAGCCGGTTGTCGGTGGTCGGCCACTCCGCGGGTGGCGCCGGCGCCCTCATCGCGGCGCTCCGGCGCCCCTCGTTGAAGGCCGCGGTCGGGCTCGCACCCGGCTCGCCCACGGGGAACCTGAACCTGGCCGGTGACCAGGTGCCCACGATGTTCATCTCCGGGCAGAGGGACACGGTGGTCACGCCGTCCTACCTCAACGGGTTGTACAGCACTCTCCCGGCCACGGCGCAGAGCGCCTGGGTGGAGATAACCGGCGTGGACCACCTGTTCGCGACGAGGGCGAACACGACCGAGATGCGGACGCTGATCCCGTGGCTGAAGATCTTCGTTGACAACGACACCCGGTACACCCAGTTCCTGTGTCCGTTGATGGACTCCACCGGCATCTCGATGTACCGCAACAAGTGCCCATACGTGCCGCCAGGCGGCCCGTCACCCTCACCTTCGGTCACCCCGTCACCCTCGCCCTCGATCACCCCGTCACCCTCACCTTCGGTCACCCCGTCACCCTCCCCGTCTACGGGCGCCTGCACCGCGAGCTACCGCACCACGAACTCGTGGCCGGGCGGCTATCAGGGCGAGGTCACGGTGCGGGCAGGCGGCTCGGCGGTCAGCGGATGGACCGTCAGATGGACGCCGGGCAACGGCCAGACGGTCAGCCAGGTGTGGAACGGCACGCTGGCCGCCGACGGCCCCGCTGTAACGGTGACGAACGCCTCTTACAACGGCTCGATCCCGGCGTCCGGCACGACCACCTTCGGCTTCCTGGCCGGCGGTACGCCGTCACCCCCCTCCCTCACCTGCAGCGGTCGCCCGTGACACCCGTTCGGCACGCTGTGGCAGTCAGTCGGTCAGGTGCCCCTTTCCTCCCGGCGTCGCTGAGCCATCCCTCTACGACAGGAGTCCCGCCCGCGTCACGATGGCCGTCGTACGAGACCTGGCGTTACCTGAGGAAACGAGTTCCGCCTGAACCGACGTGGCGCTCATGACCGCGGCGGACGACCGAATCGTCCCCATGATCCCTACCGCATCGAAGGCGCCGGCGAGGAAGCGCATGGGGCATGACAGCGTGCGCGCGGCGATGATCTATCAGCACAGGACGGCGCAGGCTGATCGGAAGATCGCCAACACGATGAACAGCATGATCGAAGAACCGGTACGGCCGGCTGAGCAGCGCGAGGAATCGGCGCCGACACGTCCAAGATCCGTACTCTGATGGCAGCGACCCCCGCCAGAAGATCTCTGGCGGGGGTATTTGGCTGGTGGGCACTACTGGGTTCGAACCAGTGACATCTCGCTTGCAAGGCGATCCGAGCGGGGGCACGACCAGGGCCGATACCGACCCTGACCTGAGCGTACGGTCCACGACCGTCCACCGTTGTCCGCCCCCGTCCGGGGTTGTTGTCACCCAGTTGGTCACTCAGGTGCGGCACCTCGGATCAATCAGGCAGCAGCCTGAACGCCGATATGTGGCGAGGTCGGACGACCCTGAAGTGTCGATGATCCACCGTGGCGATCTCCTTCAGCCCGAGGCGTTCAGCGATGGTGATCACCGCCGAGTCGACAAGCCCTAGCGGCAGATCGAGGTAGGTCTCGACGAGTTGCGCCATGCGCGGCAAGTCCTCGTCCTCCAACTCGGCCACGTGAAAGCCGTTACCGCCGAACGACTTGAGGAACGTCACCTCAGCCTGCGGACCCACACGAGAGTCGAGCAGATAGCCCACCTCGCCCATCACCGGCGACGGAACGAGCAACGGTCCTTCGGCCTGGCGGAGGAGTTTCAGACACGCCCGGTGATGTTGGTCCTTCACGTTACCTGCGGCGAGAAGAACACCCGTGTCACACAGGAGCACGTCAGCGGCCCCACTCCGAACGGAGGATCTCTTCGTGCCGCTCAGCGAGATCGGAGGGGGCCTCGAACGACGCGAAGAACGGAAGATCGCGCTCACTTGACTCAGGCTCACCCAAGCGGCCACGGATGAGCTCCAGGGCCGGACGCAGTTCCGCCTCCGGCAGCTGATCTACCAGGTGATGCAGTTCCTCACGCATGACGCTCATACCTACAAGTGTAGGTCGCCTACTTTCCGCGCATCAGGCTCATCCTTCCAAAGCATGATCAGAAAAGGTGACCGGATCCGGCCATGCGTGACCCGAGTAGATGCCTCAGGCGTCACATACGAACCGTGACGACCACGCCAGCTGTACAGCAGCCACTGGAGACCGTCGAGGATGGCACATGGGTCGTCGGCGAGGACATCGCCGCCGGCAACTACAAGGTGACTGCGCCCGTGTCGAGCTGGCCTTCCCCTCATAGCGTGGAGACCGAACCGGGAGAGGTTTGGTCGTGGCAGCAGTCACGCGACGGCGCTTTGATCCGGAGTTCCGGGCGGGTGCGGTGCGTATCGTGAAGGAGACCGGCAAGCCCGTCGCGC
>NZ_JBPXMD010000023.1:0-132706 GCF_051918855.1 Streptosporangium sp. H16
GCTTCATGCACTGGCTTTTAACACACTGTTGAGTTCTCAAGAAACGGACGCGTACACCATCACCCTGACCCGACCAAGTGGTCCGGCAGAACTCCGGGGCGTTCCATTTCGTATTTAAACCGTACAGGCCTGTCAAGATTGTGTCAAATTGCTAGCTATCAGCCGTTTGTCACAAAACCTGCAAACTTGCTAGGATTCCCACCGCCTCGCTTCCGAGGCGGCCCCCTGAACCTACCGTGTCATCCAGGCCACAGCGAATCAACCGATTTTCCGGTGATCTACGCGGAGTCCGAACGCTCAGGTTCGTTTCAGGTGGAGTGGCCCTGGGCCCGTCCGCCGATCGGCGTCCGGCTCGCTCCGGGGCATTGGAAAGATTATGCGCCCCTCGGAGCATCGTCAAATCAGCCACGCTTGGCAAAACCGCAGGTCAGAGCAGTTCCTTAAGGAAACCAGGAACGTTCGCTACCGGAATGTTACGTGGTGGGACGGTTGACGCCCCGGCCTGAGCCAGGGCGTCCAGCCGCCCGGGAGCGTCCAGCTGACCTGCCGGAAGAGCCGGAAAAACCGGAAGAACAGCACCTCGCGGAAGACCGGAACGACCCCGGGAACCGCCAGGAACCAGGAAGCACCAGGAACAGAGCAACAGGCGGAGGAAGGATCAGGGAGCGACGATCTCGACGCCGCCGACGGAACGCTTGCCACGGCGCAGCACCAGGAAGCGTCCGTGAAGCAGATCATCGGCAGCCGGCACGTACGCCTCGTCGGTGACCTTGACGTTGTTGAGGTAGGCGCCACCCTCCTTCACCGCGCGGCGCGCCTCTGACTTCGACTTCACCAGGCCGCTCTCGGCGAGCAGGTCGACGAAGGACGCCCCCAGAGCGGGCACCTCTGCACGCGGCACCTCGGCGAGGGCCTCCCCCAGCGTGCGCGCGGGCAGCTCCTCCAGGGACCCCTGGCCGAACAGGGCCGCCGAGGCGGCGATCACCGCGGCGCACTCGTCGGCGCCGTGCAGCAGCGTGGTGAACTCCTCGGCGAGGGCCCGCTGCGCCTCGCGCCCGGCGGGCCGCTCGGCGGCCGCCTTCTCCAGCCCCTCGATCTCCTCACGAGACCGGAAGCTGTAGATCTTGAGGAACTTCACCACGTCACGGTCGTCCGCGTTCAGCCAGAACTGGTAGAACGCGTACGGGGAGGTCATCTCCGGGTTGAGCCAGACCGCGCCGCCGGCCGTCTTGCCGAACTTGGTCCCGTCGGCCTTGGTGATCAGCGGCACGGTGAGGGCGTGCACGTGGCCGCCCGTCACCCGGCGGATGAGATCGGTTCCCGCGGTGATGTTGCCCCACTGGTCGCTGCCGCCGATCTGGAGCGTGCAGCCGTGGCGCCTGTTCAGCTCCAGGTAGTCGTTGGCCTGCAGGATCTGGTAGCTGAACTCGGTGTAGCTGAGCCCCTCGCCGCCCAGCCTGGCCGAGACCGACTCGCGGGCGAGCATGCGGTTGACCGGGAAGTGCTTGCCGACGTCGCGCAGGAAGTCGATCGCGGACATGCCCTCCGTCCAGTCGAGGTTGCTGACGAGGATCCCGGTCTTCTCGTCCGAGAAGTCGAGGAACTTCTCCACCTGGACGCGGATCCGCGCCACCCATTCGGCCACGACGTCGGAGGAATTGAGCGAGCGCTCGGTACTCCGGCCGCTGGGATCGCCGATCAGACCCGTCGCGCCGCCCACCAGGCCGATGGCCCGGTGACCCGCCCGCTGGAGGCGGGTGAGGGTCAGCAACGGGACCAGGTTGCCGACGTGCAGGGAGGGGGCGGTCGGGTCGAAGCCGCAATAGACCGTGATCGGACCCTCGGCCATCGCCGCGCGCAGAGCGTCGATGTCGGTGGACTGCGCGATCAGGCCGCGCCAGGCGAGGTCATCCAGAATGTCGGTCACGATCCTTGCTTTCCAATGCTCGAAGGGACATTTAGCGCTCTCGTACACCCTGCCCGATCACGGCACCGTCGCGCCACTCGAAACCCTTCTCGCGCACAAGGACGGGCGAGGAAGAGGCGAGGAGAGAGCGCACGCGACCTGCCGGTGGCACGCGACCTACCGGCGGCGCGGGACGTGCGGGCGGTGCGGAGAGACCGTGGGCTCACCGTCGATCCAGAAGCGCCAGGGCGTCTCCTTCCCCGACGAGACCCCGGTGCGCGGCCCCGACAGGACGGACGACACCTTGGCCGGCTCGCCCTCGACCACGGAGAGTGATCCGGGGCCGCAGGCGTCGAGCCCGTTGTGCTCGCGGGTGAGGCCGAGCGCCACCGCCAGTCGGGCCGGCCCTTTGGCGAGATCGGCTTCCCTGACGGGACGGGCGCTTCCCGCGCTCCGGCGGGCCAGGGCGGTCTCGGCACCGGAGACCACCTCTCCGGCCCGCAGCAGCACCCCGGAGCCGACGCCCTCGGGAAGGCAGGTGAGGTTGGCGCAGAAATGCATGCCGTACGTGAAGTAGACGTACAGGTGGCCCGGCGGGCCGAACATCACCGCGTTGCGCGGCGTCCGGCCCCGGTAGGTGTGCGACGCGGGATCCTCGCCCGGCACCCCGTACGCCTCGACCTCGGTGATCCGCAACGCGACCGGCCCGTGCGCGAGCACCCGTCCCAGCAGGTCGGGGGCGACCTCGTGGGCCGGCCGGTCGAAGAAGTCGCGTGCCAGGGGCGTGGACGCGGCGGGCGGTCGCCCGCCGTTCTCGTCAGCGGCCATCGCCCAGGCCCCCGGTGACCGGGCGGCCATCCCCTAGACCCCCGACGACCAGGCGAAAATCGCCCGATCCCCGGACGAACCGGAGGAACCGGAAGGCCGGGCGAGCGTCACCCGGCACCTCGGCGACCTCAAGGCGGCCGTCGCCGGACATCAGCTTCCGCTCGCCCAGGCGGCCTGGGTGTCGACGATCTCACGCAGCGCGATGAGCTGGTCACGGACCCGGTCGGGTGCCGTGCCGCCGTGCGCCTTGCGGGCGGCCAGCGCGCCGGGCACCGAGAGGACCTCGCGGGAGTCGGGCGTGAAATGCGGCGAGACCTTGGCCAGCTCCTCGTCGGTGAGCTCACCGAAGTCCTTGTCGTTGACCTGGCACCAGACGACCAGGTGCCCGACCGCCTCGTGGGCCTCGCGGAAGGCGACGCCCCGGCGGACCAGCAGCTCGGCCAGGTCCGTGGCGAGGGCGAACCCGTCGGGGGCCGAGGCCTCCAGTTTCGCGGTGTTGACGCGCATGGTCGCGACCAGCCCGGCCATGGCGGGAAGGACGAGCAGCAGGCTGTCGACGGAGTCGAACACCGGCTCCTTGTCCTCCTGCAGGTCGCGGTTGTAGGTCAGTGGCAGGCCCTTGAGCGTCGTCAGCAGCGCCATGAGGTTGCCGATGAGACGGCCGCTCTTGCCCCGGGCGAGCTCGGCCACGTCGGGGTTCTTCTTCTGCGGCATGATCGACGAGCCGGTGGAGTAGGCGTCGTCCATCTCGATCCAGCGAAACTCCTGCGAGGCCCACAGGACGATCTCCTCGCCCAGCCTCGACAGGTGCACGCCGATCATCGCCGCGTCGAACAGGAACTCGGCGGCGAAGTCGCGGTCGGCGACGGCGTCCATCGAGTTGGGCGCGGCGGAGTCGAAGCCGAGCTCCCTCGCCACGGCCTGCGGGTCGAGCGGCAGGGAGGATCCGGCCAGCGCCCCGGCGCCCAGCGGGGAGACGGCCGCGCGCCTGTCCCAGTCGCGCAGGCGGTCGATGTCGCGGGCGAAGGCGTGCACGTGCGCCAGGAGCTGGTGGCCGAAGGAGACCGGCTGGGCGTGCTGCAGGTGGGTCATGCCGGGGGCCGCCGTCTCGGCGTGCTCCTCGGCCTGGCTCATCAGCGCGGTCTCCAGCTCCACCAGCCGGGACACGATGTGCCTGACATGGTCGCGCAGGTAGAGCCGCAGATCGGTGGCGACCTGGTCGTTGCGGCTGCGACCGGCTCGGAGCTTGCCGCCGAGCGTGCCGAGGCGTTCCAGAAGGCCGCGCTCCAGCGCGGTGTGGACGTCCTCGTCGGCGACGGTCGGCCGGAACTCGCCCGCCTTGCAGGCGCGCTCCAGGTCGTCCAGGGCGCCGATCATGCGCGCCAGCTCGTCGTCGCTCAGCAGGTTCGCGCGGTGCAGCACCCTGGCGTGCGCGCGCGAGGCCAGCAGGTCGTACGGCACCAGCCGCCAGTCGAAGTGGACGCTCACCGAGAGCCTGGTCAGCGCGTCGGCCGGACCTCCCTCGAACCGGCCGCCCCACAGCCGCATGGGCTTTCCACCATCAGTCACCGTTGTTCTCCCTCCCCATTCAATCCGCGACCTTAGCCCAATCGGCCCAGCCGGGCGTCCCGGGCGGAGGCAATCTTGGAGGGCAGGCTCCACAGCTCGACGAAGCCCTTGGCCAGGGACTGGTCGAAGGTGTCGCCGGTGTCGTAGGTGGCGAGGTTGAAGTCGTACAGCGACGCCTCGGAGCGGCGCCCCGTGACGGTGGCCCGGCCGCCGTGCAGGGTCATCCGGATCTCGCCGGTGACGTGCTCCTGGGCCTCGGCGATGAAGGTGTCGAGGGCCTTCTTGAGCGGGGAGAACCAGAGGCCGTCGTAGACGAGCTCGCCCCAGCGCTGGTCCACCGACCGCTTGAAACGGGCGAGGTCGCGCTCGACGGTGACGTTCTCCAGCTCCATGTGGGCGGTGATCAGCGCGATGGCGCCGGGCGCCTCGTAGACCTCACGGGACTTGATGCCGACGAGCCGGTCCTCGACCATGTCGAGGCGGCCGACACCCTGGGCGCCCGCGCGGCGGTTGAGCTCCTCGATGATCTGGAACGGGGTGAGGTGCCGTCCGTCCAGCGCGACGGGCACGCCCTTGACGAAGCTGACGATGACCTCGTCGGCGTCGCGCGGCTGCGCCGGGTCGGCGGTGTAGGCGTAGACGTCCTCGATCGGGCCGTTCCAGATGTCCTCGAGGAAGCCGGTCTCGACGGCTCTGCCCCAGATGTTCTGGTCGATGGAGTACGGGTTCTTCTTGGTCGTCTCGATCGGCAGGCTTTTCTCCTCGGCGTAGGCGATCGCCTTGTCCCGGGTCCACGCGTAGTCGCGGGCCGGGGCGATGACCTTGAGCTCGGGGTACAGGGCGGCCAGACCGGCCTCGAACCGGACCTGGTCGTTGCCCTTGCCGGTGCAGCCGTGCGAGACGTGGGTGCCGCCGAACTCCTTGGCCGCGGCGGCCAGGTGCTTGACGATCAGCGGCCGCGACAGGGCGGAGACCAGCGGGTAGCGGTCCATGTAGAGGGCGTTGGCCTGCAGTGCGGGCACGCAGAAGTCGGTGGCGAACTCCTCGCGGGCGTCCACGACGACGGACTCCACGGCGCCGCAGTCGATGGCGCGCTTGCGGATGGCCTCCATGTCCTCGCCGCCCTGGCCGACGTCGACGGCGACCGCGATGACCTCGGCGCCGGTTTTCTCGGCGAGGAAGGGAATGGCGACGGAGGTGTCCAGTCCTCCGGAGAACGCGAGTACGACCCGATCGGTCATGATGGATATCTCCAAGATCTTTATTGGTCACAGGTGTCGGATGCTGCCGGTTGTAGCCCGCCTGAGCAGGCTAAATACGTCGATCGGCGTGCCGGAGCAGTCCCTCTGCGACCGCCGCCCCGCCCAGCGGGTCGCGGCTGATGACGAGAATCGTGTCGTCTCCCGCGACCGTGCCGAGGATGGACTCCCAGTCGGCGTGGTCGATGGCTGAGGCGAGGAACTGCGCGGCGCCCGGCGGCGTGCGGACGATGACCAGGTTGGCGGAGGCCTCGGCGGAGACGAGGAGCTCCTCCGCGAGCCTGCCGAGCCTGGCGGCCGGGGACTCGCCGGTACCGAGCCTGGCGAGCCTTATCCGGCCGCCGCCCTCCCCCGGCAGGGCGTAGACCAGGGAGCCGTCCTCGGCACGCAGCTTGAGCGCGCCGAGCTCGTCCAGGTCGCGGGAGAGGGTGGCCTGGGTGACCTCGACGCCGCTCTCCAGCAGGAGTTTGGCCAGCTCGGGCTGGGACCGGACCGGCTGCCGCTGCAGGAGGTCGGTGATCCGTGCCTGGCGGGCGACCTTGGTCATCGGGATCGTCATGTGGACTCCCCGCCTCCGGACGCGTCGCCGCTCGCGGAACCACCCGCGGAGCCGCCGTCCGAGGAGCCGTCCTGGCCCGCCACCGCGACCAGCCAGTACAGCAGGGCCTTCTGGGCGTGCAGCCGGTTCTCCGCCTGGTCCCACACCAGGCTCCGCGGGCCGTCCAGGACCTCGGCGGAGATCTCCAGGTCGCGGTAGGCGGGCAGGCAGTGCAGGACGACGGCGCCGGGGGCCGCCCGGCTCACCAGCGCGGCGTTGACCTGGTACGGCATGAGGTCGGCGATCCGCTGATCCTTGCCCTCCTGCCCCATGGAGACCCAGGTGTCGGTGGCGAGCACGTCCGCGCCCGCGGCGGCCTCGGCCGGGTCGGCGAGGACCGTGACCGAACCTCCGGTCTGCGCGGCGACCTCGCCGGCCCGCCGGAGGATCTCCGGGTCGGGCAGGTATCCGGCGGGGGCCGCGACCCGCACGTGCATGCCGGCGACGGCCCCGCCGAGCAGGTAGGAGTGGGCCATGTTGTTGGCCCCGTCGCCGAAGTAGGCCAGCGTGATCCCGGCGGTCCTGCCGAAGTGCTCCCTGACGGTCTGCAGGTCGGCGAGGATCTGGCAGGGGTGGAACTCGTCGGTGAGGGCGTTGACCACCGGCACCGATGACGCCGAGGCCATGGCCTCGATCCTCTCCTGGCCCGAGGTACGCCACACGATGGCGCCCACCTGGCGTTCCAGGACCCGGGCGGTGTCCTCGATCGACTCGCCCCGGCCCATCTGGGAGGATCCGGCGTCGAGGATCAGCGGAAGGCCGCCGAGCTCGCCGATGCCGACCGCGAAGGAGACGCGGGTGCGGGTGGAGTGCTTGTCGAAGAGGACGGCGACGCTCTGCGGCCCCTCGAAGGGACGGTAGCCGTAGCGGTCCTTCTTCACGGCCTCGGCCAGGTCGAGCACCTGGGCCTGCTCCGCGGGCGAGAGGTCGTCGTCCTTCAGGAAGTGCCTGACGTGCGCCTGTCCGGCGAGGTTACTGGGCATCTGCGGCCTCGTCGAGAATGGCGGGAAGCGCGGCCACGAAGGCCGCGACCTGGGCGGAGGTGATCACCAGCGGGGGCGCGAGCCGTACCGCGTCGGGCTGGAGGGCGTTGACCAGGAAACCCGCGCGCTGGGCGGCCGCCTGGACCTGGGCGGAGCGGTCGGCGGTCAGCACGACGGCCCGCCACAGGCCACGGCCGCGGACGCCGGCGAGCAGCGGGTGGCCGATCGCGGCGACGCCCTCGGCGAGTTCGGTGCCGACGGTGTGGACGTGCTCCAGCAGGCCGTCCCTGTCGATGGTGTCGAGCACGGCGAGCGCGGCGGCGGCCGAGACGGGGTTCCCGCCGAAGGTGGACCCGTGGTCGCCCTGGGCGAAGACGGTGGCCGCCTCGCCGAAGCCGACGCAGGCGCCGATCGGCATGCCGCCGCCGAGGCCCTTGGCCAGGGTGAGCACGTCGGGCAGGACGCCCTCGTGCTGGTGGGCGAACCAGTGCCCGGTGCGGCCGATCGCCGACTGGATCTCGTCGGCGACCAGCAGCGCGCCGGTGGCGTCGCAGATCTCCCTGGCGGCCGTGAAGTAGCCCTCGGGCGGGGGCACGACCCCCGCCTCGCCCTGGGTGGGTTCGAGGAAGACCGCGGCGCACTCGGCGGTGACCGCGTTCTTGAGCGCGTCGGCGTCGCCGTACGGGACGAAGCGAACATCAATCGAAAACGGCCCGAACTGGTCGCGGATAGCGGGCTTGCCGGTGAGGGAGAGCGCGCCGAGGGTACGGCCGTGGAAGGCGTTCTCCGCGGCCACGAAGTAGGTGCGGCCGTTGGCCTTGCCGTACTTGAGGGAGAGCTTCAGCGCGGCCTCGTTGGCCTCGGTCCCGGAGTTGGTGAGGAACACCTTGGCCGGGGCGCCGAGGAGGCCGAGCAGGCGCTCGGCGAGCAGCACCTCGGGCTCGTGCAGGAAGAGGTTGCTGGTGTGGGCGAGCGTGGCGACCTGCCGGGAGACGGCCTCGACCAGGGCGGGGTGGGCGTGGCCGAGCGAGCTGACCGCGATGCCGCCGATCAGGTCGAGATACTCGTGGCCGTCGACGTCCCAGACCCTCGCGCCCTCGCCTCGGGCCAGCGCCACCGGGGGCACGCCGTAGTTGGGCATGAAGGCGGCCTCGAAGCGCCTGGCGAGCGCCTCTCCTGCGGGTCTTTCCTGCGGGCTCACTGGTCGTTCCCCTTCAGCTGGGCGGAGGCCGCGGGCCGCCGCCTGACCGGCTCCGGCACGGCCGCCGCCTCGGAGGCGTCCGGCAGCACCATGGTTCCTATGCCCTCGTCGGTGAAGATCTCCAGCAGCACCGAGTGGGGCACCCTGCCGTCGAGCACGTGGGCTCGTGGCACGCCGCCCTGGACGGCGGTCAGGCACGCCTCCATCTTGGGGATCATGCCGCTGGACAGTCCCGGCAGGAGTTTCTCCAGCTCGGTGGCGGACAGCTGTTCGATGATCTCGTTCTCGTCGGCGTCGGGGCGCCAGTCGCGGTACAGGCCCTCGACGTCGGTCAGGATGATCAGCTTGGCCGCCTGGAGGGCCACGGCGAGCGCGGCGGCGGCGGTGTCGGCGTTGACGTTGTAGACGGTGCCGTCGTCACTGCGCGCGATGGAGGAGATCACCGGGATCCGGCCGTCGTCCAGCAGCGCCCGCACGGCTCCGGCCTCGACGTTGACGATGTCGCCGACCTGGCCGATGTCGACGCCGACGCCGTCGACGACGGCGTGCTTGCGTACGGCGGTGAACAGGTGGGCGTCCTCGCCGGACATGCCGATCGCGAACGGCCCGTGCCGGTTGATCAGGCCGACCACGTCGCGGTTGACCTGGCCGACGAGGACCATCCTGACGACCTGCATGGCCTCGGGGGTGGTGACCCTGAGCCCGGCGGTGAAGGTGGACTCGATGCCGAGCAGGTCGAGCTGGGCGTTGATCTGCGGCCCTCCCCCGTGCACGATCACCGGCCTGAGCCCGGCGTAGCGGAGGAAGACGACATCGGCGGCGAACTTCTCGCGCAGGTGCTCCTCGGTCATCGCGTTGCCGCCGTACTTGATGACGACGGTCGCGCCGTGGAAGCTCGCGAGCCAGGGCAGTGCCTCGATCAACGTGGCGGCCTTCTTCAGGGCCTCGGCGCGTCTCATGTGGAGTACGCCGAGTTCTCGTGGACGTACGCCGTGGTGAGGTCGGTGGTGTGGATCGTCGCCGAGTGCGGTCCCGCCGACAGGTCGATGGTGATCGTCACCTCGCGCGGGGTGAGGTCGACCTTGGAGCGGTCGTCGCCCGCCGCGCCGCCCCTGCAGATCCAGATGCCGTTCATGGCCACGTTGAGCCGGCCGGGCTCGAAGACGGCGTCGGTGGTGCCGACGGCCGACAGCACCCGGCCCCAGTTGGGGTCCTCGCCGAACATGGCGCACTTGAAGAGGTTGGAACGAGCAACGGCTCGGCCGACGGTGACCGCGTCGTCCTCGGAGACGGCGCCGACGACCTCGATGGCGATCGCCTTGGAGGCGCCCTCGGCGTCCATCAGCAGCTGGCGGGCGAGGTCGGCGCAGACAGCGAGGAGGACCTGCTCGAACTCGGCGAGGTCGGGGACGACTCCCGAGGCGCCGCTGGCCAGGAGCAGCACGGTGTCGTTGGTGGACATGCAGCCGTCGGCGTCGAGCCGGTCGAAGGTGACCCGCGTCACCTTGCGGAGCACCGCGTCGAGCTGCTCGGAGGGCAGGTCGGCGTCGGTGGTGATCACCGACAGCATGGTGGCGAGGCCGGGGGCGAGCATGCCCGCGCCCTTGGCCATGCCGCCGACCATGTAGCCGCCCGCGCCCTTCCTGAAGGAGATCTTCGAGACGGTGTCGGTGGTGCGGATGGCGTCGGCGGCGGCCAGGCCGCCGTCCCTGGCGAGCTGGGAGACCGCGAGGTCGACCCCGGCCAGCAGCGGCTCCATCGGCAGCCGCTCGCCGATCAGGCCGGTGGAGCAGACCGCGACCTCCCCGGCCGAGTCTCCCAGGGCTGCGGCGACCTTCTCCGCGGTGGCGTGGGTGTCCTGGAAGCCGAGCGGCCCGGTGCAGGCGTTGGCGCCGCCGGAGTTGAGGACGACGGCGTGGACCCGGCCCCCGGCCAGCACCTGCGCGGACCACAGGACGGGCGCGGCCTTCACCCGGTTGGCGGTGAAGACCCCGGCGGCGGCGCGCGAGGGTCCGTCGTTGACGACCAGTGCCAGGTCGCGGTCGACACCGGACTTGATCCCGGCGTCGACACCCGACGCACGGAAGCCGAGAGGGGCGGTCACGCTCATGGGGCGACTCCGTTGAGAGGAAGGCCGAGCTCTTCCGGCAGGCCGAGGGCGAGGTTGGCACTCTGGATCGCGCCGCCGGCCGTGCCCTTGGTGAGGTTGTCGATGGCGACGACGGCGACGACGCGGCCCGCGCGCTCGTCCAGGACGACCTGGAGGGCGGCGGTGTTGGCGCCGAGGGTCATCGAGGTCGCGGGCCACTGGCCCTCGGGGAGCAGCCGCAGGAACGGCTCGTCCTTGGTGGCGACCTCGTAGGCCTCGCGCAGGACCGCCGGGGTGAGGCCGGACCTGGCGGGGGCGGTGCAGGTGGCGAGGATGCCCCGGCTCATCGGTGCCAGCACGGGGGTGAAGGAGACGGTGACCGGCTCGCCCGCCAGTGGGGAGAGGTTCTGCTCCATCTCCGGGGTGTGCCGGTGGACGCCGCCGACGCCGTACGCGCCGGCGGAGCCCATCACCTCGCTGCCCAGAAGGTTCGGCTTGGGCGTCCTGCCCGCCCCGCTGGTGCCGCTGGCGGCGACCACCACCACGTCGGGCTCGACGAGACCGGCGGCGAAGGCGGGGAACATGGCCAGGGTGACGGCCGTCGGGTAGCACCCCGGCACGGCGATCCTCCGGGTGGCGCGCAGCTCCTCGCGCCGTCCCGGCAGCTCGGGCAGCCCGTACGGCCAGGTGCCCGCGTGGACGCCGCCGTAGAAGTGCTGCCACGCGGCGGGGTCGGTGAGCCGGAAGTCGGCGCCGCAGTCGACCACGAGGGTGCCGTCGCCGAGCTGCTCGGCGACGGCGGCCGACTGGCCGTGCGGCAGGGCGAGGAAGACGAGGTCGTGGCCACCGAGGGTCTCGGGCGTGGTCTCCAGCAGGATCCGGCCGGCCAGCGGGGCCAGGTGTGGCTGGTGGGCGCCGAGGGCGGTGCCCGCGCTCGAGGCCGCGGTCAGCGCGCCGATCTCGATGCCGGGGTGGGACAGCAGCAGGCGCAGGAGCTCACCTCCGGCGTAGCCGCTGGCACCCGCGATCGCCGCTCTCATCCGTCCCCCCGAGGTCTGCATGCTTATGCATTGCTACTTATGGACTTACTAGAAAGATTATGCATCTTGGAGGATTGCCATGCAAGCCGGTAACACGTGATCCCGGCCGTCCGGAGGGACGCCAGGACCGGAAAAACCGCGAAGTCCATGCTTTACCGGCTTGTGAACGCGGGCACGAAATCATCGGCCGTGTTTCGGCACTGTTGCACGTACCTACCGGTCGGTATCGTGACGTTTCCGGCCCCTCCACCTCCGGGAGTACGAACGCATGACTGTCACCCACGACCAGGTCCAGGCCCAGCTCACCGGCCCCGGGCAGCTTTTCGAGACGGAAGAGGTCCTCAGCCACGGCGGGACCGTCAAAACCTGGAAGCACGCGCCCCGCGACTTCCGGGCCCTTCTGGAGACGAGCAGGTTCCACGGCGACAAGGTCTTCCTGACGTACGAGGACGAGCACATCACCTACGAGGAGCACTTCCGGCGGGCCGCCACGCTCGCGCGGCGCCTGGTGGACGAGTACGGCGTGGTCAAGGGCGACCGGGTGGCCATCGCCATGCGCAACTACCCCGAGTGGGTGATCGCCTTCTCGGCCGCGCTGGCCGCCGGGGCGATAGCCGTGCCGCTCAACGCGTGGTGGACGCCGCAGGAGCTGGAGTACGGCCTGTCGGACTCGGGGGCCAAGGTGCTGATCGCCGACGGCGAGCGGGCGGCCGGGCTCGCCGGCCTGGCCCCGGCGCTGATCGTGACCCGCGGCACGGCGCCCGCGGGCGCCCGCTCCTTCGAGGACGTGATGGGCGAGGTGGAGGCGGGCGTGACGCTGCCGCCGATCGACCTCTCCCCCGAGGACCCCGCGACGATCTTCTACACCTCCGGCACCACGGGCCGCCCCAAGGGCGCGCTCGGCAGCCACCGCAACCTCGGACAGTCTCCGATGACCGTCGCCTACGGCCTGTACCGCAGCGTGATCAAGGCGGGCAGGGACCCGGGCGAGGCGGCCGGGCAGCGGCGGGTCACCCTGCTCACCGTGCCGCTCTTCCACGTCACCGGCTGCTTCGCGGTGATGACCACCACCATGTTCACCGGGGGCGGCCTGGTGCTCATGTACAAGTGGGACCCGGGCCGCGCGCTGGAGCTGATCGAGCGCGAGAGGATCACCGGGCTCACCGGCGTGCCCACCAACGTGTGGCAGCTCCTGTCCCACCCCGATCTCGACAAGTACGACATCTCCAGCCTCAGCGGCCTCGGGTACGGCGGTGCCCCCGCCCCGCCGAAGCTGCTGGAGCGCATCACCGAACAGCTGCCCAACCGCGCCCCCTCCAACGGGTACGGCATGACCGAGACCACCGCGCTCGCCATCAGCAACGCCGGAGCCGACTACCTGGCCAAGCCCGACAGCATCGGCCTGCCGATGGCCGTGGTCGAGGTGAAGATCGCCGACCCCCTCGGTGGCGAGCTGCCGACCGGCACGGTCGGCGAGCTCTGCCTGCGCGGCCCGAACGTCATCCTGGGCTACTGGAACCGGCCCGAGGCCACCGCGGAGACCTTCGTCGACGGCTGGCTGCACACCGGCGACCTGGCCAGGGTGGACGAGGAGGGGTTCGTGTTCATCGTGGACCGGGCCAAGGACATGGTCATCCGCGGCGGCGAGAACGTCTACTGCGCCGAGGTCGAGGCCGCCCTGTTCGAACACCCGGCGGTCGAGGACGCCGCGGTGATCGGGATCCCCCACGACGAGCTGGGCGAGGAGGTCGGCGCGGTGCTCCGGCTGTCGTCCCCGGTCACCGACGAGGAACTGCGGGCCTTCCTGCGCGAGCGGATCGCCTCCTTCAAGGTGCCGGTCAGGTTCTGGACACGCGAGACGGAACTCCCCCGCAACCCCGGCGGCAAGATCCTCAAGACCCGGCTGCGCCAGGAGGTCCTGGGCCCCTGACGCCCGCCGGACGACGCCCCGCCCCGTCGCCGTCACCCCGCCCGGCCGCCCTTTCATCGTCGTCACCGTCCCGTCGCTGTCGCCATCGCCCCACCGCCCCGCCACCGTCCCCCGCCGGCGCCCTGTCACCCCCCACGGGCGCCCGGCGCCGGGCCGGCTTTCCCGCGCCCGGCCCGGCCGCGACCTGCCGGAAAATGACTTGCCATCGCGTAGATCACCACCGAAACTAGCTGTTCGTGCCGGAAAACGCCGATCGCCCGATCAAGAAGACCCTGCTCCGCCGCCTGGCGATGGACCTCAGTCCTCTCCGCGACTCGCGCGACTTCCGGCTGCTCTTCGGCTCCGGCGTCATCACGATGTTCGGCACCTTCCTGACGCTGGTCGCGGTGCCGCTGCAGATGAAGGAGCTCACCGGCTCCTACCTGGCGGTCGGCCTGGTCAGCGTGGCCGAGTTCGTTCCGATGGTGGTGTGCGGGCTCTGGGGCGGGGCGATCGCCGACGCCCTCGACCGACGCAAGATCATTCTTCTCACCGAGGTGGGCCTCTGCCTCACGGTCACGATCCTGACCGTCAACGCGCTGCTGCCGGAGCCGCAGGTCTGGGTGCTGTACGTGGTCGGCGCACTCTCGGCCGGGCTGGGCAGCCTGCAGCGGCCCAGCCTGGAGTCGATGATGCCCCGCGTGGTCAGGCACGACCAGCTGACCGCCGCCGCCGCCCTCAGCGCCTTCCGGTGGAATCTGGGCGCCATCGTCGCCCCGGGCCTCAGCGGCCTGATCGCGGCCTCGTTCGGCGTCGCCGTCGCGTACGGCATCAACGTCGTGACCTTCCTGGCGTCCCTGGTCCTGCTCTGGATGGTCCGGGCCCAGCCGCGCTCGGAGGACACCCCCTCGGCCTCGATCGGATCCCTGGTCGAGGGGGTCCGCTACGCCGTGGGCCGTCCCGACCTGATGGGCACCTACCTGGTCGACATCGCCGCGATGATCTTCGCGTTCTCCACCGCGCTGTATCCGTTCCTCGCCGACGAGCTGGGCGCCCCCGAGGCCCTGGGACTCTTCTTCTCCGCCTCGGCCATCGGCTCGCTGATCGCCTCGGCCACCTCCGGCTGGACCGCACACGTGCACCGGCACGGCCTCGGCGTGATCGTCGCGGCGGCCGTGTGGGGCGTCGCGGTGGCGCTGGCGGCGCTGATGCCCAACGTCTGGGGCATCTTCGTCTTCCTCGCCGTGGCCGGGGCCGCCGACATGATCAGCGGTGTCTTCCGCTCGACCATCTGGAACCAGACCATCCCCGACGAGTTCCGCGGCCGCCTGGCGGGCATCGAGCTGCTCTCCTACACCAGCGGCCCGATGCTCGGCAACGCCAGGGCGGGCCTGATGGCCGGCTTCGGCGGCACCCGCTTCTCCCTGGGCGCCGGCGGTCTGCTGTGCGTCGGCGCGGTGGCCGCGATGGCCGCGCTGCTGCCGAGGTTCCGCACCTACGACGCCCGCACCGACGAGCACGCGATCAGGGAGCGCGCCCGCCGCGAGGAGGCCGCTCGCGCCTGACCCCGGACAGCGGCAAGTATCCTCACGGAACGGAATCCCATTGCTACTGTGAGAGCATGACGGTCGACGTACGGAGCCCCGAGATGACGGAGTCCTCGCTGCCCGACTGGGTGTTCCCCCCACCGGAGGGGTTCGTCGCGGAGGATCTCGATCGCATTCCGCAATTGCCCGCACACACAGAGTTAATCGATGGAAGCCTGGTCTTCGTGAGTCCTCAGGCTTCTTTTCACACGCGAGCGGTGGATCTACTGGTTGACGCTCTCCGCCGTGCCACACCCACCGATCTTCGAGCGCGCCGGGAGATGAGCGTCATACTGGGCGAGCGCCAGCGGCCCGAGCCCGACATAAGCATCATCCATGCCTCCGCCGAGCACAGCCCGGAGCAGACCTTCTACCGGGCGGAAGACGTCGTGCTGGTGGTGGAGGTCGTCTCCCCCGAATCCACGAGCCGCGACCGCGACCGCAAGCCCCTGCTGTACGCCGAGGCGGGCATCGAGCACTTCTGGCTGGTCGAGAACCAGTCGGGAAGGCCCACGATCTACGTCTACGAGCTCGACCCGGTCACCCACTCCTACGCGCTCACCGGCATCCATCGCGACCGGCTCAAGGTCTCGGCCCCCTTCGACGTCGACATCGACCTGACGAGGATCGACCGGCTCTAGGCTCCGGCCCCGGGGCAGCACTCACGACCGCCCGGGGCAGGCTACGTCCACACCGTCCCGGCATCCTCCGCCTGTCGCGGACTTCGCCTTCCGCGGGAGTCCGCCGGACGAGGCCACGCCTCACCCGTTCTCGCGCCAGCCGTCATACTCCTCGGCCAGCGCCTCCAGGCGGGCCACGCCCTCCGGCGGCAGCGCCCCGGAGGGGTCCTCGACCACCACCAGCCACTGGGCGTCCTCGGCGTCGTCCTCCCCCGCGAGGGTCTCCCTGACCACCGCGGGCATGCCGATCGCCGGAAACTCCCCGGCCACGGTCTCGGCGACCTCCTCGGCGGCGTCACGCTCGGCGAACACCAGCAGATGCCTCATCGCCCCCTCCCGGGGAAGGGCTCTTCCCCGCTCCGGGCGAGCGATCCGCCCAGAGCGACCGGCGGGTACGTCATCGTCGCCTCCTGAAGGAAAATCCACCCGGAACGCGAATAATTTCGGCCCGGTACGGCGAAAGGGGCCCGGGACACGCCCCGGGCCCCTCGTGAACCGGTCAGACGCCGCGCAGCCGCGCCCCGGTGCGCTCCCCGGCCAGGGCCACGGCCGCGTCGCGGGCCGCGGTGGTCTCCTCCACGGTGAGCGTCCGGTCGGGCGCCCGGAAGCGCAGCGAGTAGGCGAGGGACTTCCCGCCCTCGCGGACCTGGGCGCCGGTGTAGACGTCGAACAGCCGGATCGACTCCAGCAGCGGGCCAGCGCCCTCGCGCAGCGCCGCCTCCACGGTGGCCACCGGGGTCGCCGCGTCGACGATGAGCGCGACGTCCTGACCCGCGACGGGGTACGCGGAGATCGCCGGGGCCTGCGGCGGACCCGCGGTCAGCGGCTCCAGCCGGGTCAGCTCCAGCTCCATCGCGCAGGTGCGCGGGGGCAGGCCGTAGGCCTCGACGACGCGCGGGTGCAGCTCACCGGCGTGACCGACGAGCACGTCACCGGCGTACAGCGCGGCGCAGCGGCCCGGGTGCCAGGGCTCGTGCCGGTCCGCGCGGACGTCGAGGGTGACCCCGGCCTCGGCGGCCACCACCCGGGCCGCCTCGACGGCGTCCGCCCAGCCGGCCGGCCGGCCCTTGCCCCACCAGCCGGACGGCTCGAACTCCCCGGCCAGCACCGCCCCGATCCGGAGCGGCTGGGCGGGCAGCGCGGACTCGATCGAGGCGAGCTCCTCCGGGCTCGGCCTGCGGTCGACGCCCAGCACGGGGGCGACGGCGGGCGCGTCGGCCGAGGGCCGGTAGACCAGGCCCGCCTCGAACAGCGCCACGTCGCCGAAGCCCCGGCCCACGTTGCGGACCAGCGTCTTGAGCAGGCCGGGCAGCAGGGTCGTCCGCATCAGCGGCTCGTCCTCGCTGAGCGGGTTGGCCAGCCGTACGGCCAGGCGGCGCGCGTCGTCGGCGGGCAGCTGCAGGTTGTCGAAGTCGCGCTCCCCGTTGAACGGGTAGGCGAGGATCTCGACGTAGCCCGCGGCGGCCAGGGCGCGGCCGACCCGGCGGCGCAGGCGCTGGCTCTCGGTGAGACCGGCGCCCGCGGGGGCGGCCGGCAGGATCGAGGGCAGGTTCTCGTAGCCCTCCAGCCTGATGACCTCCTCGGCGAGGTCGTTCGGGTCGGTCAGGTCGGGCCGCCACGAGGGCGGGGTGACCGCCAGCATGTCGTCACCGGTGACCGTGAGCCTCGCGGCGATCCCGGCGGAGGCCGGGTCGCCGGTGGCCGCAGTGCCGGCCACAGGGCCGCCGGTCGTACCGCCCGTCACCGGGCCGGTCGCGGCGGTGGTGCTCTCGACCACGCAGCCGACCTGCTCCAGGCGGCGGATCACCGTCTCGCGGTCGTAGGCGGTGCCCGCGACCCTGCCGGGGTAGCCGCTCGGGATGGCGACGCTGACCGGCTCGACCTCCACCTCGGCGTGGGTGACGCCCGGCTGGATCGTGCCGCCGCCGAGCTCGGCCAGCAACCGGGCCGCGCGCCAGGAGGCGTACAGCGGCAGCTCCCTGTCGACGCCCCGCTCGAAGCGCTTGGAGGCCTCGCTGACCAGGTTGTGCCGGCGCGACATGCGCGCGGTGCCGCTGGCGGAGAAATGGGCCGCCTCGATCACGATGTCGGCGGAGGCGTCGGAGATCTCGGTGTGCAGGCCGCCCATGGTGCCGGCCATCGAGATCGCGCCCGACCCGTCGGTGATCAGGATGTCGTCCGGGTGGAGCTTGCGGACCACGTGGTCCAGCGTCTCCAGCGTCTCGCCCGGCTCGGCCCTGCGCACCACGATCTCGCCGGTCAGCTTGGCCGCGTCGAAGGCGTGCAGCGGCTGGCCGAGCTCCAGCATGACGTAGTTGGTGACGTCGACCGCGAGCGAGACCGGGCGCATGCCGGCGCGGGAGAGCCGCGCGCGCATCCACAGCGGGCTCGGCGCCGACGGGTCGAACCCGCGGATCTCGCGGAGCACGAAGCGGTCGCAGGCCGACGGATCGGCGATCGAGGCCGGGTAGGACGGGCCCGCCGCGGCGGGCGGGGAGACGTCGGCGGGATCGACGAACGCCGAGTCGAAGGCGGTGGCGGCCTCGCGGGCCACCCCCCGGATGGAGAGGGCGTAGCCGATGTCCGGGGTGATCTCCAGCTCGATCACGTCGTCACGCAGGCCGAGCAGCTCGACCACGTCCGCGCCGATCGGGGTGCCGACGGGCAGCACGAGGATGCCGGGCGACGACTCGGCCACGCCGAGCTCCGCCTCCGAGCAGATCATGCCGTCGGACAGCCGCCCGTAGGTCTTGCGCGAGGCGATCTCGAACCCGCCGGGCAGCACGGCGCCGGGCAGCGCGACCGGGACACGGTCGCCGGCCTCGAAGTTGGTCGCGCCGCAGACGATCTCGCGCGGCGCGGCCTCCCCCACCTCGACCTGGCAGTGGCGGATGGGCTTCTTGAACCCCTCCAGCGTCTCGATGGAGATCACCTCGCCCACGACGACGTTCTTGATGTCGTGGCCGTAGGAGGTGACGGACTCGAGCTTGAGCCCGGCGGCGGTGAGCTTCTCGGCGATCTCGTGCGCCGTGACGGCGGGGAGATCGACGTACTCCCGCAGCCATGAAAGCGGGACCTTCATCAGACCTCCATTCCGAAGGGAAGGGTGAAGCGGACGTCTCCCTCGACCATGTCGCGCATGTCCTCGGCGTTGTGACGGAACATCAGGGTGCGCTCGACGCCCATGCCGAAGGCGAAGCCGCTGTAGCGGGCGGGGTCGACGCCGCAGGCGATGAGCACCCGCGGGTTGACCATGCCGCAGCCGCCCCACTCGATCCAGCCCTCCGACTTGCAGGTGCGGCAGGGCGGGTTGCCGGGCACCGCGGAGGCGCCGCGGCAGACGAAGCACTTCAGGTCCATCTCGGCGGAGGGCTCGGTGAACGGGAAGTAGTTGGGCCGGAACCGGGTGGTGATGCCCTCGCCGAACATGACCTCGGCGAACCGGTCGAGGGTGCCCTTGAGGTGGGCCATGGTCAGGCCCTCGTCGATCGCCAGCCCCTCGACCTGGTGGAAGACGGGGGTGTGGGTGGCGTCGAGCTCGTCGGTGCGGAACACCTTGCCCGGCGAGATCACGTAGACCGGGAGCTCCCTGCTGAGCAGCGCCCGAATCTGGACCGGAGAGGTCTGGGTGCGCAGCACCTTGCCGGAGTCGACGGACTCCACGAAGAAGGTGTCGTGCTCCGAGCGCGCCGGGTGGTCGGCGGAGATGTTCAGCGCGTCGAAGTTGAACCACTCCCCCTCCAGCTCGGGACCCTCCGCCACCTCGTAGCCCATCGCGACGAAGGCGTCGGCGATGCGCTCCTGAAGGGTGGTCAGCGGATGCCTGGCGCCGCGGGGGGCGCGGGCGGAGGGCAGCGTGACGTCGACGGTCTCCTCGACGAGGACTCGCTCGTCGCGCTCGGCCTCCAGCTGCGCCTGCCGCTCGGCGAGGGCGTCGGCGACCGCCTTGCGGGCGCCGCCGATGCGCTTGCCCGCCTCGGAGCGGGCCGCCGGGGGCAGAGCCCCGATCTCGCGGTTGGCCAGGGCGATCGGTGAGCGGTCACCGGCGTGCGCGAGGCGCACCTGCTTGAGTTCTTCGAGGTCGCGCGCCGCCTTGACGGCGTCGAGCGCTTCGGCCTGCATGCGCGCCATCTCGTCGGCGTGCAGCGGGGTCACCTCGACCGGGTCGTAGTTTGACAAGAGAGAGCTCCGAATCCAGGGCTTGAGCGGCCATGAGTCTAGTCGGATGAGCCCACCGGGCCGACATTCGCGATCAGACGAAGTCAGGGGTGCCGGTGGGCACCATAAATCGAAACTCGGCGCCGCCCTCGGGCCCGCGCTGCACGGAGATGGTGCCGCCGTGCGCCTCGATCAGCCCCTTGACGATGAACAGGCCGAGCCCGGTGCCGCCACGGCGGCGGGCGTTGCCCCGCCAGAACTGCCGGAAGACGCGCGTGACCAGCTCGGGCGGGATGCCCTCCCCCTGGTCGCGGACGGACACGGTCACTCCCCATTCGCTCGGCTCGACGACTATTGTCACCGTACCGCGCCCGTGACGCACCGCGTTTTCCATCAGGTTGGCGAGCACCTGGTCGATCTTGTCCTGGTCGAGCCAGGTCTCGGGCAGCTCGCCGCGAACCTGGAGCACGAAGCGGTCCTCCGGCTCGCCCGCCGCCACCCGTCCCGCGATGATCCTGGAGATCCTGGCCGGGACGTCGACCACCTGGCGGTGGATCTCCAGCCGCCCCGACTCGATGCGCGAGACGTCGAGCAGCTCGGTGATCAGCCGGGTCACCCGGTCGGCATCGGCGTTGACGGTCTCCAGCATGACGAGCTTCTGGTCGTCGGTGAAACGGGTCCACTTGGCCAGCAGGGTCGCGGTGAATCCCTTGACGCTGGTCAGCGGAGAGCGGAGCTCATGGGCGACGGTGGAGACCAGGTCGGCGCGGCTGCGCTCCAGGCGGGCGCGGGCCCCGGCGTCGCGCAACGTGATGACCACCCGGACGACCTCTCCACCCCGCCGCGGCTCGCGCACCAGCCGGGCGGCCACCAGCAGCTCCTGGCCGCCGGGGGTGCGCAGCGGCAGCTCGGGATGGCGGGCGCGGCTGGAAAGCCCGCCGTAGGTGTCGAGCCACTTCCACCAGTCGCGGCCGTCGTGGTCGCGGAAGGAGAACACGTCGCGCAGGTGCCGCCCGGTGGCCCGCTCGCGGGTGACGCCGGTCAGCAGGGCCGCGGCCCGGTTGACGGTCAGCACGTGGCCGTCACCGTCGGTGACCACGAGGCCGTCGGGAAGCTCGTCGACGTCGATCACAGAAGCGGCATCGGTGCTCCGCTCGCCGGTGTGTTCGCCGTGCACGACCCCGCCTCCTCGACGCTACATGGCCGACAATAGCGGGTTTCCCGCACCGTACGGCAGCCTCGCCGGGCGGGGAGCCTCACCTGGAGCCGGCACCGGTGCGCTGAGACCGGGCAGATGCGTACAGACAGACCGCGGCGGCGGTCGCGAGGTTCAGGCTCTCGGCCCGTCCGTAGATGGGAACCCTGACGACCTCGTCGGCCAGCTTCAGGATCTCCTCGGGAAGCCCCCACGCCTCGTTGCCGAAGATCCAGGCCGTCGGCCCCGACAGGTCCACGTCGTCCAGGGTCTGCCTGCCCGCGCCGTCGGCGGCGAGCACCCGGAGCCCGGTCCCCTTCAGGTGCTCCACGGCCCGCGCCACCGGGACGCCCGTGCTGACCGGGAGGTGGAACAGGCTGCCCGCGCTGGCCCGCACGCACTTGCCGTTGTAGGGGTCGACCGAGGCGTCGGTGAAGACGACGGAGTCGGCGCCGGCGGCGTCGGCCGTACGCAGCACGGTGCCCGCGTTGCCGGGGTCGCGGACGTGGGCCAGCACCGCCACCAGCGTGGAGCCGGACACGACGGAGGCGTCCAGGGGCACGTGCACGAAGCGGCACACGGCCAGCAGCCCCTGGGGGGTGACGGTCTGGGCCAGCTCGGCCATGACCTCGCCGCTGGCCCGGTGGACGGGCACTCCCGCGGCGGTGGCGGCGGTGACGACGTCGGCGTGACGCAGCTCGGCCTCGGCCGTGGCGAACAGCTCCACCACGACACCGTCCAGCGCCAGCGCCTCGCGGACCGCCTGCGGCCCCTCTGCCAGGAAGGAACGGTCGCGGTCCCTGAAGGCCCGCTTTGTCAGCCTCCGCGCGGCCTTGACCCGCGGCGACTTGATGTTGGTCAGCTCAGACCCGGCCATGCCCGTCCCCCAAGAATGCGAATGCGGCCCGCAGCGTGATCGCTGCGGGCCGCATGGTCGTCAGTGCCTCGCTCAGCCGGCGACCGGCGCGTTCACGTCGGCCGGGAGCGCCTTCTTGGCGGCCTCGACCAGCGTCGCGAACGTGGCGGCGTCGTTGACCGCGAGGTCGGCGAGGATCTTGCGGTCGACCTCGATGGAGGCGAGCCGCAGGCCCTGGATGAGCCTGTTGTAGGTGATGCCGTTCTGGCGGGCAGCGGCGTTGATGCGCTGGATCCAGAGACGGCGGAAGGTGCCCTTGCGGTCCTTGCGGTCGCGGTAGGCGTACGTCATCGAGTGGAGCATCTGCTCCTTGGCCTTGCGGTACAGCCTGGATCGCTGACCCCGGTAGCCCTTCGCCCGCTCGAGAACGACCTTGCGCTTCTTCTTGGCGTTGATCGCCCGCTTCACGCGTGCCATGTGTATCTATCTCCCCGGGGGCGGTTACTTAGCGAGCAGCTTCTTGATCTTCTTGGAGTCGGCGTCGGAGAGCACGACCTCGGGCTTGAGACGACGCGTCAAGGTGGACGGCTTGTGCTCGTTGTAGTGCGCACGGTTGGCGCGACGGCGCACAAGCTTGCCGGAACCCGTGAGCCTGAACCGCTTCTTCGCACCGCTGTGCGTCTTCATCTTCGGCATCTCAGCCGTCTCTCCCTCGATCGTGCCGATGTCCCGGGCCGGTAACCCAAGTCAAGGGCGTGCCTGACTACGAGACCGGACCCGGTCTCGGACTGATCTCGCGACTACCTGACGATCCAGGCTATGCGAGTTACTCCTGCGGAGCCGCCACCGCTCCACTGACGGACACCTCGTCGTTGACGCGCGTCTCGCCGGCGGCCGGTGACCCCTCACCCGAAGGGTTCTCGTCATGCCGCGCCTTGGCCGCCGCCTTCTCGGCCTTGGCCTCGGCCTTCTTCTTGTGCGGGCCGATCACCATGATCATGTTTCGACCGTCCTGCTTCGGCTGGGACTCGACGAAGCCGAGCTCCGTCACGTCCTCCGCCAGCCGCTGCAGGAGCCGGAAGCCCAGCTCGGGACGGGACTGCTCCCGACCGCGGAACATGATGGTGACCTTGACCTTGTCGCCGGCCTTGAGGAACCGCACCACGTGACCCTTCTTGGTCTCGTAGTCGTGCGGGTCGATCTTCGGCCGAAGCTTGATCTCCTTGATGATGGTGTACGCCTGGTTACGGCGCGCCTCACGTGCCTTCATCGCGGACTCGTACTTGAACTTGCCGTAGTCCATGAGCTTGCACACTGGCGGGCGGGCCGTTGCCGCGACCTCGACCAGGTCGAGGTCGGACTCTTGAGCCAGCTTCAAGGCATCGCCGATGGAGACGATGCCCACCTGCTCGCCGTTCGGGCCGACGAGGCGGACCTCGGGCACGCGAATGCGGTCATTGATGCGGGGCTCGGCGCTGATGGGGCCTCCTAGGTTGCGATCCGCGGCCATCCGGGAGGAGGCCGCAACATGCTCGATCGTGCCGGGAGGTCGTAGAACGCACACCCTGTTGAGGGCGTTCGAACGCAAGATGCCCCGCACGTCACGCATGCGGGGCCACATGAACTCGAAGGCTTCACGCCGTAAGCTCTCCGGGATTTACCCCGGTTGTGATCCTGACCTGTCAGCCTTGCGGCCGACGAGGTGGGAGGACGACCTCCGCTTGCGCGTCCAGCAGGCACGCCGGACCGATCGAGTCGTTACTCTACCACAACAGCCCACTCACGCAGAATCATCCCGCCGGGACGGCACGCCTGACGATCTCGGCCTTCCCCGCCTCGCGCATCGCCTCCACCGGCACGTCCGCGCGACCGGTCATCATCTCGACCTGCCGGACCGCCTGGTGCAGGAGCATCGGGAAGCCGCCGACGACGATCCCGCCCCGCCCGGCCACGGCCGCGGCCGGGCGGGTGGGCCAGGGCGCGTAGACCACGTCGAGGAGGGCGGGCACGCCCGCCAGCGTCCCGGCGAAGCCGTCGGCCGCGCCGGAGGGCAGGGTCGAGACGACCAGGTCGACCTCCAGCGCGGTGTCGAGCTTGTCGAGGGTCCGCACCGACAGGTCCATGCCCAGCCGCTCGGCGACCTCCGCGGTCTCCCACGCCCTGGCGGGGTCGCGGACCACGAGGATCGCCTCGCCGAGGCCGAGTTCGCGCAGGGCCGCCAGCGCGGAGGCCGCCGTCGCGCCGCCGCCGAGGACGGTCGCCGCCCGCGGCGGGGCCACGCCCGCCTCGGCGAGCGCCTGGACGATGCCGTACACGTCGGTGTTGTCCCCGTGCCGGACACCGTCGCGCAGGATCACCGTGTTGGCCCCGCCCACCTGGACCGCGAGCTCGGAGACGGTGTCGAGCAGCGGCATCACCGCCCGCTTGAGCGGCATCGTGAGCGAGAGCCCCGCCCAGTCGCCGTCCAGCCCGGCGAGGAGGCCGGGAAGCCCGGCCTCGTCGCACTCGATCGCCTCGTAGCGCCAGTCGTGCAGTCCCATGCCCTCGTGGGCGGCGCGGTGCAGGTGCGGGGAGAGCGAGTGGACGATCGGCGATCCCAGGACCGCCGCCCTCAGCACCCGTTCACCTTGTTCCGCTCGTACTCGGCCTTGAGCGCGAAGAAGTCGGACTCCAGCGAGGCGAACTTGGTGAGGCGTTTGGCCGGGCAGGTGGTCACGAACCAGACCCAGTCACCCTTGGTGGGGTTAAGCGCCGCCTGGATGGCGTCGTCGCCCGGGTTGGCGATCGGGCCGGGGGGCAGGCCCAAGTACTTGTAAGTGTTGTAACGCGATTCACTCTCAAGGTCCTTGTTGGAGGCCTCGATGTTGTACTTGTTCAGCGCGTACATCACCGTGCTGTCCATCTCCAGCTTGCGGGGCGGGTTGCCGTCGAGCCGGTTGTAGATGACGCGGGCCACCTTGCCCATGTCCTCCTCGGTGCCGGACTCCGCCTGGACGATGCTGGCGATCGTCATGATCTCGTGCGGGGTGTGCCCGAGAGCCTTCGCCTTGCCCTTGAGGTCGTCCTTGTTCGCGGTCTCGTTGAAGCGGTCGACCATCTTGGTCAGGATCTCCGAGGCCGTCATCTTGGGCGTGATCTCGTAGGTGGCGGGGAAGGCGTACCCCTCCAGCTTGCCCCTGGCGTAGGAGGGCAGGCCGAGCTCTCTGGTGTTCCTGGCCGCCTGCTGGAACTCCCGCAGCGGCTTGCCCGTCTGCTTGGCGAGCTGCTCAAGGGTGTCGCTCACGCGCAGCCCCTCCTTGAGGGTGACCCTCTCCCGCAGCCGCTTGTCCGGGTCGAGGAGCTTGACGGCCTCCGCGGCCGCCATCCGCTTGCGCATGGTGTACTCGCCCGGCTGCAGGGAGGAGCTCTTGCCCGCCGCGCCGACGGCGTTGACGAAGGCCTTGACGCTCTTCACCACGTCCTGCTCCTGCAGGGTCTGCGCGATGTCGGAGGCGCTCTGGCCGTCCTTGATCTCCACGACGATCTCGCCCGACCCCTGGCCGGTGTAGTCGTCGGGGGTCATCACGTCGCGGACCCAGGTGTAGCCGTAGAAGCCGGCGGCGCCGATGCCGCCGAGCAGGATGATGATCGCGAGCATGGGGGCGACGAAGCCGCCCCGGTTACGGCGGCGCTTCCTGCGCCGGCCGCGCCGGCCGGAGTCACGGCCTGGAGACGTGTTGGATCCTCGGCGCGACCGACCTTCGTCGTCGGAACCGACCAGGAAGTCCATATCGAGATCGTTCATAGCGTCGCTGGCCAATCTCCCGCTAGAGACGACCTGGCGTCAAGCGGGTGTGCCGAACCGAAGGAGGGCACCCGGCCGGACGTCCCGGTGCTCCGGGATCCGTCGTCCGAACCGCGGGTGCGGGTCGCCGCCTGCGGCGGAACCGGGGGTATTCCGCCGGGCATCAACGCTTCCCGAGGTATCTGTTCAGCTCTTCCCGGTATCTCACAAACTCACTCTCTTTGTCAGTGAATTGCGTGATTCTATGCTCCGGATCAGTAGTGACAAACCAGAACCAATCACCTTGATCTGGCTGGAGTGCCGCGATCAACGCCTTCTCCCCGGGGTTCGCGATGGGCCCGGGCGGCAGACCGGGCTTGAGGTAGGTGTTGTACGGAGACCTCACCTCTGTGTCCCTCTCCGAAACCTCCAGGGTCCTGCGCCCCTGCGCGTACAGCACCGTGGTGTCCAGCTGGAGCGGCGTCCGGGCCCTGATCCGGTTGTAGATCACTCTAGCGATCTTCGGGTAGTCCGGGTCCCGCCCGCCCTCCGCCTGGACGATGCTCGCCACCGTGACGGCCTCCCGGGGCGACAGGCCTTTCTTCGCGGCCCGTTTCCTCAGGTTTAGCTGGGTCGCCATCTGCTTGTAACGTTCCACCATCGCGGCGAGCAGGGCCGGAGCGGTCGTGTCCGGCTCGATCTCGTAGGTGGCGGGGAACAGGAAGCCCTCGGCGCTCCCGGCGTACCGGGGCAGGCCCAGCGCCCGCTCGTCGGCCGCGGCCCTGACCAGGTCGGCCCGGCGCATGCCGGTCGCCTCGGCGAGCCGGTCGAGCAGCTCGGGCAGGCGGAGCCCTTCGGGAATGGTGACCGTGCGGACCACCCGCGACTCGGGCGCCACCAGCATGCCGAGCGCCGACCGGGCGTCCATGCCCCTGCGGAGCCGGAAACGGCCGGGGGGCAGGGTGCCCGCCCTGGCCTGCTCCTTCGCCACCGTGACGAACGCCCCGGCGCTGGCCACCACTCCGGCGTCGGCCAGCACCAGCCCGATCCGGGTCGCGCTCGCCCCCCGGGGGATCTCGACGACGACCGTGCCCGAACCCGGCCCCTCGAAGTCGGCGGGCATGAGATAGGGGCGGATCACGAGGATCCCGGCCGTCCCGGCGGCGGCTGCGAGCACGGACGTCCCGGCCACCCACAGCCATACCGGCCGCAGACGGCTCACCGAACGGTCCCGCCGCCCGGCCGCTCGGCGTTTCCCCCGCCAGGGGGAGGCTCGACGGGGACCCCGGGAGGCCTGCCGGTGGCGCGTTCGGCGTCCAGCGCGGCCTGGAGCAGCACGATGGCGGCCGCCTGGTCCACCACGCCACGCTGGTTCTTCGCCTTCACCCCGCTGGCCCGCAGGCCCTGCTGGGCGGTGACGGTGGTCAGCCGCTCGTCGAACAGCCGCACCGGGACGGGCGCCAGCCGCAGCGAGATCCGGTTCGCGAAGTCGCGGGCGGCCTCCGCCGCCTGCCCCTCGCGCCCGGAGAGCGAGGTCGGCAGGCCGACCACCACCTCGACGACCTCGTACTCGGCCGCGATCTCCGCGAGCCGGTCGAGGTCGCCCTTACCGCGCCGGACGGTCTCCACCGGCGTGGCCAGGAACCCCGAGGGGTCGCTGCGGGCCACGCCGATGCGGACCGAGCCGACATCGACGCCCAGCCGAATGCCGTTTCTCATCATTCCCGTCTCCGCCCGCGCGCCGGACGCGGCGCGAGGGCGTCGTTCCTCGTCAGGTGAGCGTCCGCGCTCGTCAGGTGAGCGTCTGCGCGATCGCCTGCTCGACGGCGGCGAGCGCCTCGCCGATCGCCTCGGGACGCACCCCGCCTCCCTGAGCGACGTCGTCCTTGCCGCCACCGCCACCTCCGAGAGCCTTCGCGGCGACACCGACCAGGCGGCCCGCCTTCAGGCCGCGGCCGCGTCCCGCCTCGTTGACCGCGGCCACCACGACCGGCCGGTCACCGGGGACACCGGCGACGACGACCACCGCGGCGCGATCGCCCGGGAACCGGCCGCGCACGTCGAGCGCGAGCTTACGCAGGTCGTCGGGGGAGGTGCCATCAGGCGCGCGGTGCGTCACGACGGACACTCCGTGCAGGTCGACGGCACTTTCCGCCATCTGTCCCGCACCGGCGAGCACCTGGGCCGAGCGCAGCGCGCCCAGCTCCTTCTCCGCGGTGCGCAACCGGGTGACGATGCCCTCGATGCGCTCGGGCAGCTCCTCCCTGCGGGCCTTGAGCTGCTCCGACAGCTGGGCGACGAGCACGCTCTCCCTGGCCAGGAAGCGGAACGCGTCGAGGCCGACCAGGGCCTCCACGCGGCGCACGCCCGCGCCGATCGAGGCCTCGCCCAGCACCTTGACCAGGCCGAGCTGCCCGGAGCTGGCGACGTGGGTGCCGCCGCAGAGCTCGCGGGAGTATTCGCCGACCTCGACGATGCGGACGGTGTCGCCGTACTTCTCGCCGAACAGGGCGAGCGCGCCCATCGCGCGGGCCTCCGCCTGGGAGGTGTGGAAGGCGTTGACCCGCAGGTCGTTGATGAGGACCGCGTTGACCTCGTCCTCGACGTCGCGCAGCACGCTGGGCGGCACGGCGCCCGCGGCGGTGAAGTCGAAGCGGAAGCGGCCCGGCGAGTTCTCGGAACCGGCCTGCGCCGCGGTCTCGCCCAGCGCGTTGCGGAAGCCCCGGTGCACCAGGTGGGTGGCGGTGTGGCTGCGGGAGATGGCCCGGCGCCGCTCGACGTCGATCTCGGCCTGGGCCTGGTCGCCCACCCTGATCTCCCCGGAGCGGACCTTGCCCCGGTGCACGACGACGCCGGAGACCGGGGACTGCACGTCCACGATCTCCACCTCTGCCCCGCCGGTGCGGATGACGCCCTGGTCGGAGAGCTGGCCGCCACCCTCGGCGTAGAAGGGGGTACGGCCCAGCACGACCTCGACCGACGTGCCCGCGCCCGCGGCGGGCACGGAGGCGCCGTCGACGAGGAGGCCGACGACCTCGGCCTCGGCCGTCACGTGGTCGTAGCCGAGGAACTCGACCTTGCCGGTCTTCTCCAGGAGCGTGCCGAAGATCGAGATGTCGGCGTTGCCGGTCTTCTTGGAGGCGGCGTCGGCCTTAGCACGGTCGCGCTGCTCCTTCATCAGCCGGCGGAAGCCCTCCTCGTCGACCTGCAGCCCCTGCTCGGAGGCCATCTCCAGGGTGAGGTCGATCGGGAAGCCGTAGGTGTCGTGGAGCTGGAAGGCCTGGTCGGCGGCGAGCGTGGCCCGCCCCTTGCGCTTGGTCTCCTCGGCCGCCACGTCGAAGATCGCGGTGCCGGTGCGGAGGGTGCCGAGGAAGGAGGCCTCCTCCGCGTCGATGACACCGTGGATCTGCGGGGCGTCGGCCCTGAGCTCGGCGTACTGCTCGCCCATGACGTCGACGGTCACGGCGGTGAGCTCGTGCATGTAGCGCTCCTCGCCCGCGCCGAGCAGGCGCAGGTTGCGGATGGCGCGGCGCAGGATGCGGCGGAGCACGTAGCCCCGGCCCTCGTTGGAGGGCAGCACCCCGTCGGCGACGAGCATCACGCCGGTCCTGACGTGGTCGGCGACGACCCGCAGCGACACGTCGGCGCGCTCGTCGCGGCCGTAGCGCGTCTTGGTGAGGTCCGCGGCCCGGTCGAGGATCTTGTATGTGGTGTCGATCTCGTAGATGTTGTCGACGCCCTGCAGGATCGCCGCCATGCGCTCCAGGCCCATGCCCGTGTCGACGCTCTTGGCGGGCAGCTCACCGGCGATGTCGAAGTCGATCTTGCTGCGTACCGCGCTGAGCTGGTACTGCATGAAGACGTTGTTCCACACCTCGAGGTAGCGGTTCTCGTCGACGACCGGGCCGCCCTCGCGCCCGTACTCGGGGCCGCGGTCGTAGTAGATCTCGCTGCACGGGCCGCCGGGACCCGGCACGCCCATGTGCCAGTAGTTGTCGGCCAGGTCGCGGCGCTGGATGCGCTCCTGCGGCACCCCGGCCTTGCGCCAGATGTCGGCGGCCTCGTCGTCGTCGAGGTAGACGGTGGCCCAGAGGCGGTCCTCGGGGAAGCCGAAACCGCCCTCGGACTCGGGCCTGGTCAGCAGCTCCCAGGCGAACGGGATCGCCTGCTCCTTGAAGTAGTCGCCGAAGGAGAAGTTGCCGAGCATCTGGAAGAAGCTGGCGTGCCTGGTCGTCTTGCCGACCTCGTCGATGTCGAGGGTCCTGACGACCTTCTGCGCGCTGGCGGCCCGCTTGTAGGGCGGCTTCTGCTGGCCCAGAAAGTAGGGCTTGAAGGGCACCATGCCCGCGTTGACCAGAAGCAGCGTCGGGTCCTCGGCGATGAGGCTGGCCGAGGGCACAACGGTGTGCCCACGCTCCTCGAAGAAGCGCAGGAAGCGGCGGGCGATCTCTGCCGACTCCATGTCAGCGGCCATCCTTTACGTTGGAGTGATAGGGGTTTTCCACGGTGTCGAGCCCGAACCTGGACCGCAACTCGATTTCCCGCTCGGCGGCGCCCCGCAGGGCGTCGGCGGCGAGGTCGCGTGCCTGCTCCAGGGCTCCGGCGGCGTTGTGCGCGGCCCGCCGGGCCAGGTGGTTCGGATGCAGTGCTTGAAGCTTACGCATCACCCACACCGCGCCGAACGCGCCCAGCCCCATGTAGAAAAGCCTGCGGATCATCGCGGACGCCTCTCCAGCTCCACCGCGGCGGGCCTGGCCCGCCTGCGGGAGCCCAGGGCCCTGCGGACGCCGTGGGTGAGGGCCGCGACCTTGATCATCGGACTGGTGACCAGGTTCTGGGTGACGTCGCTGACCTTGGCCACGTGCCCGCTGACCTGCTTGACGTCCCTGGTGATGGCCTCGATCGCGACCAGCTGCCGGTTGGTCTCGCCGACGGCGGCCGAGACGTCCTCCAGCAGCGGCACGACGCGGTCGCCCAGCTGGGAAACCATCTTGGTGGTCTCGGTGAGCAGCCGGGCCAGCCTGACCATGACGACGGCCATGAAGGAGACCAGGATCGCCCAGGCCATCGCGGCGATCAGCCCCGCGACCTCTCCTGCGGTAAGCATCTGCGGACCCGCTCCCCTCATAGGTTCATAGGTGACCCCGGCCATGGTCGGGCGGATTGCAAAACCCTATCGTGCCCGATACCACTCATCCCCGTTTACCGCGCGCCCCCGGGGCGCGGGGACTACTCCCCCCGCAGGAACGCGCGGATCCTGGACCAGCGGTCGGCGAGGCCCGCCTCGGCGCCGTGTCTGGTGGGCTGGTAGTAGCGCCGGTCCCTGAGCTCCTCGGGGGCGTACTCCTGGCGTACCAGGCCGTGCTCGAACTCGTGGGGGTACTTGTAGCCCCTGCCGTGGCCGAGCTGCTTGGCCCCGGCGTAGTGGGAGTCGCGCAGATGGTTGGGAACGTGGCCGATGTTGCCGCGCCGCACGTCCTCGGCGGCCGCGCCGATGGCGTTGATCACCGCGTTGGACTTCGGGGCCAGCGCGCAGTGAATGACGGCCTGGGCCAGGTTGAGCCGCCCCTCGGGAAGGCCGATGAACTCCACCGCCTGGGCGGCGGCCACCGCGACCTGCAGGCAGGTGGGGTCGGCCATGCCGACGTCCTCGGAGGCGAAGATGACGATCCTGCGGGCGATGAACCGGGGGTCCTCCCCCGCCTCGATCATCCGGGCGAGGTAGTGCAGCGCCGCGTCGGCGTCGGAGCCCCGCATGCTCTTGATGAAACCGCTGATCACGTCGTAGTGCTGGTCGCCCTGGCGGTCGTAGCGCACGGCCGCCTTGTCCACCGCCCGCTCCACCACCTCGACGGTGACCTCGCCGTCGGCGATCAGCGCGGCGGCCTCCAGGTAGGTGAGCGACCTGCGTGCGTCGCCACCGGCCAGCCGCACCAGGTGCTCGGCGGCCTCCGGCGCCAGGCTCACCCTCCCGTCCAGGCCGCGCGGGTCGGTGACGGCGCGCTCCAGCACCACCCGGATGTCGTCCTCCGACAGCGACTCCAGGGTCAGCAGCAGCGAGCGCGACAGCAGGGGCGAGATGACGGAGAAGAAGGGGTTCTCGGTGGTGGCGCCGATGAAGGTGACCCAGCGGTTCTCCACGGCGGGCAGCAGGGCGTCCTGCTGCGCCTTGTTGAAGCGGTGCACCTCGTCGACGAACAGGACGGTCTGGCGGCCGGACATGCCCAGCTCGCGCCGGGCCTGCTCGATGGCCGCGCGGACCTCCTTGACGCCCGCCGACACCGCGGAGACCTCCACGAACCGGCGCTTGGTGACACCCGCCACCACGTAGGCGAGGGTGGTCTTACCGGTGCCCGGAGGGCCCCAGAGGAACAGCGACATCGGCGCCTCGGCCTCGACGAGGCGGCGCAGCGGCGTGCCGGGGCCCAGCAGGTGCCGCTGGCCGATCACCTCGTCCAGGCTCCGGGGGCGCATCCGCACCGCCAGGGGCTCCTGGCCGCGATGGGCCTCCTCCGCCGCCGAATCGAACAGGCTGTCCACGCCTGAGACAGTACCGCCGCCCGGCGGGGTCCCGGCCCTCCCGGACGGCGGCGCATCGGACGCCCGTGGCGTTTCAGGAGCCGTACGGGCTCAGCTCCCCCAGACCGCGACGGCCCCGCTGTGCCCGCTCCGCACCACGTAGTAGAGCGCCACGACGGCCAGGACCACGGTCAGCGCCGAGACCGCCAGCCCGGCCGGGCGGCCGAACCTGTCACCGCGGGTGACGTGGACGAGGGCCAGCGAGACCACTCCGAGGGCGAGGGTGACGAGCAGCAAGGGGGTGGCGAAGCCCGCGTGCTCGGCGATGCGCTCGCCGAGCCGGCCCTCGACGGAGGCGAAGCGGCCCTCCTCCAGCGCCTCCCCGCTCTGCCGCGCCGCGAAGACGCTCACCGGCACGACAGGGGCGAGCCCGACCACCGCCCAGGTGAGCACGGGCCGCGTGCGCGGCGCCAGCGCGTACGCGGCGGCGAGCACCGCCAGGAGCGGCGTCAGGACCACGGCCGCGTGAACGATCAGGGGATGAATGGGCAGGCCGAGGATCTCGTCGAACATGGGGGCGCTCCGGTGGTGCGTGGTTCATCATCAGCAAGTACGGATCCCACCATGGACGGGTTATGGGGAGCGTGAAGAGATCCCCTCCTCCCCTCTGTCCCCATCTGAGGAATTCCGCCACTTACGTACAGCACATGTTGGGGCCGGTACTCTTTTCGCCAGCCCGTACCCATGGAACATCAATCTTGGAGGACATAGCGGTGAGCGCCGAGGACCGCCAGAGCCAGCTGGCTCGGGAACACAAAGAGCGGCAGGCGAAGCGTGCCGAGCAGGCGAGCGCGTCGAAGCGCAACGTCGTCATCGGAGCCGTCGCCGCGGTGGTCGTCGTCGCGGGGGGACTGTTCGCCGGCGTCACCCTCCTTGGAAACGACGGTGACGACGCGAAGACCAACGCCGCCGCCACCAGTTCACCGGTTCCCTCGGAGACCGCGGCCGCGACGCCGGAGCCGACCTTCACGGCCGATCCGCTCGGCACGAAGTGCTCCTATCGCAAGGACACCAGCGGCAGCCCGGCCAAGAACGTGGGCATGCCACCGACCAAGCCCAACCTGAAGCTGAAGACCATGACGATCACCACCAACCACGGTGACGTCGTGATCGACCTGGCGACCGCGCAGGCCCCCTGCACGGTCAACTCCTTCGCCTTCCTGGCCAGGAAGAACTTCTTCGACAACACCAAGTGCCACCGCCTGGCCACCCCCGAGAACTCCGGCCTGAGCCTGCTGCAGTGCGGCGACCCCCAGGCCAAGGCCGACGGGAAGAACCGGACCGACGGCCAGGGCAGCTCGGGCTACGTCTACGACAGCGAGAACCTCGGCGGGATCCCGTACAGCAAGGGCACGGTCGCGGTGGCCCAGGCCGTCGACGCCGTCAACCAGAACGGCAGCCAGTTCTGGATCTCGCTCGGGGACGAGACCCAGCAGGTGGAGAAGGCCTACACGCCTTTTGGTGTCGTCTCCAAGGGCATGGAGATCCTTGACGAGATCGTCAAGGGCGGGTGGATCACCAATCCCGAGGACATCACCGGTGACGGTGGTTCCACCGCCCCCAAGATCCCGGTGATCATCAAGAACGTACGGCTCTCCTAGCCGGAACCGCGGCGGCCCGCCGCCGCAGAACGCCCCGCCGGTCGTCCGACCGGCGGGGCGTTCTCGCGTCCGCGCCCCGCACGCCCCGGACACGCCCGCGCCCTATGTCCTCTGCATGTCCTCTACATGTCCTCCACGCCCTCGCGCCACTCACGCCGGACCCCCGGCCGCGCACATCCCAGAGGCTCCGCACGTCCCGAACAGATCCCGCCTCGCCCGCCCCGGACGGCGCGCGGCCGGCGCAGACCCCAGCGTGGCCGTGCGCGGGCCACGACGCCTCCCCGCCCTTTGGGGACCGGACTCCCCTGAAGGCCGCCCAGGAGGCACGTGAGGGGCACAGAGGGGTGTGCAGGGGGTGCAGGGGGGTGCAGGGGGGCCATCGCGGCTCATCTCCCGCGACTTTTAGGCTCCGGACACGGCGAGGGCCCCCGGAGCACCGTCCGGGGGCCCTCGTCACACCTGGCTCACACTGCCTCACATCCGGGGAGGACCCGGATCAGGCGTCGACCTTGGGTCTGCCGTCGACGCCCGCCTCCTTGCGCTGCTCCACCGTGATCGGGGTGGGCGCGCCGGTCAGCGGGTCGAACCCGGAGGCCGTCTTCGGGAAGGCGATGACGTCGCGGATGGAGTCGGTGCCCGCCAGGAGCATGCAGATCCGGTCCCAGCCGTAGGCGATGCCGCCGTGCGGCGGGGGGCCGTACTTGAACGCCTCCAGCAGGAAGCCGAACTTGCTCTCCGCGTCCTCCTTGGAGATGCCCAGCACGTCGAAGACGCGCTGCTGCATCTCGGCCCGGTGGATACGGATCGAGCCGCCGCCGATCTCCATGCCGTTGCAGACCATGTCGTAGGCGTAGGCCAGGGCCTCGCCGGGGTGGTCCTGGAAGGTGTCGGCCCACTCGGGCTTGGGGCCGGTGAAGGGGTGGTGGACCGCGGTCCAGCCGCCCTCGCCGTCCTCCTCGAACATGGGGGCGTCGACGATCCACAGGAAGTTCCAGGCCGACTCGTCGATCAGGCCGCAGCGACGGCCGATCTCCAGGCGGGCCGCGCCGAGCAGGTCGCGGGAGGCGGAGGCGGCGCCGGCCGCGAAGAAGATCGCGTCACCGGGGGCCGCGCCGACCTTGGCGGCCAGGCCGGCCGACTCGGTCTCCGACAGGTTCTTGGCGACCGGCCCGCCGAGCGTGCCGTCCTCGCCCACCAGCACGTAGGCCAGGCCCCTGGCGCCGCGCGACTTGGCCCACTCCTGCCAGCCGTCCAGCTCCTTGCGGGTCTGCGAGGCCCCGCCCGGCATGACCACGGCGCCCACGTACGGCGCCTGGAACACCCGGAAGGTGGTGTCGGCGAAGAAGTCCGTCATCTCGACGAGCTCCTGGCCGAAGCGCAGGTCGGGCTTGTCGGAGCCGTAGCGCGCCATGGCGTCCCGGTAGGTCATCCGGGGCAGGGGCGCCGGCAGCTCGTAGCCGACCGTCTCCTTCCAGATGCGGCCGATGAGCCTCTCGCCCAGCGCGATGACGTCGTCCTGGTCCACGAAGGACATCTCGACGTCGATCTGGGTGAACTCCGGCTGCCGGTCGGCGCGCAGGTCCTCGTCGCGGTAGCACTTGGCGAGCTGGTAGTAACGCTCGAGACCGGCGACCTGGAGAAGCTGCTTGAACAGCTGGGGCGACTGGGGCAGGGCGTACCAGCTGCCCGGCTGGAGCCGGACCGGGACGAGGAAGTCGCGGGCGCCCTCCGGGGTGGAGCGGGTCAGCGTCGGGGTCTCGACGTAGGTGAACCCCTGCTCGTTCATCACCTCGTGGGCGAGGTAGGTGGCCCGGGAGCGGATGCGCATGGCGTGCGCGACCTGCTGGCGGCGGATGTCGAGGTAGCGGTACTTCAGCCGCGCCTCCTCCGAGATGCCCGCGGTGCCCTCGATGGGGAACGGCAGCGGCGCGGACTCGCTGAGCACCTCGACCTCGGAGGCGACGACCTCGATCGCGCCGGTCGGCAGCTCGGGGTTCTCGTTGCCCTCGGGGCGGACCCGCACCTCTCCGACGACCTTGACGCAGTATTCGGCGCGCAGGCCGTGGGCGTCGTCCTCCTCGCGGAAGACCACCTGGGCCGAGCCCGAGGCGTCACGCAGGTCGATGAAGACCACGCCGCCGTGGTCGCGGCGCCGCGCCACCCACCCGGCGAGCGTCACCCGCTGCCCGGTGTGCTCCTCGCGCAGTGATCCCGCTTCGTGCGTGCGGATCATTTGTCCAGTCTCTCCTTCAACATCGTGACGATCTCGGCGAGCGGTACGGCGCTCTGGTCCCCGCCGGCCAGGTCCTTGACCTGGGCGACCCCGGCGGCGATGTCTCGCTCGCCGAGGATCACCGCGTAACCGGCACCCGAGCGGTCGGCACCCTTCATGGCGCCCTTGACGCCCTTGCCGCCGAACGACATGTCGGCGGCCAGGCCCGCCCGGCGCAGCTCGGTGACGAGCTGGAACATCCGGCGGCGCGCCTCCTCGCCCAGCGGCACACCGTACACCTGCACGCGCGCCTCGGCGCTCTCGTCCCCGAACAGGCCCTCGGCCTCCATGGCCATGACCGTGCGGTCGACGCCCAGCGCCCAGCCGACGCTGGGCAGGGCGGGCCCGCCGAGCATCTCGCTCAGCCCGTCGTAGCGGCCCCCGCCCCCCACCGCGGACTGCGAGCCGAGCCCGTCGTGGACGAACTCGAACGTGGTGCGCGTGTAGTAGTCGAGGCCGCGGACCAGCCGGGGGTCGTCGGTGTAGGCGACGCCGGAGGCGGTCAGCAGCGAGCGGACCTCCTCGTGGTAGGCCTTGCACGCCTCGCACAGGTGGTCGACGACCAGCGGCGCCCCGGCCAGCTGTGCCTGCACCTCGGGGCGCTTGTCGTCGAGCACGCGCAACGGGTTGATCTCGATTCGCTGCCGGGTGGGCTCGTCGAGGTCGAGGCCGCGCAGGAAGTCCTGAAGCGCGGCCCGGTAGACGGGGCGGCACTCCTTGTCGCCCAGCGTGTTGATCAGCAGCCGGACCCCGGTGAGCCCCAGGGCGGCGTAGCCGTCGACGGCCAGCAGGATCAGCTCGGCGTCGAGTGCCGGGTCCTCCGAGCCCAGCGCCTCGGCGCCGACCTGCCAGAAGTGGCGGTAGCGGCCCTTCTGGGCCCGCTCGTAGCGGAACTGGCTGCCCGAGTACCAGAGTTTCACCGGGAGCTGCCCGTTGTGCAGGCCGTGCTGGAGGACCGCCCGCACCACCGACGCGGTGCCCTCGGGGCGCAGCGTGATGGAGCGCCCGCCCTTGTCCTCGAAGGTGTACATCTCCTTGGAGACGATGTCGGTCGACTCGCCGACACCGCGGACGAACAGCGCGGTGTCCTCGAAGACCGGGGTCTCGATGTAGCCGTAGCCCGCCCGGCGGGCGGGCCCGGTGAGCGCCTCGCGCACGGCGAGCGCCCGCTCGGAGCGCGGCGGAAGCCAGTCGAAGGTGCCCTTGGGCGCCTGCAAAGTCATTGTCTAAAGTCCCCTGCCGGGGCCGCGGTCGTGCCCGGCGTCCGCGGAACCCGCGGGCTCCGCGCCCGCGGCCGCCTTCGCCTCCGCGAGGTACGGGTTGGTGGCACGCTCGTGACCGATCGTGGTCTGTGGTCCGTGGCCGGGCAGGACCACCGTGCCCTCCGGCAGCGGCAGGCACTTGGCCGCCAGGCTGCGCAGGATGGTCGGGTAGTCGCCGCCCGGAAGATCTGTGCGGCCGATGGAGCCGGCGAACAGCAGGTCGCCCGAGAACAGCACGTCCGGGATCTCCTCGGTGCTGGGCAGCCTGAAGGTCACCGACCCCCTGGTATGGCCGGGGGCGTGGTCGACGGTGAGCTCCAGGCCGGCCAGCCGCAGCACCTCGCCGTCGGCGAGCTCGCGCACGTCGTCGGGCTCGGTGAAGGTGAGCCCGCCGAACATCTGCTGCTTCGTCGACAGCGACAGCCCCTTGCCCGGGTCGGACAGCAGGTCGCGGTCCTCCGGGTGGATCCACGCGGGAACGTCACGCGCGCCGCAGACCGGGGCGACCGACCACATGTGGTCGATGTGCCCGTGGGTGACCAGCACCGCGACCGGCTTGAGCCGGTGCTCGCGCAGCAGGTCGTCGAGGTCGCCGACGGCGTTCTGACCGGGGTCGACGACCACGCACTCCTCGCCCGCGGCGGGAGCGACGACGTAGCAGTTGGTCTGGAAGGACCCTGCGGGAAAGCCGGCGATGAGCATCTGCCTCAGCTGATCTCGTCAAGAATGCGGATGGGAATGTAACCGAAGGGTACCGGTGCGGGTCGGCGGGCTGCGAACCATTACCCATTGGCCGATACGATTCGCCCACCTCATTAAGTACTACTCGGCACTCGGGAGGGCGAAGCGGTGAGCGGCAAGGAGCGCCAGAAGCAGTTGGCGCGCGAGCACTACGAGCGGCAGACGCAGCGACGCGTCGAACGTGAGGCCAGGGCCAAGCGCAACGCGATCATCGGCAGCACCGTGGCCGGTGTGGTCGTGGTGGCGGGTGTGATCGCCGCGACGACCATGTTCGGGGGCTCCGACACGACGGCGACCGCGACCACCGACCCGGCCCCGTCGGACAACGCCTCCCCGGCCGCCTCGGAGGCCGCGGGCCCGCAGCCCAAGGCCTTCGACCCGGCGAGCGGCACCTGCGGCTACGTCGCGGAGGCGGGCGGCGGCCCGGCCAAGAACGTGGGCCTGCCCCCGGAGAAGGTCGACCTGACGCCCAAGAAGATGACCCTGAAGACCAACCTGGGCGACATCGTCATCAAGGTGTCGGCCGACAAGACCCCGTGCACGGTCAACTCCTTCGCCTTCCTGGCGCAGAAGAAGTACTTCAACGGCTCCAAGTGCCACCGGCTGGGCTCCGACCAGTTCCCGATGCTGCAGTGCGGCGACCCGCTGGCCAAGGCCGACGGCAAGAACCCCACCGACGGCCAGGGCGGCCCCGGCTACCGCTTCGTGAACGAGAACCTGGAGGGCGCCAAGTACACCCGCGGCGTCGTGGCCATGGCCAACAGCGGTCCCGACACCAACGGCAGCCAGTTCTTCATGGTCTACGGCGACACCCAGCTGCCGGCGCAATACACACCGTTCGGTACGGTCACCAAGGGCCTGGAGATCCTCGACAAGGTGAACAAGGCGGGCTTCCTTCCCCCGGGGGACGGCGGCACCGGGGCGCCGAAGGAAACCGTCGAAATCAAAGACGTGACAATGTCCAGTTAGAGCTGACGTAATACATACAAGGGGCGGTTAGTCCCGAAAGGCTGATGAAAGTGCGGGAGGACACGGTGAGCACCGACCCGTGGGGCCGGGTAGACGACGACGGCACCGTCTACGTACGTACGGCTGAGGGAGAGCGGGCCGTCGGGTCCTGGAAGGCCGGCGAACCGGAGGAGGCGCTTGCCTACTTCCATCGCAAGTTCGACGAGCTGGCCGGGCAGGTCGCCCTGCTGGAACAGCGGGTCCGCGGCACCGACCTGCCACCCGCCCAGGCCGAGGCGACGATCGTCAAGCTTCGTGAGGCGATCACCGACGCGCACGCGGTCGGCGATCTCGACGCGCTGCTGAACCGCCTCAACGCCCTCACGGAGCTGGTCGCCCAGCGCCGGGAGGAGGTCAAGGCCGCTCGCGACGTGGCCAGGGCCGAGGCCAAGGGCGTCAAGGAGCGGATCGTCGCCGAGGCCGAGCGCATCGCCGACGACACCACCCACTGGAAGACCGGTGGCGAGCGGCTGCGTCAGCTGATCGAGGAGTGGAAGGCCGCCGAGCGCATCGACCGGGTGACCGAGGCCGCGCTGTGGAAGCGCCTCTCGGCGGCCCGTACGGCCTTCGCCAAGCGGCGCAAGGCCTACTTCGCGGGGCTGGACGAGCAGCGTGAGGGTGTGCGTTCCACCAAGGAGCGCATCGTGGCCGAGGCCGAGACGCTGGCCTCGTCCACCGACTGGGGCGCCACCGCGTCCGCCTACCGCGAGCTGATGCAGGAGTGGAAGACGGCGGGCAGGGCCTCCCGCGAGGTCGAGGACGAGCTCTGGGGCCGCTTCAAGGGCGCCCAGGACCAGTTCTTCCAGGCGCGGTCGGCCGTCTTCGCCGAGCGCGACGCCTCGCTGGCGGCCAACGCCGAGATCAAGGAGCAGCTCCTGGTCGAGGCGGAGAAGATCCTTCCGGTCACCGACGCCCGCGCCGCCAGGGGCGCCCTGCGCAACCTCCTGGAGCGCTGGGAGGCCGCGGGCCCGGTCCCGCGCGAGCAGCGCGACCGCCTGGAGGGTGGCCTGCGCAAGATCGACGAGGCGGTCCGCAAGGCCGAGGAGACGGAGTGGAAGCGCTCCAACCCCGAGGCCCGCGCCCGCGCCCAGAACACGGTCGACCAGCTACGCAAGTCGATCGCGCAGCTGGAGAGCCGCCTGGCCAAGGCCAGGGACGCGGGCAAGGACAAGGACGTCAAGGACTCCGAGGAGGCCCTGGCCGCCCGCCGTTCCTGGCTGGAGGAGGCGGAGCGCACGCTCGCCGAGTTCTCCTGACGCCCGGCGCCGTCACCGGCTGACGACGCGACCCCGGGGCCGCGGGGGCACTTCCACCACGGGAGTGCCCCTCGCGGCCCCGCCGCCTGTGGCGGGGCGGACGGACACGGAAAGGCACTGCCGGACACGGCCGGGCCGGGTCGCGAGACGGGCGGGGTCGCCGGAGGGACGGAGCGGGCGGTACGGGACGGAGCGGGCGGTAGCCCTCAGGAACCGGCGCCGCTGACCCGGTAGACGTCGTAGACGCCCTGGATGTTGCGGACGGCCTTCAGGACGTGGCCCAGGTGCTTGGGATCGCCCATCTCGAAAGTGAACTTGCTGATCGCTACCCTGTCCCTGGACGTCGTCACCGACGCCGACAGGATGTTGACGTGCTGGTCGGAGAGGGTGCGGGTCACGTCGGAGAGCAGCCGGGGCCGGTCGAGCGCCTCGACCTGCAGCGCGACCAGGAACACCGAGTCGTCGGCGGCGGACCAGGCGACCTCGACCAGGCGGTCGGGCTCGGACTGGAGCTGGTCCATGTTGGGACAGTTGGTGCGGTGCACCGACACGCCGTGCCCGCGAGTGACGAAGCCCACGATCTCGTCGCCGGGCACGGGGGTGCAACATCGCGACAGGCGTACCCAGACGTCGGAGTCGCCCGCGACGACCACTCCCGCGCCGCCGCTGCCGCGGGGGCGCCCGCGCAGCTTGGTCGGCACGGAGGTCTCGGCGATGTCGTCCTCGGCGCCCTCGACTCCCCCGATGGACGTCACGAGCTTCTGCACGACCGTCTGCGCGGCCACGTGGCCCTCACCGACGGCCGCGTAGAGCGCGGAGACGTCCGGGTAGCGCAGGTCCCTGGCGAGGGCCAGGAGGGACTCTCCGGACATCAGGCGCTGCAGCGGCAGGCCCTGCTTGCGCATGGCGCGGCCGATCGCCTCCTTGCCCGCCTCGATCGCGGTCTCGCGGCGCTCCTTGGAGAACCACTGCCGGATCTTGTTGCGGGCCCGGCCGGACTTGACGAACTTCAGCCAGTCGCGCGAGGGGCCCGCGTCGGGCGACTTGGAGGTGAAGATCTCCACCGTGTCGCCGTTGCCCAGGCGCGACTCCAGGGGCACCAGGCGGCCGTTGACCCTGGCCCCGATGCAGCGGTGGCCCACCTCGGTGTGCACGGCGTAGGCGAAGTCGACGGGCGTCGCGTTCTCCGGCAGGGCGATGACCTGGCCCCTGGGGGTGAAGACGTAGACCTCGGAGACCGACAGGTCGAACCTGAGCGACTCCAGGAACTCGCCCGGGTCGGCGGTCTCCTTCTGCCAGTCGAGGAGCTGGCGCAGCCAGGCCATGTCGCTGGCGGGCTTCAGCTTCGTCCCGGGAGGACCGGAGACGGTCATGTCCTCCTTGTACTTCCAGTGCGCCGCCACGCCGTACTCGGCCCTGTGGTGCATGCCGTGGGTGCGGATCTGCAGCTCCACCGGCTTGCCCTCGGGGCCGATGACCGTGGTGTGCAGCGACTGGTACATGTTGAACTTGGGCATCGCGATGTAGTCCTTGAACCGGCCGGGGACCGGGTTCCATCGCGCGTGGATCGTGCCGAGCGCCGCGTAGCAGTCGCGGACCGAGTCGACCAGCACCCGGATGCCGACCAGGTCGTAGATGTCGTCGAAGGCGACGTCCCTGGCGATCATCTTCTGGTAGACGGAGTAGTAGTGCTTGGGGCGGCCCTTGACGGCCGCGCGGATCTTGGCGTCGCGCAGGTCTCCGGAGACCTTCTCGATGACCTCCTGCAGGAACAGGTCCCTGCGCGGGGCCCGCTCCGACACCATCCGGGCGATCTCGTCGTACCGCTTGGGATAGAGCATGGCGAACGCGAGGTCCTCCAGCTCCCACTTGATGGTGTTCATGCCCAGCCGGTGGGCGAGCGGCGCGAAGATCTCCAGCGTCTCCCGCGACTTCTGGTGCCGCTTGTGCTCGGGCAGGTAGCGCATGGTGCGCATGTTGTGCAGCCGGTCGGCGAGCTTGATCACCAGCACCCGGATGTCGCGGGACATCGCGACGACCATCTTGCGTACGGTCTCGGCCTCGGCCGCGGCGCCGAACTTGACCTTGTCGAGCTTGGTGACGCCGTCGACCAGCAGCGCGATGTTGTCGCCGAAGTCCGAGCGCAGCTCGTCGAGACCGTAGGCGGTGTCCTCGACGGTGTCGTGCAGCAGCGCCGCGCACAGCGTCTCGTCGTCGGTGCCGAGCTCGGCCAGGATCGTGGCCACCGCCAGCGGATGGGTGATGTACGGGTCACCGCTCTTACGCTTCTGGTCGCGGTGGTGGTAGGCGGCCACGTCGTAGGAGCGCTCGATGAGCCGCAGGTCCGCCTTCGGGTGGGTCGCGCGGACCGTCCGGAACAGCGGCTCCAGGACCGGATTCATGCCGCCACCCCACTGTCCCCCAAAACGTGCGAGCCTTCGCCTTACCGCCGGCTTCTCCTCGGCGGCTCCGGACATGGCGGAACCGGCATCGCCTGCTGGGACGGCCGTCTCGGGACCGCCACCGCCGGCGGTCGCGTCGGGGACGACCACATCACGGGGCACTCAGACTCCTTACGTTCGAGTCCAGATCCCTCAGTGTATCCAGACGGGGTTGTGTGCATTTGTCCGCGGGGTCGATCAGACGACGACGAGGGGGTGCAACTCCACGTCGGTCAGGCGCTCGCGGCCCTTGAGGAAGGCCAGCTCCATGAGCACGGCGATCGCAACGACGTCGGCGCCCGCCCTGCGGACCAGCTCCACCGCCGCGCGCGCCGTACCTCCGGTGGCGAGCACGTCATCGACGATGAGGACGCGCTCCCCGGGGGTGAAGGCGTCCCGGTGAACCTCGATGGTGGCGGAGCCGTACTCCAGATCGTAGGACGCCTCAAGCGTCTCAGAGGGCAGTTTGCCTTTCTTCCGTACCGGGACGAAGCCCGCGCCCGCCCGAATGGCGACCGGGGCGGCCAGGATGAACCCCCGCGCCTCGATTCCGACGATCTTGTCCACCTCGTACAGCCCGGCCAGCTCCTCGGTCACCGCGGTGAACGCCACCGGGTCGGCGAGCAGGGGGGTGATGTCCTTGAACAGCACTCCGGGCTGCGGGTAGTCGGGCACGTCGCGGATGCGGTCGAGGATCAGGCTGCTCAGCTCGGTCATGGTCGGCGCTCCTGTGGAGATCTCGGGGTGGGAAACACCGGGGGGCCGGTGGTGCCGGGGGCGGTGGAGAAGGCGGGGAGGTACGGGAAAGGCGCAGGGAAACCGGGAAACCGGGGAACCGGGGAACCGGTGGCGCCGGAGAGAGCGGGAAGGTGCGGGAGACACCGGAAAACGGTGGCGCGGGGAAGGCTGCGACAGGTAAGGAAAACGCCTCCGCTCCCTGTGCGGGGAGCGGAGGCGCGGACGTGCTCGTGCTTACTTCTTCCTCCGCTTGTCACCGGCCGGAGAGGTCCGGCTGGCGACCGTGGCGGCACCGTTGGAGGCCCCGGCCCCGTTGGAGGCCCCGGCGGTGACCGGCTGGCGCACCGTCTTGACCCCGGAACCGCCTCCGTGCGCGGCGAGCCTCTTGGCGATCTCGGTGTAGAGCGTCTCGCGCTCCTTCAGCGTGACCAGCAGCGGCGTCGCGACGCACAGCGAGGAGTAGGTGCCGACGATCATGCCGACGAACAGCGACAGCGACAGGTCCTTCAGCGTTCCCGCGCCGAACAGCGTGGTGCCGATGAAGAGGATCGCCGCGACCGGCAGGATCGCCACCAGGGTGGTGTTCAGCGACCGGATCAGCGTGTGGTTCAGCGCGTTGTTGGCGGCCTCGGTGTAGGTGATCTTGGAGGTCCTGCCGATCTTGGCGGTGACCTCCTTGATCATGTCGAAGACGACGACGGCGTCGTACAGCGAGTATCCGAGGATCGTCAGGAAGCCCAGCAGGGTCGCCGGGGTGACCTCGAAGCCGGACCAGGCGTAGACGCCGGCGGTGATCACCAGGTCGTGCAGCAGCGCCACGACGGCGGCCAGCGCCATCTTCCACTCGAAGGCCATCGTCAGGTACAGGATGATCGCCAGCATGAAGACGATGAGTCCGATGACGGCCTTGTTGGCCACCTGACCGCCCCACGAGGCACCGATCACCTGCAGGTTGACCTGGTCCACCGGCAGCTTGAACGCGGTGGAGACGGCCTTCTGCATCTTGGTGACCTGGTCGGCCGGGAGGCTCTCCGTGGTGACCCGCCAGCCGTTCTGGGTCGTCTGCGCGATGACCTGGTGCGCGCCGGCGTCGGTGAACGTGGCGCGCACCTGCTCGATGTTGGCGGTCGGCGCCTTGAAGGAGAAGACCGACCCGCCCTTGAACTCCACACCCAGGTTGAGGCCGTTGAAGACCAGACCGGCGATGGAGATCACCAGCAGGATTGCGGAAAGGGTGTACCAGAGCTTCTTGCGGCCGACGAAGTCGACGTCGACCTCGCCCCGGTACAGCCGGCGCGCGATGCCGGACATCAGGCCTCCTGCGGAACGGTCTTGGGAGCGACGGGAGCCTCACTCATGCGCTCGGCGTCGAGCCCGGAGAGCTTGTGCCCCTTGGCGAAGAACTTCAGCTTGGCCAGCATCGCGACGAACGGCTTGGTGAACATGAACACCACGGCGATGTCGATGAGCGTGGTCAGGCCCATGGCGAAGGCGAACCCGGCCACACCGCCGACCGCCAGGAAGTAGAGCACCACGGCGGCGATGAACATGACGGCGTCGGCGATGAGGATCGTCCGCCGGGCGCGGACCCAGGCGACCTCGATGGCCGTGCGCAGCGAGCGCCGGCCCTCCTTCATCTCGTCGCGGATCCGTTCGAAGTAGACGATGAACGAGTCCGCGGTGATACCGATCGAGACGATCAGTCCGATGATGTGCGGCAGCGAGAGGCGGAAGCCCGCGAACGTGCCGAGCAGCACGACGGACTGGTAGGTCACGACCGTGGCCACCAGGAGGCTCAGCACCGACACGATGCCCAGACCCCGGTAGTAGAGCATCGAGTAGACCACGACCAGCAGGAGGCCGATCGCGCCCGCGATGAGACCGCCGCGCAGCTGGTCGGCACCCAGCGTGGAGGAGACCTCCTCGATGGAGCTCTTCTCGAACTTCAGCGGCAGCGCGCCGTACTTGAGCTGGTTGGCCAGCTCGTCGGCCGTCACCTGGGTGAAGCTGCCGGAGATCTGCGCCCGGCCGCCGTTGATGGGCTCCTGGATGACGGGTGCGGAGATGACCACGCCGTCGAGGACCATGGCGACCTGGTTGCGGGGAGCCTGTGAGTTGAAGGCGGTGGTGGTGACCTTCGACCACTGGTCGGGGCCCTGGCCCTTGAAGGCGAGCTGGACGAGCCACTCACCGGTGGTCTGGTCGACGCCGGAGGACGCACTGTCGATCGAGGTGCCGGTCACGGCCGCCTTGTCCAGCACGAACTTGGTGCTGCCGTCCTGGCTGCAGCCGACGTACTGCTTGTCCGGCGCGTCCTGGGCGCCCACCCCCGCGTCCTTGGCGCAGTCGAGCGTCTCGAACCGCTTGAGCGCCGCGGGGTCGATGCCGGTGGTGTCGACGCCCGCCATGGGGTCGTCGGGCGACGTCGGCGGGGCCGTCGGCGGGGCGCTGGCGTCCGGGGCCGCGCTCTTGCCCGGCTTGGCCGACTTGTCACCCTTGTCGCCGCTCGGCTCGGCGGAGGGCGCGGGAGTGGCGCCGGGGCTCGGGTTGGTCAGCGCCGACGACAGGGCGCGGCCGGCCGGGGAGGCTCCCGTGTCGGGCGCGGCGGTCGCGCCGGGCTTCGGAGTCCCCGACTCGGCGGGCTCGGACTCCTTGTCGCCCTTGCGCCCGGAGGCGGTGGGCGAGGGAGTCGGCGTCGGCGCCTGGGTGGAGAGCTGGCCCGGGGGCGGAGGCGACCCGGCCCCGATCGCCAGCACTTGGCGGAACCTCAGCTCCGCGGTGGTGCCGACCAGCTTGACGACTTCCTCCTGGCCAGCTCCGGGAACGGAGATGACGATGTTGTCACCGGATTTGGCGACCTCTGCGTCGGAGATGCCGCTGCCGTTCACCCGCTCGCGGATGATGTTCACGGCGAGGTCGAGGCTCTCCTGTGAGGGAGCGCTCCCGTTCGGCGTGACGGGCTGCAGCGTCACGGTCGTGCCGCCGGCGAGGTCGAGGCCATACTCCGGGGTGTACGCCTTGTTGAGGAGCATCGCCCCGCCCATGGCGAGAATGATCGCCAGAAGCACCAGGAGCATGCGCCCCGGTCTGCTCTGGCCGCTGGTCGGTCGGGCCACTGGTCGTCAGTTCTTTCGGTTATAGGGGGTTGGAGGTGAGGCTACTCACGGCTTCTTGCTCGTCGTGTCGTGGTCTGCACCCTGCTGTTCCGCCGTCTCCACGACACCGTGGTCGACAGCCTTGACATTCTCCTCCTCCGCGTCGTCAACGGGAACCAGGACACGGCCGATGGCCGCCTTGACCCAGCGGGTCTCCACGCCGGGGGCGATCTCCAGGATCACGTCGTCGGCGTCGATGGCCACCACGGTCGCGAAAAGACCCGTCGTGGTCATGACGCCGGTGCCCGGCGTGAGACTGTTCTGCATCTTGACCTGCTCCTGCTGCCGCTTGCGCTGCGGCCGGATGAGCAGGAAGTAGAACACCACGACCATGAGAGCGATCATGATCAGGCTCGAATAGTTGCCGCCCACAGGGCCGCTCCCTCTCTTGAGATTGACCGGCGGAAGCCGGACGTCACATACGGCCACGCCGCTCAGCACGTCAGCCTACACAGCCAGCCAAGGCTCGGAGTTTAGGCGAGCTGTTAAGAGCGCGGCAACGAAGTCACGTTTTGGCGCGCAGGGAAGTTCCCATTTCGATACGGTTGTCATCGATCTGTGATCAATTCTGTACGACTTCCCTACCGACTCCCAACGTTAGACGGCCCCGAGATCATCCTCAAGATCGATGAGAAACGAGGCTCCGAAGGCGTCCGGCGGGGGCGTCAGCCCCAGATGTGTCCAGGCCGCCGCGGTCGCCACCCGGCCACGGGGGGTGCGGGCCAGCAGTCCCTGCCGCACCAGGAACGGCTCGGCGACCACCTCCACCGTCTCCGGCTCCTCCCCCACCGCGACCGCCAGTGTCGACAGCCCCACCGGCCCGCCGCCGAACTTGCGCAGCAGCGCCCCGAGAACCGCCCGGTCGAGCCGGTCGAGCCCCTCGGCGTCGACCTCGTAGAGGTTGAGCGCGGCGGAGGCGACATCCCTGGTGACGACGCCCTCGGCGCGCACCTCGGCGAAGTCGCGGACCCGGCGCAGCAGCCGGTTGGCGATGCGGGGGGTGCCCCGGGAGCGGCCGGCGATCTCGCGGGCGGCGTCGCCGGGGAGCGTGACGCCCAGCAGGCGCGAGGAGCGGTGCAGCACCTCCTCCAGCTCGGCGACCCCGTAAAAGTCCATGTGCGCGACGAAACCGAAGCGGTCGCGCAGCGGCGCGGGGAGCATGCCGGCCCGGGTGGTGGCGCCGACCAGGGTGAACGGAGCGATCTCCAGCGGGATCGCGGTCGCCCCAGGGCCCTTGCCCACCACGATGTCGACGCGGAAGTCCTCCATCGCGAGGTAGAGCATCTCCTCGGCGGGCCTGGCCATCCGGTGGATCTCGTCGATGAACAGGACCTCGCCCTCGGAGAGGGTCGACAGGATCGCCGCGAGGTCGCCGGCCCGCTCCAGCGCGGGCCCCGAGGTGATCCTGAGGGGCACGGAGAGCTCGGTCGCGATGATCATGGAGAGGGTCGTCTTGCCCAGCCCGGGTCCGCCGCTCATCAGCACGTGGTCCGGTGGCCGGTTGCGCCGCAGCGCGCTCTGCAGCACCAGCGACAGCTGCTCGCGCACCCGCGCCTGGCCGATGAACTCCTCCAGCCGCTTGGGCCGCAGCGCCGCCTCGATGTATCTCTCGTCGCCCTCGGCGTCCGGCGACACCAGATCACGGTCGGAACTCACGCCGCCCCTCCCCTGCTCGCCGCGCGGCGGAACCGCCGGAGCCCCTCATGGCACCGCGCGACGGCCCCGCCCACCGTCTCCCGGCACACGTCTCGTACGGCGCGCTCGCCCCTCATCGCACGCTCAGCGCGCGGAGCGCGGCCTTGAGCAGGGCCGCCACCTGCGGGGTGCGGCCCTCGGCCAGCTCGGCGTCGGCCTGCGGCTCGACGGTGGCGACCGCCTCGTCGGCGTCTCGCCCCGAGTAGCCCAGACCGACCAGCCCGGAGTGGACCTGGGCGCGCCAGGCGGGCGCGGCGGCGCGGCCGTCGAGCGCGGCGCTGACGGCCTCCTCCGGCGTGCCGAGCTTGTTCTTGAGGTCGACGATGATCCGCTGGGCGCCCTTCGGGCCCACCCCGGGGACCCTGGTCAGCGCCTTGACGTCGGCGGAGGCCACCGCCACCCGGAGCGCGTTGGGAGTGTGCACGGCCAGCATCGCCAGGGCGACCTTGGGGCCGACCCCGCTCGCCGTCTGCAGCATCTCGAAGATGGCGCGCTCGTCGTCGGTGACGAAGCCGAACAGGGTGAGCGACTCCTCGCGGACCACCAGCGAGGTGGCGAGCCTGGCCTCCTCGCCCGTCCTGAGCGTCGCCAGCGTGCCCGGCGTGCAGTGCACGAGGACCCCCACCCCGCCGACCTCGACGACCGCCCCGTCAGCGGCGATCGCGGTCACCTGTCCTCGCACCGAGGCGATCACTTCGCGGTTCCTCTCGGGTGTCCGGCCCTGCCACGGCCTCGGAAGTAGGCGGCGGGGGTGGTGGTGGCGCTCGCCGCCTTCGCGGCGGCCTCGGCCAGCCTGCTCTGGGCCCCGCCCCGCCACACATGGCAGATCGCGAGGGCGAGCGCGTCGGCGGCGTCGGCGGGCTTGGGCATGGCGTCCAGCCGCAGCAGGCGGGTCACCATCGTGCCGACCTGCTGCTTGTCGGCCGTGCCACTGCCGGTGATGGCGGCCTTGACCTCGGACGGCGTGTGCAGCGCGACCGGCAGGCCCCTGCGGGACGCGCACAGGATCGCCACGGCGGAGGCCTGCGCGGTGCCCATCACGGTCCTGAGGTTGTGCTGGGCGAAGACCCGCTCCACGGCCACCGCGTCGGGCCGGACCTCGTCGAGCCACCGCTCGATGCCCGTCTCGATCGCCACCAGCCGGGCGCCGATCTCGTCGTCGGCGGGGGTGCGGACGACCCCGACCTTGACCAGGCTCAGCGGCGCGCCGGGCCGCCCCTCGACGGCGCCGAGCCCGCATCGGGTAAGCCCGGGATCGACCCCCATCACCCGCAACTCGGGCAACCGCACCGACACGCCTCCGCTCGCCGAACACCTGTTCGGTGGCAGACTCTACCGCGTGGGAGCGGCCCGCGCACGGCTCTTCCCCGGCCCGCCGGAGGGGCCGCGAGCGGGTCCCGGGCTCACAGGTGCTGGGCGGCGGGTTCCGCGTCCTCGTCGTCCTCGTCGTCCTCGTCGCTCTTCTTGTCGCGCAGCCGGTCCAGGCGGTTCATCACCGGCGAGGCCGAGATCCCGTGGATGGCCAGGGAGGCCAGCACGGTGAAGGCGACCACGGCCCAGAGCTCCTCGGCGGGCACGCCGAAGTCGGCCTGGCCGAGGGCGTAGGCGAGGTAGAACAGCGAGCCGATGCCGCGGATGCCGAAGAACGCCGTCGCGACGCGCTCGCGCGGTCCCGCCCTGCCGCCCAGCTCGGCGAGCCAGCCGGTCAGCGGCCGGATGACCAGCAGCAGCAGTAGTCCGACCGCGGCGCCCCGCCAGGTGAGCGCGGACAGGCCGCCCATCGCGACGAAACCGCCGAGCAGCATGATCAGCCAGGCGGTGAACAGCCGCTCGAGCTGCTCGATGAAGCCGTGCAGCACCCCGTTGTAGCCGTGGCTGCGCTCGGCCGCCCTGATGGTGCAGGCGGTCACGAACACCGCGATGAAACCGTAGCCGTGCACCAGCTCGGTGAGGCCGTAGGCCAGGAACGTCGCGGCCAGCGCCACGAAGCCGTCGCGGTGCTCGGCCAGCCGCAGGTCGGACTTCTGGGCGCGGAAGAAGAGCCGCCCCAGACCCTTGCCGATCAGCAGGCCGCACACCACGCCCGCGGCGCACCGGTAGAGCAGGTCCACCAGCGTCCACTCGGCGACCCAGCCGACACCCCCGCTGACGGCCAGCGCGATCGCGGCGTACACCAGGGGGAAGGCCAGGCCGTCGTTGAGGCCCGCCTCGGAGGTGAGGGTGAAGCGGACCTCGTCGTCGGCCTTCTCCGAGTCGACGGGCTCGCCGACCTGCACGTCGGAGGCGAGCACCGGGTCGGTCGGCGCGAGCACCGCGCCCAGCAGCAGCGCCGCGGCCAGGGGCCAGCCGAGCAGGCCGTACGCCGCGGCGGCCACGGCGAGGACGGTCAGCGGGAGCGTCCACCCCAGCAGGCGCCAGGTCGAGGACCAGTCGCGCCGCCCGAAGGGCCGGTTGATGGCCAGCCCGGCGCCCATGAGCGAGATCAGCACGCAGATCTCGGTGGCGTGCTCGACCAGCGCCCGGTGAGCCACCGGATCGGGATCGGGCAGCTCCAGGGGCAGGACATAGAGGAGGAGGCCGCCCAGCAGGCAGGCCAGCGGGAGCGAGAAGGGACGGCGGTTGAGGAGCCGCGGCAGCGTGGCCGCGAGCAGCGCGGCGACGCCCGCCACGGCAAAGATCAGGTCAGGATTGCCCATTGTCCGCGTGATATGCCCTTGACCACGCGGACAAACCTCGCAGACAACACGAGGTCACACCGAATGGCCCGGGTTACGCGTCGAGCTTCTCCATGACCTCGTCGGAGACGTCGAAGTTGGCCCAGACGTTCTGCACGTCGTCGCTGTCCTCGAGGGCGTCGATCAGCCTGAAGACCTTGCGGGCGCCGTCCTCGTCCAGCGGGACGTTCATCGTCGGCATGAAACCGGACTCGGCCGAGTCGTAGTCGATCCCGGCCTCCTGCAGGGCCTTGCGGACCGGGACGAGGTCGGTGGCCTCGGAGACGACCTCGAACTGGTCGCCCAGGTCGTTGACCTCCTCGGCGCCCGCGTCGAGGACCGCGACCAGCACGTCGTCCTCGGCCAGCTCACCCTTGGGGACGAGCACGACGCCCTTGCGGTTGAACATGTAGGACACCGAGCCGGGGTCGGCCAGCGAGCCGCCGTTGCGGGTCAGCGCGACGCGGACCTCGGAGGCGGCGCGGTTGCGGTTGTCGGTGAGGCACTCGATCAGCACCGCGACGCCGCCGGGGGCGTAACCCTCGTACATGATGGTCTGCCAGTCGGCGCCGCCGGCCTCCAGGCCGCCGCCGCGCTTACGGGCACGCTCGATGTTGTCGATCGGGACCGAGCTCTTGCGCGCCTTGGTGATGGCGTCGTACAGCGTCGGGTTGCCGTCCGGATCGGGTCCGCCGGTCCGGGCCGCGACCTCGATGTTCTTGATGAGCTTGGCGAACAGCTTGCCGCGCTTGGAGTCGAGCGCGGCCTTCTTGTGCTTCGTCGTCGCCCATTTGGAGTGGCCGGACATCGCCTAGAGCTCCCTCACCATCTCAGCGAAATATGAATGCACACCGACATCCCCGGTAAGTTCCGGGTGGAAGGACGTGGCGAGCAGCGGTCCTTGGCGGACCGCGACGATCCTATCCCCAGGTTCGGCCAGCGCCAGCACTTCGACCCCCGAACCCACGGATTCCACCCAGGGCGCGCGGATGAAGACGGCCCGCATGCCGCCGCGGCCGGCGAAGTCGACGTCGGCCTCGAAGGAGTCGACCTGGCGGCCGAAGGCGTTGCGGCGGACGACCATGTCGATGCCGCCGATCGTCTGCTGACCTTCGATCCCGCCCTCGATCCGGTCGGCCAGCATGATCATTCCGGCGCAGGAGCCGTAGGCGGGCATGCCCGCCTTGATCCGCATCCGGAGCGGTTCGAGCAGGTCGAAGGTCTCGGCGAGCTTCCACATCGTGGTGGACTCGCCGCCGGGGATGACGAGGCCGTCGACCGCCTCCAGCTCACGGGGACGCCGTACGGTGACCGCTCTGGCGCCCACCGCCTCCAGGGAGCGCACGTGCTCGCGCACGTCTCCTTGCAGCGCGAAGACGCCGATCGTGGGGACGATGGTCACCGGTGGTCCTTCCCGTCCGGGTGAGATGCCCCTTCAGCGTATGGCCACCCCTCGTACCGGCCCAAACCGGTTTACGCTCCGGCCCGGCACGGGAGTCCGGGGCCGTCGCGCCCCCCTCCTCCGGCCGGGGAAGCCGCGGTTCCCCGGCCGGAACGCGTCACGGGTGCCCCGCTGAACGTGCGGCGGGGCACCCGTGACCATGGGTGTCAGGTGATCTCCGGTGATCGCGACGAGGTCAGGGACGCTTGGTCTCCAGGTCCACGGTCTCCTGGATCCAGTCGATCCCGGGGGTCCTGGCGGCCGAGGGGTCGACCGGGCGCAGGTAGGTCCGCTGCACGCCGGGGACCCGGTCCTCGATCACGAAGGTCGCCTTGGTGTGCGCCGCCGAGCCCGGCTGCGTCACCTGCGGCAGCACCTTGAAGTCGGCGGTGAGCCGGTCGCGCTCGATCCGGGTCATCACGTAGCCGCGCTGGTTGTTGTAGAACTTCAGGTGCGGGTTGATCGTCAGGTACGGGTGGGTCGCCGGGTCGGAGTCGAGGCCGTCGCCGCCCGTGGTGATGGACGAGGCGACCAGCTCGGAGCCGACCGTGCGGGTGGTGGGGTCGTCGTAGTCGAGCTTGAGGTCGCTCGCCCAGTGGGCGTGCACGTCGCCGGTGAGCACCACCGGGTTGCGCACCTCGGCGTCCACCCAGCCCTGGGTGATGCGCTGCCGCGAGGCGACGTAGCCGTCCCAGGCGTCCTGGCTGGTGATCTTGGCGGGCCCGGCGTTGTTGTCGCGCTGGGCGAAGAAGACCTGCTGGCCGATGACGTCCCAGCGCGCCTCCGAGCGCCGCATGCCGTCCAGCAGCCAGCGCTCCTGCGCCTCGCCGGTGATCGAGCGTGCGGGGTCGACCGCCGCCGGGCAGTCCTTGTAGCCGTCGCCGCAGCCCTGGTCGCTGCGGTACTGGCGGGTGTCGAGCATGTGGAAGGTGGCCATCCTCCCCCACCGGACGCGCCGGTAGAGCTGCATGTCGACGCCCCGGGGGATGGAGGCGCGCCGCAGCGGCATGTTCTCGTAGTACGCCCTGAAGGCCGCCTCGCGCCGGGCGAGGAAGTTCGGCTGGGGCACCTCGGGCTTCTCGGGCACCTCGTCGGCCCAGTTGTTGTCCAGCTCGTGGTCGTCCCAGACGACCAGCCAGGGGGCGGCGGCGTGCGCGGCCTGCAGGTCGGGGTCGGTCTTGTACTGGGCGTGCCGCTGGCGGTAGTTCGCCAGGCTCTCGGTCTCCGGCCCCTCGTGGTGGCGGATGTTGCCGCCGGGGATGGTGTAGGTGTCGCGCCGGTACTCGTACTGGTAGTCGCCCAGGTGCAGGATCAGGTCGGGCCGCTCCTCCGCCAGGCGCCGGTAGGCGGTGAAGTAGCCGTGCTCGTACTGGGCGCAGGAGACGAAGGCCATCGCCAGGGCCGAGCCGTGGGAGAGGGCGTGCGGGGCCGTCCTGGCCCTGCCGATCGGCGAGACGTACGGGCCGACCTTGAAGCGGTACCAGTAGTCCCTGTCGGAGGGCAGCCCGTTCAGCTCGACGTGGACGCTGTGGCCCCACTCGGGAGCGGCCGTGGCCACGCCCCGGCGCAGCGGGCGGCGGGCCCTCTCGTCGCCGTAGACGTGCCACTCGACGGCGAAGGGCCGGGCGGGCATGCCGCCCAGGCCGTCCTCGGCGAGCGGCTGGGGTGCCAGGCGGGTCCAGATCACGAAGCCGCCGGAGTCGGGGTCCCCGCAGGCGACGCCGAGCGTGAACGGGTCCGAGCGCAGGCCGCGGGAGGCCAGGGACACCAGAGAGTCAGCGCTCTCCTGGGCGGGTCCGGGATCGGCGTGCGCGGCGGCGGGGATGCCCGCCGCCGCGCCGGCCGCGATACCGGTGACGAGAAAGGACCGGCGGGTGAACTTCGACAAGGGAAACCTCCCGGGTGATCGGGCTCGAACGCCCGTCAGCCTCGCGGAGCACCATGACTGAGGAGTTAACTCCCTCTGTCAGGGAAAAGACGATCTCCATGACGGAGATCGCCTTTTCCCGGTTCTCCGGAGTTCCCAGGGGTCCCCTGGCGTCCCCGTCCGCTCTACCAGCCGCGCTCGGCGAGCCGGTGCGGGGCCGGGATGTCGTCGACGTTGATGCCGACCATGGCCTCGCCCAGACCGCGGGAGACCTTCGCGATGACGTCGGGGTCATCGTAGAAGGTGGTGGCCTTGACGATCGCGGAGGCGCGCTCGGCGGGGTTGCCGGACTTGAAGATGCCCGAGCCGACGAACACGCCCTCGGCGCCGAGCTGCATCATCATCGCCGCGTCGGCCGGGGTGGCGATGCCGCCGGCGGTGAACAGCACGACCGGCAGCTTGCCGGTCCTGGCGACCTCGGCGACCAGCTCGTACGGCGCCTGGAGCTCCTTGGCCGCGACGTAGAGCTCGTCCTCGGGGAGCGAGCCCAGGCGCTTGATCTCGCCCCTGATCTTGCGCATGTGGGTGGTGGCGTTGGAGACGTCGCCGGTGCCGGCCTCGCCCTTGGAGCGGATCATCGCCGCGCCCTCGGTGAGGCGGCGCAGCGCCTCGCCCAGGTTGGTCGCGCCGCAGACGAAGGGCACCGTGAACTGCCACTTGTCGATGTGGTTGGCGTAGTCGGCCGGGGTGAGCACCTCGGACTCGTCGATGTAGTCGACACCGAGCGACTGGAGCACCTGGGCCTCGACGAAGTGGCCGATGCGGGCCTTGGCCATGACCGGGATCGAGACGGCGGCGATGATGCCGTCGATCATGTCGGGGTCGCTCATCCGGGAGACGCCGCCCTGGGCGCGGATGTCGGCGGGCACCCGCTCGAGCGCCATGACGGCGACTGCGCCGGCGTCTTCGGCGATCTTGGCCTGCTCGGCGTTGACGACGTCCATGATGACGCCGCCCTTGAGCATCTCTGCCATGCCGCGCTTGACCCGGGCGGTTCCGGTGACGGTGGTCTCGCTGACTTCGGGCGTGCTGCTGGACACGGTCTCTACCTCACGACGGCTGGCTGCGGATCACGGGCCGTCCGCGGGGACGGCCACTACGCTTCCATCGTAGGCGCTGGCGGCCCGCCCCCTTACATGACGTCTTGTCGCTGTCGGGCGATCTTCTTGGACAGGATGTAGGGCTCGCGCGTCAGGGAATGACGGGTTTGGCGGAGGCGAGCACCACCCAGACCTGTCCCGGGGCGAAGTTCATCGCCTCGCCCGCCTCCGTGGTGAAGACGGTGCCGTCCTTCTCCTTGGGCCGCGACCAGCGGGCCTTGAACGCCTGGCCGTCGCGGAGCACGATCGCCCTGCCCTTGCCGGTGCTGTGCACCAGCGGGGTGTAGCTCTGGTTCTTGTCGTGGAACTGCGAGCGCTCCGTCTTGGTGTACTGCACGACGATCGTGGGCGCGCCGAGCTGGCCGCCCTCGGCCGCCATGTCCTTCTTGCCGTCCTGCCAGATCAGCCACTTGCCCGCGGCCTCCGACCAGCGGAAGGTGAAGCTCGCCGCCGGGTACTTGACGCTGTACGTCTTGCGCGGCACGCCGCCCTCGGGCGCGTCGCCGAAGGTGAACCCGATGTCCTTGGCCCTGCTCGCCTTGGGCGCCCCGGCCAGCAGCCGCTTGGTGTTGGCGAACAGGTTGTAGGGGGCGAAGCGTCCCGGCTGGCGGAAGTACGCGCCCGGCTGCCTGCTGTCGGAGACGTCGAAGAGCGGCGCCTCGGCGATGAAGGGGAGCATCTTGGTCTGCGCGCCCGAGTAGGCGAAGGCGGGCCTGCCGAACTGCGGGACGATGTGCAGGTCGGAGATGCGGGCACTGCGGACCGGGCCGACCTTGGCCGGGATCTTCGAGGAGAAGATCGCCATCAGGCGGGTCAGGCCCGCCTCGACCTGCTCGACGTAGACGACGTCGGCGCTCTTCAGGCCGAGCTGCGGCTTGCCCGCCGAGGTGTTCTCGATCTTCACCGCGAGCACCGCCCTGCGGGCCGCGCCGGGCAGGCCGGTGAAGGGGTGCGTCGGCTCGGGCGTGGGCGTCGGGGCCGTGCTGGGCTCGCCGGCCGCGCCCGCGGGGCTGCCCGGGGCCGGATCGTCGGAGGAGCAGGCGGCGGCGGGCGCCAGGACCGCGACTCCCGCCAGCGTGACGGCGATCATCCGGGACACCCGCACGGCTCATCTCCTCAAGTCGGCCACTCGGTCACGTGGCCACCCAGTCATGAATCGCCAAGAGCTTACCGGTGTCCGACTTGTCAGATACTCCGGTTCATACACGCCTTAATCATCGTTATTCAGCTGCCAGGGCCTTCGGAGGCGCGTCGTCGATCTCGAAGAAGCCCGGATACTCGGTGTGCCCGGCCAGCCGCAGCGTGCGGGCCAGCCAGCGGCGCTGCGCCGTCCGGGTGACCCCCACCGCGTTGTTGTAGAACCTGCGGGAGTAGAGGACCTTGGCCACGGCCGCGTCCAGCTCCTCCAGCAGGTCGGCCCCCGCGGGGGTGTCGGCCAGCCGGTCGCGGAAGCGCTCCTGGTCGACGACTGCGCGCAGGGCGCGCGACAGGTCGCTCTCGGCGTGCTCGCGCTCCTCGGGACCCGCGGTACGGGCCTCGTGGGCGGCCGCGGCCAGCACCAGGCTCGTCGCCGGGTCCAGCAGCCGGGAGGCCGCCAGCTCCAGGCTGACGGCGGTCCGCCGCACCAGGGCGGCGTCCAGGGACTCGCGGGCCAGCTCCAGCCGGATGTGCATCCGGTCGAGCCGCCCCGCCCGCCAGGAGATGTAGACGGCGAGGAGCACCACGATCGCGCCCACCACCAGGATCAGCGTGGTCGTCACGGCCTGTCGCCCCTCACGGCCGCGCCCTCACCGTCTCTCACGGACCCGACGACGGCCCCCGCCGCGTCCGGCACCGTGCTCGCCGCAGAGTCCGCCACGGAGTCCGCCGCAGGGTCCGCCGCAGGGTCCGTCACAGGGTCCGCCAGGGAGTCCTCCTCGACCCCGGCCGTGCTCGCCACCGTCTCGTAGACCCGCAGGACGTCGCGGGCGACCGTCGACCAGTCGTACTTGCGCACGGCGAGGCGGGCCTTCTCCGACAGTTCGGCCCGGCGCCCGGGGTCGTCGAGCAGCGCGGCGGCCTCGCGGGCGAGCGACCTGGCGTCGCCCGTCTCGAACAGGGCCCCCGCCCGGCCGTCGTCGAGCACCTTGCGGAAGGCCGGGATGTCGCTCGCCAGGACCGCCGCGCCGGCGGACATCGCCTCGGTCAGCACGATGCCGAAGCTCTCACCGCCCAGGTTGGGCGCGCAGAAGACGTCGACCGTGTGGTATGCGCGTACCTTGTCCTCCTCGCTGACCATGCCGAGCAGGCCGATCCGGTCGTGGAAGGCGGGCGGGACCCGCTCCAGCACCTCGTCGGCGTCACCGGGCCCGGCCAGGAGCAGGCGCAGCGCGGGCCGCTCGGCGGCCAGCAGGGCGAACGCCTCCAGCAGCACCGGCAGGCCCTTGCGCGGCTCGTCCATCCTGCCGAGGAAGCCGATCACCTCGCCCTCGTCCCAGCCGGGCAGCGGCTCGCCCTCGGTGTAGCGGCTCACCGTCACCCCGTTGGGGATGAGCACGGCGTCACCGCCCATGAACTCGACCAGGGTCTTCCTGGCGGCGTCGGACACGGCGATCCTGCCGCCGATCTTCTCCAGCGCGCTCATGATCACCGGCACCCCGACCGAGAAGGAGCGGGAGTTGCCGTACGAGGCGTGGAAAGTGGCCACGATCGGCCCCCTGGCCACCCAGCAGGCGAGCAGCCCGAGCGAGGGGATGGCCGGCTCGTGCACGTGCAGCACGTCGAAGCGGCCCTCGCGCACCCAGCGGCGCACCCGGTTCGCCGACAGGAACCCGAACGACATCCTGGCCACCGACCCGTTGAACGGCACCGGAACGGCGCGGCCCGCCGAGGTCACGTACGGGGGCAGCTCGGCGCCCTCCGCGGCCGGGGAGATCACCGAGACGTGGTGGCCGTCGGCCATGAGCGCCTCGGCCAGGTCCTGGATGTGCACCTGGACGCCGCCCGGCACGTCCCACGTGTAGGGGCAGACGATACCGATCCTCATGGCCTGCTCTCCCGGGTCTCCCGGGGCTCCAGGTCCTCGAGCCAGAGGCGCTGGAGCATGTGCCAGTCCTCGGGGTGCTCGGCGATGCCCTTCTCGAAGACGGTGGCAAGGCTCTGCATGACGACGGCCACCTTCTCCTTCCTGGTGCCCTCGGCCGGGATCGCGATCTCCTCGTGGAACTGCAGCCCCCAGCCGTCCTCCTCGAAGTAGGGGATCGCCGGGATGAGGGCGGCCCCGGTGTGCACGGCCAGCAGGCCGGGACCGGCGGGCATCCGGGTGGCCGAGCCGAAGAACTGCACCTCGACCCCGTTCGCGGTCAGGTCGCGCTCGGCGGGAAGGGCGACCGGCAGGCCCGCACGCAGGCGCTGCGCCAGGGTGCCGAAGGTGTGGCCGTCACCGCCGGTGAGCGGCAGCACCTCCATGCCGAGCCCCTCGCGGAAGGCGGTGTAGCGGTGGAACAGCGACTCGGGCTTGAGCCGCTCGGCGACCGTGGTGAACGGGTGGCCCGTACCGGCGAACCAGGCGCCCGCCTGGTCCCAGTTGCCCATGTGCGGCAGGGCCATGACGACGCCACGCCCCCTGGCGAGGTTGTCGTAGACGGGCTCGGCCCCGACCACCCGCATGCGGGAGACGATCTCCTCGATGGGGATCGAGGGCAGCCGGAACACCTCGTGGAAGTAGCGGAAGTAGGAGCGCATGCCGTCGCGGCTGAGCGCCCGGATCGCCGGGTCGCCGGGCGAGGTGCCCTTGACCCTGGCGAGGTTGGCCTCCAGCCTGAGCACCGACTTGCCGCGGCGCCTCCACAGCCGGTCGGCGGCGGCGCGGAAGGCCCAGGCGGTGAGCCTCTCGGGCAGGCGGGGCACGACCGTCCAACCGGCGCCGAACGCCGCGGCGACGAGACGATCCTGGGGGGAGGGCTTGTCGGTCATCGATCTTTCCGATCAGCGGAGGGTCCGTGGCGGGTGGGAAACGGCCTGCCGGCGCACGTGCAGCAGGCGCTGGCCGACCGTGACCGCGCTGGCGGCGGCGAGCAGCCAGAGCCCCGCGGCCAGGATGTACGGCACGCCGAGGCCGCCGAGACCGGCGGAGACCAGGCCGACGACCAGGCGTTCCGGCCGCTCGGCGAGGCCGACGTCGCACGTCATGCCCAGCGCCTCGGCCCTGGCCTTGACGTACGAGACCACCGCCCCCGCGACGAGGCAGAACAGGGCGACCCCCGCAAGCACCCGCTGCCCGCTCAGGACGAACCAGAACACCAGCCCGGAGAAGATGCCCGCGTCGCCCACCCGGTCGAGGGTGGAGTCGAGGAAGGCGCCCCAGGTGCTTCCCGGGCCCGTCATCCTGGCCATCACCCCGTCGAGGAGGTCGGCCAGCACGAAGAAGGTGATCACCAACGTGCCCACGAACAGCTGGCCCCGTGGGTAGAAGAACAGGGCCGCGGCGACGGTGCCGAGCGTGCCGGCGGCGGTGACCGCGTTGGGGCTGATCCCGCGGCGGGTCAGTGCCCTGCCCAGCGGGGTCAAGAGCCTGGTGACGGCGGGGCGCAGAAGTTTCAGCATGGCGCTCCGATCGTAGGCCACCGGGCCTGCGAGCGCGCATCGGCGACGGGGGCGGCGAGCCATGGGAGAACGGCGTTCGCGAGGGCGGCGCGGAGCCGCCGGGACGGCCCGGATGATTAGCGATCAGGTCCGCCTATCGCAAGAGGATCGCCACATCCCTCTTGTGATATTCGCCACATGGGTATTTGGTGAACAGACCGAGTCCGCGCGGTGCGCGAGCTCGGCAGCGGACCCCGGGGGTGTGGCCCCACCAGGCCGCGCCCCTTCGGCAACGACGCGGGAGGCGATGTGGCGGAAAGAGCGACCGGCGGAACAGCGGGAGCCGCGGGGAGGGCACCCGCGGCCGACCAGCCGGGCATGATACGAAACGTCGTGCTGGTCGGCCATTCCGGTGCCGGGAAGACAACACTTGTGGAGGCGCTGCTGGCCGCGACACGGACCGTCCAGCGGCCCGGCAGGGTCGAGGACGGCACGACCGTCAGCGACTTCGACGAGGTCGAGGTGCGCCAGCAACGCTCGGTGAACCTGACCGTGGCCCCCGTGGTCCACAACGACATCAAGATCAATCTGCTGGACACCCCCGGTTACGCCGACTTCGTCGGCGACCTGCGCGCCGGGCTGCGCGGGGCCGACGCGGCGCTGTTCGTCGTCTCGGCCGTCGAGGGCGTGGACGGCCTGACCAGGATGCTCTGGGACGAGTGCGCGGCGGTCGGGATGCCCCGCGCGGTCGTGATCACCAAGATCGACCATCAGCGGGCGAACTTCGAGGACGCCCTCGCCGCCTGCCAGGACGCCTTCGGCGACGGCGTCTCGCCGCTGTACCTGCCGGTGGTGACCAACGGCAAGGTGAACGGCCTGATCGGCCTGCTGAGCCAGAAGTTCTACAACTACGCGACCGGCACCCGGAGCGAGAACTCCCCCGGCCCCGCCTACGCCGACCAGATCGAGGTCTACCGGGGCGCCCTGATCGAGGGCGTCATCCAGGAGAGCGAGGACGAGTCCCTGATGGACCGTTACCTCTCCGGCGAGGAGATCGACACCAAGGCCCTGATCGAGGACCTGGAGAAGGCCGTCGCGCGCGGCGGCTTCTACCCGGTGCTGGCCACGGGGACCGGCGTGGGGGCGCTGGAGGTCCTGGAACTCGTCACCCAGGGGTTCCCCTCCCCGCCCGAGCACCCCATGCCGGAGATCATGTCGATCGACGGCCGGCCCGTCTCCGGCATCACCTGCGACCCCGACGGGCCGCTGGTCGCCGAGGTCATCAAGACCACCAGCGACCCGTACGTGGGCAGGATCAGCCTGGTACGGGTCTTCTCCGGCACGTTGCGCCCGGACATGACGGTGCACGTCTCGGGACACGGCCTGTCCGACCGCGGGCACGAGGACCACGACGTGGACGAGCGCATCGGCGCGCTCTCCTCGCCGCTGGGCAAGCACCAGCGGACGACCGCCAAGTGCGTGGCCGGGGACATCGCGGCGGTGGCCAAGCTGTCGCGCGCGGAGACCGGCGACACCCTGTCGGACCGGGAGAACCCGCTGCTGATGACGGCCTGGACCATGCCGGAGCCGCTGCTGCCCGTGGCGATCCAGCCCCGGTCCAAGGCCGACGACGACAAGCTGGGCCAGGCGCTGCAGCGGCTGGTCGCCGAGGACCCGACGCTCCGGCTGGAGAACAACCCCGAGACCCGCCAGCTCGTGCTGTGGTGCATGGGCGAGGCCCACACCGACGTGCTGCTCGACCGGCTGAGCAGGCGGCACGGCGTGGAGGTGGAGAAGACCGAGCTGCGGGTGCCGCTCAGGGAGACCTTCGGCGGCAGCTGCCAGGCCCTGGGCCGCAACGTCAAGCAGACCGGCGGCCACGGCCAGTTCGCCGTCTGCCACCTGGAGGTCGAGCCCCTGCCGTCCGGCGGCGGCTTCGAGTTCGTGGACAAGATCGTCGGTGGTGTGGTGCCGCGCCAGTTCATCCCCTCGGTGGAGAAGGGGGTGCGCACCCAGATGCAGCGCGGGGTGCTCGCCGGGTATCCCATGGTGGACGTGCGGGTGACGCTGTACGACGGCAAGGCCCACTCGGTCGACTCCTCCGACATGGCGTTCCAGATCGCCGGGGCGCTCGCGCTGAAGGAGGCCGCGGCCAAGGTGCCCACGCTGCTGCTCGAACCGGTCGACGAGGTGTCCATCCTGGTCTCCGACGACCACGTCGGCGCGGTGATGTCCGACCTGTCCTCGCGCCGGGGCCGCGTGCTCGGCACGGAGCCGGTGGGCGTGGGGCGCACCCTGGTCAGGGCCGAGGTGCCCGAGCTGGAGATCACGCGATACTCGATCGATCTGAGATCCATGTCACACGGGACCGGGACGTTCCGGCGGGCCTTCCTGCGCTACGAGCCGCTTCCTTCTCATCTGATGGACAAAGTCACCGGCTGACGGGGCGGTGAGACGTGCGCCGGACGGAGTCCCGCCCCCCGCGGAGCGCGCACCGCCCGGCGCACGTCTCCCAGCATGCACACATGTAACAGAGCCATCACGAAAGGATTTCGTTTTTCCGGTCAGAGCACACCGGCGCTGGTGCCACACTGGGGAACCATGCGATACGGACGCCCTCTTCTGGCCGCTGCCGCCCTCGCCGCCCTGACCACGGGAGCCGCATACACCTTCGGCCCCGACGCCGCGCCCGCCCGGCCGAAGGCCGCGAAGAGCTCGGCGGTCCCGGCCGAGACGGTCGACTCGACGACGGGCGCGACGACCGCCGCCTCCGCGTCGGCCCGGTGCGAGGTGGACGCGAGGTATCCCAAGCGGCAGCTGCGCGGGGTGTGGATCGCCACCGTCAAGAACATCGACTGGCCCTCGCGGACCGGCCTGTCCCCGGCCCGCCAGCGAGCCGAGTACGTCAAGATCCTCGACAACGCGGTCAAGCGGCGGTTCAACGCGGTGTTCGTCCAGGTCCGCCCCGCGTCCGACGCGCTGTACAAGTCGGACCTGGAGCCGTGGTCGCAGTATCTGACCGGTACTGCGGGCAAGGACCCCGGCTGGGACCCGCTGCCCTTCCTCGTCGCCGAGGCCCACCGGCGCGGCCTGGAGTTCCACGCGTGGTTCAACCCCTACCGCGCGTCCGCCGACGGCGACCTGTCCAAGCTGCCCGCCGGGCACCCCGCCCGGCTGCACCCCGAGTGGATCGTGAAATACGGGGATCTGGCCTACTACAACCCCGGCCTTCCCGCGGTCCGCGACTACGTCACCAAGGTCGTCAAGGACGTGGTGACCCGCTACGACGTCGACGGGGTCCACTTCGACGACTACTTCTACCCCTACCCCGTCGCGGGCGCGAAGTTCGCCGACGGCGCCGCCTTCGCCAAGTACGGCAAGGGCACCAAGCTCGCCGACTGGCGCCGCGCCAACGTCAACAAGCTGATCGCGCAGGTCGACAAGACCGTGCACGAGGTCAGGAACAGCGTGAAGTTCGGCGTCAGCCCGTTCGGGATCTGGCGTAACAAGTCCGAGGACCCCACCGGCTCGGCCACCGGCGGCATGTCCGCGTACGACTCCATCTACGCCGACGCCCGCCACTGGATCAAGAAGGGCACGGTCGACTACGTCATCCCCCAGCTGTACTGGCCGCGCGGGTTCAAGATCGCCGACTACGACGTGCTGATGCCCTGGTGGGCGAACGAGGTCAAGGGCACCGGGGTGCAGCTCTACATCGGCCAGGGCCTGTACCGGGTCGGCGCCACCGACACCGCCGCCTGGACCAGGCCCGGTGAGATGTCCTCCCATCTCACGCGCAACCGCAAGTACGGGCAGGTCTCCGGCGACGTCTACTTCAGCGCCAAGCAACTCTCCACCAACCCGCTGGGCGCGCTCGACCGCGTCGTGAAGGACCACTACGGCCGCCCGGCGCTGCTGCCGCTGATGAGGGACCGGGGCGGCCAGGCCCCGGCCAAGCCCGCCGACGTGCGGCTCCAGGGCACCTCGCTGAGCTGGAAGAGCTCCCCGGACGCCCGCTCGTACGCGGTCTACCGGATCGCCTCGGGCAAGCCGGGAGAGTGCGCCACCGCCGACGCCCGCAACCTGGTCGCGATCGTGCCCGCGGTGGCCGGCGACCGCCAGGCCTTCACCGCGGCGGGCGGCGGCACCTACCTCGTCACCGCCCTCGACCGCCTGCAGAACGAGAGCTCGCCCGCCGGGACCTGAGCCCCGCCCGGGGCTCCTCGCGCGGACGGCGGACGAGAACGCCCCCGCGAGGACCCGGGCCCCGGGCGCGGCGGCGACCCGCCGGTCCCCCGGGCGGCTGGACCCGTGGCACGATCTTCCCCTACGGTGCCAGCACTTGGCAGGAGCTGAAGGGGAGGTCGTTCGTGAAGCGGACGCTTGTCGCGTTTGCGATGGTGCTGGGCCTGCTGTGGCCGGGGGCCGCGCACTCCGCCACGCAGGCGGACGGGCGGGTGATGCTGATCGGCGTTCCCGGCCTGCGGTGGAGTGATCTCAGCCCCACCGGCACCCCGAACCTGTGGCAGCTGGCCGGGCTGAGCGCGGTCGGATCCCTGTCGGTCCGCGCGGTGGGCAGGGTGACCTGCCCCTACGACGGATGGCTGACGGTGTCGGCCGGGGTGAGGTCCGCGGTCGGCTACGGCTGCGGGCTTCCCCCGCTGCCCGAGTCCGACCAGGCGGGCGCGATCATCCCCGACTACGGATACCTGCACGACGTCGCCGGCCAGCGCAACGCGGGCGCCCTCGGCGAGGCCGTCCACGCCGCCGGTGACTGCACGCTGGCGATCGGCCCCGGGGCCGCGCTGGCGCTGGCCGACCGCTCGGGCAGGGTCGACGTGTACGCCCCCTCCCCCGCGCAGATCCGCTCCGACGTGCTCACCAGGTGCCGGGTGATGGCCGTCGACGTCGACGACCTGATCCGGCCGTACGTGACCGGCGAGCGGCTGTCGCGGGACGAGGACCGGCTCACCGCGCAGGCACGGGCCGCGGCGCTGCGCCTGGCCGACGCCAAGGCGGGGGCGGTGCTGACCGTGCTGCCCAAGGATGTCAGCGTACTGCTGGCGGGCCTGTCCGACCACGGCGGCAACCCGCACCTGCGGGTGGCCATGATGCGCGACGGAGACGTCTCCGGTCGCTTCCTGGGGGCGGCCTCCACCCACCGCGACGACACCACGATCCTGCCGGACATCACCGCGACGATGCTCTCCCTGACGGGGATCGCGACGCCTCCGGGCGTGATCGGGGTGCCCTGGCAGGCGAGCGAGAGACGCACCGGCGGCACCGAGGCGGCGCGCGTCGAGCTGGAGCGGGCCGACGTGGCCGGGGAGACGATCAGGAACGTGGGCGGGATCTTCTTCACTGCGGTCGCGGTGCTGCAGGTCGCCTTCTACCTGACCGCGTTCCTGCTGCTGCGCCGCAGGCGGGGGCTGACCGGCATCCGGGTGGCCGCGGTGGTGCTGGCCTCGGTGCCCGTGTCGACGTACCTGGTGAACCTCACCCCCTGGCACCACGCGGGATCGCCGGTGCTCGCGCTGGTCGGCGGGATCGCCGGATGCGCGCTGCTGCTGGCCGCGGCGGCGCTGGCGGGGCCCTGGCGCCGGGCGCCGCTCGGGCCGCTGGCGGTGGTGGCCGGGGTGACCGCGACGGTGCTGGCGGGCGACCTGCTGACCGGGACGACCCTGCAGCTCAACAGCGTGATGGGCTACAGCGCCGTGGTCGGGGCCCGCTACTACGGCCTGGGCAACATCCCGTTCGCGCTCTTCGCCACCTCGGTGCTGCTGCTGGCCGCCACGATCGCGCACCGGCTGACGCGCGGGGACCGCGCGGGCGCACCGGCCGCCACCCCGGTGGATCGGCCGGCGCCCGGCGGACCGGCGGGCGGCTCCTTGGCGGAGCAGACGGCACCCGGCGACCGCGCGGGTCCGGCGGGCGACGTCGCGGCGGACCGGCCGGCGGGCGGGAGCCGCGCGAGCGTCGCGGCGGATCGGCCCGCGCGCGGGAGCCGCGCGAGCATCGCGGCCGCCGCCGTCGTGGCGGTGCTGGGCGGCTTCGCGATGATCCTGGGCGGCTGGCCGGGCGTGGGCAGCGACTTCGGCGGGGTGATCGCGTTCGTGCCGGGCATCGCGGTGACCGCGCTGCTGATCGCGGGCAGGCGGGTCTCGATCGTCAAGCTGGGCGCGTTCTGCGTGGCGGGCGGCGTCATCGTGATGTCCATCGCCTACCTCGACTACCTGCGCCCGCCGGGCTCGCAGACGCACCTGGGCCGCTTCGTCGGCCAGGTGTTCACCGGCGAGGCCATGGAGGTGATCGGCCGCAAGCTCGGCGCGATGCTGGGCACCCTGCTCAGCCCCAACCTGATGCCGGTCGTGATCGCCGCGGTGGCGTTCCTCGTCTACGCGCTGCTGCGCCCCGAGCAGGCGACCGCGGGGGTGCTGCCGGCCGCGTTCGCGCACTCCCCCGCGCTGCGGGCCGGGCTGATCGGCACCCTGGTCAGCGGGGTGGTCGGCATGCTGGTCAACGACTCGGGCGCCGCGGTGCTGTCCATGGCGCTGGCGCTCGCCGTGCCGCTGACGCTGTCGGCGGGCATCCGGGCCCTGGACGACGGCGCCTCGCGCTACGACGACCCGGGCCAGGAGCCGGCGAGCAACTCCCTGGTGTCGCGCAGCAGCTGAGGAAGCACCCTGGTCTGGCCGACGACGGGCATGAAGTTGGTGTCGCCGCCCCACCGGGGCACCACGTGCTGGTGCAGGTGGGCGGCGATCCCGGCGCCCGCCACACCGCCCAGGTTCATGCCCACGTTGAAGCCCTGCGCGCCGCTGGCCTTGCGCAGGGCGACCAGCGCCCGCCGGGTGAAGTCGGCGAGCTCGAAGGTCTCGGCCTCGTCCAGGTCCGTGTAGTCCGGCACGTGCCGGTAGGGGCAGACCATCAGGTGGCCGGAGTTGTACGGGTACAGGTTGAGCAGCGCGAAGACCGTCTCACCCCGGGCGATGATCAGACCGTCCTCGTCGCTCATGCGGGGGATCTCGCAGAACGGGCAGCCGTCCTCGGGGCCGGAACCGGTGGGTTTGCTGGCCCCCTTGATGTAGGCCATCCGGTGAGGAGTCCAGAGTCTCTGGAACGCGTCCGGTGTCCCCGCTCCGTGCTGCGCCTCCGGCTCGTTGCTCATGGTCGCCAGCATATTGCCACGCCGATCCCCGCGGTCTTGCGCCTCCCCCGGCGCCGACCCGCCGCCCCGCCGCCCCGCCCGCGCCCTCGCCCGTACCGCCCCACTCGGGACCCCTGTTCGCGCCCTCGCGTGCCGCCGCCCGGGGCCCGGACCGCCCGGATCCGGTGCCGGTACGGATCGGGCGGCGTATGTCACACGGTATTGACGGACGAATACGGCGAATTTCCGGCAGAATCCCCCAAGCACGATCATCGACTGCCGAGGAGCACCCATGACCGACGTCTCCGTCGAGGAGCCGACCGAGGAGACCGCGTCCCCAGCGTCTCCGACGTCTTCCACCTCTTCTGTATCTTCCGTGTCTCCCGTGTCTCCCGCCGAGACGGGCGGCAGGCCCACTCGCCCGTTCTCCCTGTCCCTGTCCCTGTCCGCCGCCACGGAGCCACCGGAGCCGCCGGCGTCGCTTCCGCCGGTCCCGTTCCCCGGCGAGCCGGTCTCCTCCCCGGGGGAGCCCTTCCTGGCCGTGGTCGAGGCGCTCCCCGAGCCCTCCTCACCCGTGTCCGAGGCGCCGGACGACACGCCCCGCCCCACCCTCGCCCGGGCGGTGCCGGCGGCGTCCCCGTCGTCCCCGGTGTCCCCGGTGTCCTCGGCCGTGGTGAAGGGCCGGATCAAGGTGGCCGACGAGGTGGTGGAGAAGGTCGCGGCCCTCGCCACGCTGGAGGTCACGGGCGTCGCCGAGCTGGGGGGCGACGCCGCCCACGCGGTGGAGCCGATGCGCGAGCGCGCGGGCATCGCCAGGCGCGGCCCCCGGGGCGTCAACGCCCACGTGCAGGACCGTACGGCGGCCGTGGACGTGACGATCGTGGCGGAGTACGGGCACGTGGTGATGGACGTGGCCAACGAGGTCAAGACCAACGTGGCCCGGACCATCAGCCGGATGCTGGGCATGCGGGTCGTGGAGGTCAACGTCGACGTGGAGGACGTCCGCATGCCGGGCGAGACCGGCCCCGAAGCTCCCGCCGAGCCGGGAAACGACGCGTAGGACGCCGAGGGCCCCGGCGAAAGGGGCCCGGAAACGACGTACGGGGGGCTTCACGGCCCCCCGTACACCCGTGGGCGGCCTCGGCCGCCCACGGGGAGGTTCTTTAGACCTGGACCCGGCGCTCGATCGCGTCGGCGATCTCGGCGATCGCCTCGTCGACCGGCACCCCGTTCTTCTGCTCGCCGTTGCGGAAGCGGAAGGAGACCGCGCCGTTGGCGATGTCGTCGTCGCCCGCCAGGAGCATGAAGGGCACCTTGGACCGCTGCGCGTTGCGGATCTTCTTCTGCATGCGGTCGTCGGAGGCGTCGACCTCGATCCTGATGCCCCGCTCGCGAGCCTTCTTGGCCAGGTCCTGGAGATAGGGCGCGTGGGCCTCGGCGATCGGGATGCCGACCACCTGGACCGGCGCGAGCCAGGGGGGGAACGCGCCCGCGTAGTGCTCGACCAGGACGCCGAAGAAGCGCTCGATCGAGCCGAACAGCGCCCGGTGGATCATGACGGGCTGCTGCCGGGAGCCGCCGGTCGCCTGGTACTCCAGATCGAATAGCTGCGGCAGGTTGAAGTCGAGCTGGATCGTCGACATCTGCCAGGTCCTGCCGATCGCGTCGCGGGCCTGGACGGAGATCTTCGGCCCGTAGAACGCCGCGCCGCCCGGGTCGAGCACCAGCTCCAGCTTCTCCGACTCGGCGACCTCGCGCAAGGTCTCGGTCGCCTCCTCCCAGTCCTCGTCACTGCCGACGAACTTGACCGGGTCCTTGGTCGACAGCTCCAGGTAGAAGTCCTCGAGACCGTAGTCGCGCAGCAGGTCGAGCACGAAGCGCAGCAGCGACTTCAGCTCGTCGCGCATCTGCTCGCGGGTGCAGTAGATGTGCGCGTCGTCCTGGGTGAGGCCGCGCACCCGGGTCAGGCCGTGCACCACGCCGGACTTCTCGTAGCGGTAGACCGTCCCGAATTCGAACAACCGCAGCGGCAGCTCACGGTAGGAGCGCCCGCGCGACCTGAAGATCAGGTTGTGCATCGGGCAGTTCATCGGCTTGAGGTAGTACTTGGCCCCCTCCAGCTCCATGGGGGGGAACATGCCGTCGGCGTACCAGTCGAGGTGACCGGAGAGCTTGTAGAGCCCCTCCTTGGTGATGTGCGGGGTGTTGACGAAGGAGTATCCCGCCTCCTCGTGCCGCTTGCGCGAGTAGTCCTCCATCACGCGGCGGATCACGCCGCCCTTGGGATGGAAGACCGGCAGGCCCGAGCCCAGCTCGTCGGGGAAGGAGAACAGGTCGAGCTCGGCGCCCAGCTTGCGGTGGTCGCGCTTCTCGGCCTCCTCCAGCAGGTGGAGGTATTCGTCCTGCTTCTCGCGCGACTCCCACGCGGTGCCGTAGATCCGCTGGAGCTGCGGGTTCTTCTCGCTGCCCCGCCAGTAGGCGCCGCCCGAGCGCATCAGCTTGAACGCCGGGATGGACCGGGTGGTCGGCACGTGGGGGCCGCGGCACAGGTCCTTCCAGCGCAGCTCGCCGGTCTTGGCGTCGAGGTTGTCGTAGATGGTCAGCTCAGCGCCGCCCACCTCGACGCTCTCCTCGTCGGCCGCGCCGCCCTTGAGGCCGATCAGCTCCAGCTTGTACGGCTCCGAGGCGAGCTCCTCGGCGGCCTGCTCGTCGGAGACGGGCCTGCGGGAGAAGAGCTGCCCCTGCTTGACGATCTCGCGCATGCGCTTCTCGACGCGCTTGAGGTCGTCGGGGGTGAACGGCTCCTTGACGTCGAAGTCGTAGTAGAAGCCGTTCTCGACCGGCGGGCCGATGCCCAGCCTGGCCTCGGGGAAGATCTCCTGGACGGCCTGGGCCATGACGTGCGCGGTGGAGTGGCGGACGATGGCGCGCCCGTCGGGGCTGCTCGCGGGGACCGGCTCGATCACGTCGCCCTCGGCCACCGGGGCCGCGAGGTCCTTCAGCTCGCCGTTGGCGCGGGCGGCGACCACCGAGCGGCCGTCCGCCTCCAGCGCCTCCCCGTACGTCGTGCCTCCCGCCACCACACGCACGGCTCCGGCGAGGGTGATACGAAGTTCTGGCACGGCGGACACGGTTGCTCCCTGGGAGACGTCGGTGGATGGTCTGGAATCGATGCTACCGGTGTCGGCAACGCGATTTCTCAGGCCTTGCGGCTCCGGCGGTAGCCCAGGGAGGTCAGCTCGGCCCGGGTGCCGCGGAAGACGTTGCGATCGACGGGTTTGTTCGAGTGCTGGTGGATCGTCCACTTGTTCCACGGCCTCGGCACCTCCGGCCGGCCCCGGGGGTGGTCGGGCGCGGCGATCCACAGCGGGTAGGGCTCCAACCCGGCGCAGTTGCCGTTGCGCGCGAACGACAGGAACGTGTAGATCACCGGCCTGACCCCCGACAGCGCGACGATCGCCTGGCACCAACTGCGGGCGAACCGCGCCACCCGGGGCGCCGGGAGGTGGTCGTCGGTCTCCAGGTCGAGCGCGAGCAGGTCCCCCCTGCGCAGCCCACCGGCCCGCTGCACGATCCGCAGGAAGTGCACCGCCTGCGCCTCGGGGTCTCCCGCGGGGCGGGCGAAGTGGTAGGCGCCGCAGACGATCCAGCTCTCGCGCATGCCGTTCCAGTTGGTGCCGAACCACTTGTCGGTGAAGGTGCTCCCCTCGCTCGCCTTGGCGAAGGCGAAGGAGACCCCGCCCCTCGCGTACGCGCCCCAGTTCACGGCGCCCTGCCAGTTCGACACGTCGATCCCCTGCAACATGGCGGCCACGCTAGCCAGCGGGCACCGCGGGCACACCTCCGACGCTCCCTCGGCGTACTGCCATTGCGGCCACTTTGGCTAGGCTTGGTCGGCGTGAACGCAGCAGCCCAGATCTCCGGCGCGCACGCGGCCGGCATCGCGACCATCACCACCGGCGGAACCGTGCTCGACACGTGGTTCCCGTCCCCACAGCTGGGCGAGCCCTCCTCACCGGGCACCAGGCGGCTGACCGAACAGGAGGCGGTCGAGGAGCTCGGTTCCGGGGTCGCCGCGCTGCTCGGCCCCGACGAGGACCGCGGCGTGGAGGTGGTCGCGGTACGCACCGGCATCACCAAGCTGTCGGAGGCACCGGCCGACGCCCACGACGCCTACCTGCGCCTGCACCTGCTGTCGGCGCGCCTCGTCCAGCCGCACGGCCAGAACCTGGACGGGCTGTTCGGCCTGCTCAGCAACGTGGTGTGGACCAACCACGGCCCGTGCGCCGTCGAGGGCTTCGAGGAGGTGCGACTCCGCCTGCGCGCCCGGGGGCAGGTGACCGTCTACGGCGTGGACAAGTTCCCCCGGATGGTCGACTACGTGGTGCCCACCGGGGTCCGGATCGCCGAGGCCGACCGGGTCCGCCTCGGCGCGCACCTGGCGAGCGGCACGACCGTGATGCACGAGGGCTTCGTCAACTTCAACGCCGGGACGCTCGGCACCTCCATGGTCGAGGGCCGTATCTCGGCGGGCGTCGTCGTGGGCGACGGCTCGGACGTCGGCGGCGGCGCCTCGATCATGGGCACCCTGTCCGGCGGCGGCAAGCAGGTCATCTCCATCGGGCGGCGCTGCCTGCTGGGCGCCAACAGCGGCGTCGGCATCTCCCTGGGCGACGACTGCGTCGTGGAGGCGGGCCTGTACGTCACCGCCGGGACCAAGGTGGCCCTGCCCGAGGGGCGGGTGGTCAAGGCGGCCGAGCTCTCCGGCGCCTCCGGCCTGCTGTTCCGCCGCAACTCCACCTCGGGCGCGGTCGAGGCCGTGCCCCGCCGGGGTACGGGCGTGGAGCTCAACAGCACCCTGCACGCCAACGACTGACGACCGCCGCCCACCCGGGAGCGCACCCGTGAGCGCGGTCCGCCGCCCTCGCGGGTGCGCCGGGTCACTCTCCGGGGCACTTGTCCGGGGCGCTGCCGGTCGCTGTCCGGGGCACCGGGGACACCGAGGACGCCGGGGATGCCGAGGACGCCGGGGATGCCGAGGACACCGTCGCGACCGCCGCGCGTGACCCTGGGGCCGTAGGGGCCCGTGGATGTTCGTCCCCGGGCCCCTCAGCTGACAGGGTGGCCTCACGGGCCCCACAGGTCCCGCAGGCCTCATGTCGACGCGGGCGGGCCGGCCCCCTCACCGGCAAGCTCGGGAGCGGGGTCTCCGCGCTGGAAGGATTGAGATGACCGGTCAGGAGATGGCGGGCGACGGCGACAGCACCGCGGGGGCGGCGGCCCGGTGGGTGACCGGGCTGTTCGCGCCGCAGGTGCTGGTCATCGGGCTGCCCCCGCTCGTCGGGCTGATGGCCGACGGCTGGCCTGGCGCGGTCTGGGGCCTGGTGGCCTCGGCCCTGTGCGGCGGGATCCCGGCCCTGGTGATCCTGAACGGGGTCCGTTCCGGGCGCCTCGACTCCCATCATCTGGTCGACCGGGCGAGCCGTACGGTTCCGCTGCTGGTGGCGGTCGCCTCGGTGGTCGTCGCGCTGACGCTGCTGATCCTGCTGGGCGCTCCCCGGCTTCTGGTGGCCACCGTGACCGCGATGCTGGCCGCGCTCGCGGTGACGGTCCCGATCACCCTCTGGTGGAAGATCTCCTTCCACGCGGCCGTGTCGGCGGGCACCGTGGTGGTGCTGGCCCACGTGCTGCCCGCCGTGCCCACGCTGGTCGCGGGCGCGCTGGTCGTGGCGATGGTGTGCTGGGCACGGGTCAGGCTCACCCACCACACGCCCGCCCAGGTCGCCGCCGGGGCCGTCACCGGCGCGGGGACGGCCTGGGCGGCCCTGAGCGCCTTCGGCGTCTGAGCGGGGCGGGCCCTCCCTCGGAGGGGAGGCCGTCGCGCGGCAAGGATCCGCGGACGCGGTGGCGGCAGGACCCTCAGAGAAGGCTCTTGAGGAATTCCCTCGTCCGGGTGCTCCTGGAGAACTCGGCGGCGACGAAGTCGGTGACCCCGGCCTTGGCGAGCGTCTCGATCCGCGCCGACACCTCGTCCTCGTCGCCGACGATCGCCACGTCCGCCGGGCCCTCGGCGCCCTCCCTGTCGAGCATCGCCCGGTACGACGGCAACCGGCCGTAGATCTCGAACCGCTCGGCGGCCAGCGCCCTGGCCGCCTCGGCGTCGTCGGTGACGCAGACGGGCAGCGCGCACACGATCCTCGGCCCGGGCCGCCCGGCGGCCCGGGCGGCCTCGGTGACGGCGGGCGCCACGTGCTCGGCCACCGTCCTGGCACCGGTCATCCACAGCACGGTGCCGTCGGCCACCTCCCCGGCCAGTCTGAGCATTCTCGGGGCGAGGGCGGCGATGAGCACGGGCATGTCCCTCGGCCCCGGCGTGTTCAGCCCCAGCCGTCCCGTGAGGGTCTCCCCCTCGAAGGCCGCGTTCTCCCCGCGCGCGAGCGGCATCAGGATCGACAGGTACTCGCGCATGTGGCGGGCGGGCCGCTCGAAGCTCATGCCGTACATGCCCTCGATCACGATCTGGTGCGAGAGCCCGATGCCGAGGGCGAGCCGCCCGTCGAGGGCGGCGTTGACGGTGAGCGCCTGCTGGGCGAGGGCCGCCGGGTGGCGCGGGTAGGTCGGGACGACGGCGGTGCCGAGCTCGATCCCGGGCACCTGGCTTCCGGCCACGGCGAGCGCGGTCAGAGCGTCGAGGTCGAACGTGTGGGACATCCAGACGGAGGAGAAGCCGTCATCGGCCCCGCGGGCGATCCGCTCCCGCAGGTCGCCGAACGCGTCCGGTTTCTGGGAGCCGCTGAGGAACAGTCCGAATCGCATCGCTACCGAACTCCATTCTAGTAATGTCCGCCCAGTCTAGATCGATCGCGGGAATCACACAGCGGTGCGGGCGCGGCGAATCGCGGGCACGCGGCAACCCCCGGGAACGCAATGGGAGAACGGGACCGGAGAACGGAAGAACGGGACGGGAACACGGGAGAACACGGCGGGAGCACGACAGAAGAGCCCGGAAGCCTCAGGGCAGCTGGAGGCTCAGGAAGCTCAGAGCAGCTCAAGAGGTTCAGAGCAGCCCAGGAGACTCAGGGACAGCCCAGAAGGCTCAGGGCAGCTCGGTGAACCGCTCCACCTGCTCGATCTTGCCCGCGATGACGATCACGTCCCCGTACCCCAGCACGGTTCCGGCGTCGGCGTAGGTGAACTCGTCGTACTGGCCCTTCACGCAGACCACGGTCACGCCGTACTTGCGCCGCAGGTTGGACTCGCCCAGGGGCACGCCGACGTACTCGCGGGGCGGGCGGGTCTTGACCACCGCGTAGTCGCCGTCCACCTCCATGTAGTCGAGCATCCGCCCGTTGAGCAGGTGGGCGAGCCGCTCCCCCATGTCGTGCTCGGGGAGGATCACGTGGTGGGCGCCGACCCGCTCCAGGATCCGGCCGTGCTCGCGGCTGACCGCCTTGGCCCAGACGTCCTCGATCTCCAGCTCGACGAGCAGGGACGTGGTGAGGATGCTGGACTCCAGGTCGGTGCCGATGGCGACCACCGCCCGGTAGAAGTCGGGCACCCCCATCTGCCGCAGCGCCTCGATGTCGGTGGAATCGGCGACGACGACGTGGGTGAGCTTTCCCGCCAGGCTCTGCACCACCTTGGGGCGGCTGTCGATGGCCAGCACCTCGGTGCCCCTGCGGAACAGCTCGACGGCCAGGGAGCTGCCGAAACGGCCGAGCCCGACGACCACCACCGGATCGTTCCTTCTGTCAGCCAACGATCGTCCTCTTTCGGGAGTCCGCAGCCACGGGGGGATCCGCCAACGCGAGAAGCCCGGAGGCGGACGACAGCCTCCAGGCTCCTATATGCGTCTCACTGCGCGGGCCATCAGGCCCGAATTCGCCCGATTCTACCTCAGGGGAACTCCAGAAGGGCTTCCTCTCCGCCACCGGATTCCCGGCCGGATCCCGCGAGGGTGTCGAGGACCTGCTGACCGTACTTGGCCAGCTTGTTCTCCCCGATCCCGCTGATCGTGCCCAGCTCGGCCAGCGACGAGGGGACCCTGGTCGCGATCTCGCGCAGGGTCGCGTCGTGGAAGATCACGTACGCGGGCACGCCCTGCTCCTTCGCGGTGGCTCCACGCCAGGCGCGCAGCAGCTCGAACACCGGCATCGCCTCCTCCGGCATCTCGACGGGCTCGGCCCGGCGCGAGGTGGAGGACGCCGACGACCCCGAGGATCTCGCGGCTCTGGCGGCCCTGGGCGCCTTCTCCGGCTCGCGCCGCAGCGGGACCTGGCGTTTGCGGCCCAGGACCTCCGCGCTCGCCTCGGTCAGCACGAGCGTGCCGTAGTCGCCCTCGACGGCGAGCAGCCCCTGGGCCAGCAGCTGGCGCACCACGCCGCGCCACTCGGCCTCGCTCAGCTCCGTGCCGATGCCGAACACCGTCAGGCCGTCGTGGTCGTGCTGGATGACCTTGGCCGTCTTCCTGCCGAGGAGGATGTCGATGATCTGGCCGGCGCCGAACTTCTGGCGGCGCTCGCGCATGAGCCGGAACACGGTCGACAGGACCTTCTGCGCGGCGACCGTACCGTCCCACGACTCCGGCGGCGACAGGCAGGTGTCGCAGTTGCCGCAGGCGGTGCCCTGCTGGCCGAAGTAGGCGAGCAGCCGCGCGCGGCGGCACTCGACCGCCTCGCACAGGGCGAGCATGGCGTCCAGATGGGCGGCGAGGCGGCGGCGGTGGGCGTCGTCGCCCTCGGAGGTGTCGATCATCTTGCGCTGCTGCACGACATCCTGGAGGCCGTAGGCGAGCCACGCGGTGGAGGGCAGGCCGTCACGCCCGGCCCTGCCGGTCTCCTGGTAGTAGCCCTCGACGGACTTGGGCAGGTCGAGGTGGGCGACGAAGCGCACGTCGGGCTTGTCGATCCCCATGCCGAACGCGATGGTGGCGACCATGACGAGGCCGTCCTCGCGCAGGAAGCGCGCCTGGTTGGCCGCGCGGACCCGGGCGTCGAGCCCCGCGTGGTAGGGCAGCGCCTCGATGCCGTTCTGCACCAGGAACTCGGCGATCTTCTCGACCGAGTTGCGCGACAGGCAGTAGACGATGCCCGCGTCCCCGGCGTGCTCGGTGCGCAGCAGCTCCAGCAGCTGCCGCTTGGGCTCGTTCTTGGGGGCGATGCGGTATTGGATGTTGGGGCGGTCGAAGCTCGCCACGAAGTGGCGGGCCCCCTCCAGGTTCAGGCGGGAGGCGATCTCGGCGTGGGTGGCCTCGGTGGCCGTCGCGGTCAGCGCGATGCGCGGCACGTCCGGCCAGCGCTCGTGCAGCGCGGACAGGGCGAGGTAGTCGGGCCGGAAGTCGTGCCCCCACTGGGCCACGCAGTGCGCCTCGTCGATGGCGAACAGCGAGATCACCCCGCTGTCGAGCAGGCGCAGCGTGGCGTCGACCCGCAGGCGCTCCGGCGCCAGATAGAGCAGGTCCAGCTCGCCGGACAGGAAGGCCGACTCGACGGCGCGGCGCTCCTCGAAGTCCTGGGTGGAGTTGAGGAACCCGGCCCGCACGCCGAGCGCGGTCAGGGCGTCGACCTGGTCCTGCATGAGCGCGATGAGCGGTGAGATCACCACTCCGGTGCCCTTCCGCACGAGGGCCGGGATCTGGTAGCACAGCGACTTGCCGCCGCCGGTCGGCATGAGCACGAGGGCGTCGCCGCCGGACACGACGTGCTCGATGATCTCCTGCTGGCCCGCCCGGAACGAGTCGTAGCCGAAGACGCGCTGCAGGACCCGCGACGCGTCGCTCACCTCGGGGCCGTTCTCGGGGGAAGCCATCGGGACATTGTACGAGGATCTTCCTGCTGGTCGGCGGCGAACAGGCAGGAAGCACGGACGTCGCCCGAGGCCGTCCGGGGCGGTCCGGGGCCGTGTGGAACCCGGGCACCCGCGCCGGGCGGACCGTACCGGGCCGTGCGGGACCCGGACACCGGGGTCCGGCGGGGCCCGTGCGGGACCTGCGGAGGCTGGGCGGAGACCGGGCACCCGCGCCTGACGAGGGACGGAACGGGAGAAGTGCCGCCGGGAGGGTCGGACCTCCCGGCGGCACCGGCACCGCGGTTCTCCCGCGGTCTTTCTACGAGATCACGAGATCACGGGTTGACGGTGATCGTGAAGGTCGACGTCGTGTTCTTGATGTTCTGGAAGTTGTTGCTCATCTGGAGGTTGTTGAACGTGGCCGAGCCGACCGCCGGGCCCTGACCGGGCTCGGGCATCTCGTTGGCCCAGACGGCCCAGCCGGACTTGGCGTCGAAGGCGTCGCCGCTCTTCCTCGCACCGGTGATCGAGACGTTCGTGAAGATCGTGTCGGTGACCGGGTTCTGCGGCTGGCCTCCGGAGTAGTTGGTCTGGAACATGATGCCGCCGTAGGTCGGGTCCACGATGTCCACGTTGTTGACGCGGATGCCCTGGAAGACCTTGGAGGCGGAGAAGACCCAGATCGCCGGGAAGACCTGCTGTCCCCAGAAGTGACCGCCGGCCCGGACGATCGAGATGTTCTCGAACCTGGTGGGCGGGCTGGCGCCGAAGCCGTTCATCGGGTAACCGAAGTCCAGCGAGCTGATCGTGATGCCGGAGTAGACCAGCGTGTCGGCGATGTAGATGTTCCTGAAGACGTTGTCGTACCCGCCGTAGACCGCGACGCCCGCGGCCCGCCAGGTCAGGATGGACGTCAGGTTCTCGTAGACGTTGCCCTTCATGTCGGCGCCGCCGGCGTCGATGGCCGAGAACAGCGCGAAGCTGTCGTCACCGGTGGCGCGGGCCTCGTTGTTGCTGACGAGGTTGTCCGTGCTGCCGTTGGTCATGTTGATGCCGTCGGCGAACATGTTGCGGATGCGGGAGTTCTTGATCGTCACCCGGTCGGTGTTGGCGCCCCAGTAGAGGCAGACCATGTGCTCGTTCCAGATGTTGTCGATCACCACGTCGGCGACGTTGGCGAAGTCGAACACCTTGCCCGGGCCGTCGATGCGCGAGGTGTAGTTGCCGAAGTAGGCGAAGTTCGCGAAGGACGAGCCGTTCGCGCTGGCCTCGGCGCGGAAGCCGACGTCGGTGTTGTCCTGGCTGTCGGGCGCCCGGAACTGGGTGTACCAGGGGCCGGCGCCGACCACCTTGACGGCCTTGCCGTAGACCTGGAACTTGCTGGACGTCTGGTAGGTGCCCGCCGGCAGGTAGACGCCGACCAGGTTGCCGGTGTTGTCCATCCGCACCCGGTCAAGGGCGTTCTGCACGTCCTGGTGGGTGAAGCCGGCGGGGGTCGTGTACCTGGCGGGGTCGGGGTTCGCGATCGGCGAGACCTGCTCGGTGTTGATGAAGTCGATCGCGTACGTCGTGCTGTTGGCGGGGTCCTTCTGGAGCCTGATCTTGCTGCCGGCCGGGACGGTGGCCCCGAGCATGACGTTGGCCTCGTCGTAGATGTGACGCGGGCCGCCGGAGCCGGGCGAGTTGTTGGGACCGGCCTCGGGGCCGTACAGCCAGGCGTACCTGGACGTCAGGTTGATGGGCTTGAGGAAGGTGCCGTTGACGTAGACGTTCAGCGTCGAGTCGATGCCGCCGCCGCCCGGGGCGTCGGGGATGGAGAAGCGGGTGACCAGTGTGTTGGTGCTGGCCTTGGTGGTGAACTCGACGTAGCTGCCCGTGCTGTTCAGCGTCACGGCCCTGCGGCCGGACGCCTCACCCGCCACGTGGCCGATCTCGCGGTTGGGACCGACCACGGCCGCCCCGCCGCCGACGACGGCGTCCTCGGCCTCGTACATGTCGTACGGCATGTTGGCGCCGCGGCCGACGAAGAACGGCTGGGTGCTGGTGTTGTTGGCCCGCTTGACCGGGAGCTCGTTGGCGTCGTCGGCGAGGACCGTCCTGACGGTGAACTTGCCGTTGACCGCCGTCCAGGTGCCCAGGTTCACCGGGCCGGTGGTGGCACCCGGCGCGATCACGCCGCTGTGGGAGCCGGTCAGGGTGCGGACGACGGTGCCCGACTCGTTGAGGACGTTCAGCGTGATGCCGTGGGCGCCGCTCGCGGAGGCCAGGGTGCCCTGGTTCCTGATCGCCACGGAGAAGGTGACGACGGCGCCGTTGGACGGGTTGCCGGGGGTCCAGCTGGTCGTGGCGACCAGGTCGGAGGTGCTGACCGGCGTGACCACGAGCGGGGAGGAGCTCGCGAAGGCGTTGTTCGACTCGTTCTGCTCGATGACGCTGTTGGCCTCGTCGACCTTGGCGCTCAGCGCGTAGCTGCCCGCGTCACGCGGACCGGCGACGGCCGACACCGTGGCGGACGCCCCGGCGGCCAGCGCGCCGACCGCGGCGGTGCCGACCTTGGTGGTGCCCAGGTAGAAGTCGACGTTCGTCGCGCCGGAGGCCGCCGAGCCGGCGTTGCGCACCGTGGCCGAGAGCGTGACGGAGGCGGTCTCGACAGGAGAGGCGGGGGACGCGGTCAGAGCGGTGATCGTCAGGTCCGGGTTCGGCGCCGGGGTGCCGATGACCTGGAACTCGGCGACCTGCCCGGCGGGGGCGCCGGTGTTCGAGGTGATCCTGAGCTGGACGTCGGCGTAGGCGCCGCTGACCGGGATCGTCACCGTGTTGCCGGAGGCGGGGTCGAAGGTGTGGTTCGCCGCCGCGGCCAGGCTGGTGAAGGTGGACGAGCTCTGCGCGCGGCCGAGGACCTGGATGTTCTGCGTGCGCGTTCCCCAGGCGCTGTCGGGGTTCAGCTTCAGCACGACCGAGCTGAGGGTGGCGTTCGCCCCGAGGCTGACGGTCAGCGTGTTGGGGTAGCTGCCGCCGTTGCCCTCCCAGTAGGTCGCCGTGTTGTTGTCGTTGGCGTTGGTGGCCACGAAGGTGAAGACCGAGGAGGAGGCGGTGATCGCCTTGCCGACGGCCAGGTTCGTCCCGGTCGGGGTGCTGCCCTGGCGGGTGACGGTGTTGCTGTTGCCCGACTGGTTGCCCGCGGCGTCCTTGGCCTTGACGTAGTAGGACACCGTCGCGGTGGCCGGCTGGGTGTCGGTGTAGGTCAGGACGTTGCCCGCCACGCTGCCGCGCAGGGCGTTGTTGGCGTAGATGTCGTAACCGGTCACGCCGACGGTGTCGGTCGAGGCGTTCCAGGTCAGCCTGATCTGGCCCGAGCCCGGCTCGGTGTAGGCCAGGTTCGACGGCGTGCTCGGCGGCGTCGTGTCACCGCCGCCGGTGGGGCCGTACACCTCGAACTCGGAGAGCTGACCGGCGGGCCAGCCCGTGTTGGCGGTGAGGTTCAGCCGCAGGTAGCGGGCGCTGGTCGCGGTGAAGTTGATCGTCACCGTGTTGCCGGTCGCCGGGTTGAAGGTGTAGCCGGCCGAGCCCACGACGGTCGTGGTGGGCGTGGCGCTCGTACCCGCCAGCACCGACAACGTCTGCGTCCTGGTCTCCCAGGCCGTCGCGGGCGGCAGCTTCAGGACGACCTGGTTGACGCTGGCTGCGGCTCCGAGGTCCACCTGCACCCACTGCGGGAAGGCGTTGTTGCCGCTCTCCCAGTAGGTGGTGGCGTTGCCGTCGGTGACGTTGCCCGCGCCGTAGGGGGCGTTGACACTGCTGGACGAGGCCGACTTGCCCGCCGCCAGGTTGGGGCCGGCGGCCGCCGAGGCCGGTGCGACGACCGCCCCGGCCAGAGCGAGCAGGCTGGTCGCGGCCATCGCCGCCATCAGCCGTAACGCCAGGTACTGCTTTCTCATCGCGTTCCTCTATCTCTCGTCTGGAACGACAGGGTCGAAAGGGAGGCCGTGGCCTCCGTCACGCGACGCGCTCGGCACCCGGGAGTGCCTCGCCCACGAGGTGCGGATCCCCGGCCCGCTTCTTCCGGGTCCCCGGAGTCCGGCGGGCGGGCCGGCCGGGTGGTCTGTGCGGGCCGATCCGCGTGCCGTGCCTCGTTCGTCGCTGGGGGGGTGCTGGTCGCCGTGTGCGCCGGTGTTCCTCATGCGGGGACGACCGGCGGGACGAGCGATGGGTGAACGTCGGATCTGATCGGACCTGGTCGGATCTGTCGGCGGGCCCCGGACGGGAGACGTCCGAAACCACGGGCCCCTGACCGGCTGCGGCGCGGGGCGCTCTGCCGGGCGCGGGCCGTGACGGCCCTGCCTTCGGCCACGGGTCGGCGTCGGCGCGGGGCAATGAGTGTCGCAGAGTGTCGCAACCGGGGCCGCCATGGCGGCGACCGGCCGCGCAATGCCGAGAACGACATCACCTGGGGCCTCTCCGGAGGGGTGGGAGGGACGTGCCGGCGCAGCACATCACTGCCGTAAGTTGCGGAGAACAGAGAGAATTTAACAGGACTTTGCAATATTTTTGCATTGCGCTGGCCAAATGTTACATACGTGCTACGGCCGCGTCAACGGGTCGAGAAGGGCGGCTTACTTCGCCGTGCGACCCCGCGTGCGATTCGGCCGATCTGCCTGCCACGGGGGCCTTCGAGCCCCGTCCGGGGCCGGTACGCGAGGGGGGCGCGAGCCCCTCGGGGAGGTCCCGCGCGGCGGGACGGTGGGGGCGCCCGCGACATGACGGGGACCGGGGACGCGCGGATCGGCACGAAACCCGGAGAACGCGAAACAAGAGCTGTTTCGGACTATTTAGTCTGAAATATGTGGCTTAACGGACAGAGACGTGAGACGTGGTGACGTTTCACCCTTCGAACAGGCGCAGCCGGTGTGCCGTCGCCGCGGCCTCGCCGCGCGAGGCGGCGCCCAGCTTGGCGAGGATGTTGGAGACGTGCACGCTGACGGTCTTCGCCGAGATGAACAGCTCCCCCGCTATCTCGCGGTTGCTGCGGCCGGCCGCCACCAGGCCCAGCACCTCGTGCTCGCGCGCGGTGAGCCCGAACCCGGCCCCTTCGGAGACCGGCTCGGCGGGGGCGGGCTCCCCGGAGAGCGGGATCCGAGCCCGCCTGGCCAGGGAGCCGATCTCGGCGGCGAGCGGCCGGGCCCCGACGCGCGCCGCGAGCTCCGCCGCCCGGGACAGGCTCAGCGCGGCCTCGTCGCGCTCCCCCGCCGCGACGGCGGCCCGTGCCGCGCCGAGCAGGGCGCAGGCCTCGGCGTAGGGCTGGCGGAGCGCGGCCCAGGCGGCGGCCGCCGCGTCCCACGCCCCCCGGTCGAGCGCCCCTTCCTTCTGGGCGGCCTCGGCCGTGAAGGTGAGGCTGTGCGCCCTCTGGAGCTCCCCTTCCACGCCGAGCCTCGCGGCCACGGCGCGCAGCCGGGGCAGCGGGGACAGCGGGGACAGCGGGGACACGGCCACCCGCAGGCAGGCGAGGAGGAGCGGCCAGACGTAGCGGGGGGTGATCTCCAGGTCCTGCTCGTCCAGGGTCCGCTCGACGAGCGCGGACGCCTCGTCGTGCCTGCCGCGCGCCACCAGCAGCTCGATCTCCCTGCGCAGCTGGGGCAGGATCGTCTGGTCCCGGTAGGTGCCCCTGGAGAACACGGCCCGCGAGGCCCGGATGAGCGATTCGGCTCGGTCGAGGTCTCCGCGGGCCAGCGCGATGTCGGTGGCCAGGCCCTGCAGGCTCGCGCGGTAGGGGGCCGGCGGGGCGACCTCGAGGACGCGCTCAACCACCTCGGACGCCTCGTCCCAGCGGCCCAGCGAGACCAGGGGCTCGACCAGGTTGATCGCCAGGAAGGCGCCGGACGTGCGGGCCAGGCCGTACGCCTCGGCGTCGGCGACGCCGCGGCGGGCGACCTCCGCGGCCCGCTCGTGCCACCCGGCCCCCTCCAGGGCGTCGGACTCGAAGATGACGGCCCGCATCAGCGCGTGGTAGGAGCCGGCCCTGCCCGCGTTTTCCCGCGCCCGAGCGAACGCGGCGATCTCGTCCTCCGTCCGGGAGTAACGGCAACCGGCCCAGGTGAGGGTGATGAGCGCGTGAGCCTCGGCGTCGGCGTCGCCCACCTCCTGGGCGATGCGCATCGCCTCCTCGGCCGTCGCCTCCTTCTCCGCCCGGTCGCCGTGCTCGCTGAGCACGCGCGCCAGGTTCTCCAGGACCTGGGCGCGCAGGGAGGTCGGCGGCTCGGCCGGAACGAGCTTGGCGGCGGTGCGGAGGTCCTCGACGTACCCGGCCCTGCCGAGGTCGTACCTGACGAGCCCGCGCTGCCGCAGCAGCCGGGCCGCGCGGATCGGGTCGGTGGCGGTGTCGATCTCCCGCAGGGCCGCCTTGGCGAGGGAGATGCCCCGCTCGAACTCCCCCGCCAGGTGCGCCACGGTGACGGCCTGCCGGAGCACGTCGACGTGGTCGGCGGCGATCCGCTCCGCGGCGTCGGGCACCGCCTCCCACAGCTCGAGCACCCGGGTCAGCATGCGCAGTTGCTCGTCGTAGGCCGCCGCCTTCCTGGCGGCCGCGGCCGCGTGCCACGCGCTGATCAGCGCCCAGAGGGGGTTGTGCGCGGCGTGCCAGTGGTGGGCGAGCTCGATGGCCGACCTGGGTGCGGGCAGGATGCCGGGGTCGGCCTCCAGGGCCTCGGCGAAACGGGTGTGCAGGCGGGTGCGCTCACCGGGCAGCAGGTCGTCGTGGACGGCCTCGCGGATCAGGGCGTGCCTGAAGGCGTACGTCTCGCCGTCGACCACGAGCACGTTGCCCGCCACCGCCGGGCGCAGCAGGCGGGAGAGGTCGCCGTCGTCGGCCCCGGCGACGGCCGAGAGCATCGCGTGCTCGATCCTCGCCCCGCCGGCGGCGGCCAGCCGCATCAGCTCCTGGGTCTCCTCCGGCAGGCGCTCGACGCTGGCCAGCAGCAGGTCGCGCAGCGAGTCGGGCAGGGTCTCGCCCCCGCCCTCGCTGAGCAGCGCCTCGACGAACAGCGGGTTTCCCTCGCTGCGCGCGTAGACCAGATCGATGTCGGTGACCGGCTCGCCGTGGAGGATGCTCGCGGCCTGCTGGCCCACCTCCCGGCGGCTCAGCCTGCGCAGGTCGAGCCGGGTGACCCAGTCGACCCGGCCCAGCTCGGCCAGCAGCGGGCGCAGGGGGTGCGTGCGGTGCAGCTCGTCGGCCCGGTAGGTGACCAGGGTCAGCAGGGGCACGTCGGGACGCTGGTAGCGGACGAGGAACGACAGCAGGTCGCGGGTGGAGCGGTCGGCCCAGTGGGCGTCCTCGATGACCAGGATCGTCGGCCGGGTCTCGGCGAGCCGCTCCAGCAGGCCCAGGATCTGCTCGAAGAGCCGGGCCCGCGCCTCGGCGCCTTCTCTCTCCGGCTCACCGAACTCCGGCAGCAGCCGGGCGAGCCCCCGCGTCGCCCCGCCGGGCAGCAGCGCGGCGACGCCGTCGTGGCCCAGGTCGCGGGCGAGTTTGCGCAGCACCGCGGTGAAGGGGGCGAAGGGGAGGCCGTCGATGCCCAGCTCCAGGCACCCGCCGACCAGCGCCAGGGCGCCGTCGGAGCGCTCGGTGAACTCGCGGACGAGGCGGGTCTTGCCGACCCCGGCCTCGCCTCCCACGAACACGGTCGAGGCCGATCCGGAGCGAGCCCTGGCGAGCGCGCCTTCCAGGACGGCGAGCTCGTCGGCGCGACCGACGAACAGGGGGCTTACCGTGTGGGCTCTCACGCCCCCAGGATGCCACCGGCCACCGACAGTCAGGCGTCCCGCCGGGCACGCCTCCCCGCCGCGCCCGGCCGCACCCGGAATCCCGGAGCCCGAGCACTCTCCCCGCCGCGCCCGGTCGCCGCGGAGTTCGGGAGCCCGAGCACTCTCCTTGCCGCGCCCGGCCGCACCCGGAATCCCGGAGCCCGAGCACTCTCCCCGCCGCCTCTGGTCCGCCGCGGAGCCCCGGAGGCCGGGGGCTTTCCGCGGCCTCCGGGGAGGGCCCGCCGCCCCGCGCCCGAGGGCGTCACCGGCCGGGCTCGGCCCTGAGGGCGCCGCAGCGCCCTGAACGCGCTTTCACGGAGCGGAGGGGGGCAGGACACCGTTCCGGCGTCCTGTGGGCATCAGGGGCCCCCACCCGTGCCCTCGGAGGTCTCTGCGCGGACAGGAGGCGCCCCGCCCCGAGCCCGTCCCGGCGACTCCCGCCGTACGAGCGCCGTACGAGATGTCCGATCATGGAAAAAGCCCCCCGGTTGACGTCAACCAGGAGGCTCTGACCTGCGACTTGCTAGTGTGGGCGATACTGGGATCGAACCAGTGACCTCTTCGGTGTGAACGAAGCGCTCTCCCGCTGAGCTAATCGCCCGCCCTGTGCGGCCCCTCACGGTGCCGACGTGGAAAACCATACAGCAATCCGGGAGTGCTCGCGAAGCGGTATCCGCCAACTAAATGATCTTGAAAGACGACACGGTCGGGAGGCAAAGGTCTGAGGATGCATCCGGCGGGGGGCTACGGTGTCATAGCATCGTCCTGATCCGTAGAAGCACCGAACGACCCGCGCTCGACCCGAATCACCCGAGACGCCCCGCCAGGGAGTCGACGGTGACCAAAACGAGACGCAAAACCCTTGCAAATACGGCCCTGTTGGTGATGTTTAGCCAGGTAGATGCCCAAATGTCGCGCTGTGATGTGTGTTACAGAAGGGCGTCGAGGCGGAATCTTTCCTACAGGTTTCTTTGTTCCGCGTGATAGCTCGCGAGGAACGAGGCCGTTTCGGAGCAGTGAGAGCAGTGAAAGCCCCGCAGAGGGGACCGACGACGAAAAAGGTTTGGCTGACGATGAACAGCGCCACCGTCTCTGCCGAGCTAGGCCTTCGGCTTGTGGTCCCCGACCGTACCACCGTCCCCCTGCTCGCCGGGCTCAGCTACACGGCCGGTGATCCGTACGCGATCAGGATGGCCTTCCACGTGGGCAACGACGAACCGGTCGAGTGGATCTTCGCTCGCGAGTTGCTGACGGTCGGCATCGTGCGGCGGGTCGGCGACGGGGACGTGCAGGTGTGGCCGGCGCGCGCCGACGGCGAGCGCACGCTGCACATAAGCCTCACGTCACCGTTCGGGCAGGCCCTGTTCGAGGTGCCCCTGGCCCCGCTCACGGAGTTCCTGCACCGGACGTACGAGCTGGTCCCCGCCGGTCGCGAGACCGACTTCATGGATCTGGACGCCGAGCTCAGCAACATGCTCTGGAGTTCGTGACGGGTCCCCGGCCGCCGGGTCGCACGGCGACGGCCTCCCTGCGGGGCCGCCGGGCCCCGACCCGGGCTCGAGGCCCGACCCGGGCCTGAGAACTCATCCCGGGTTCGAAGAGCCACGTCCCGGGTTGAGACCGCGTCTCGGGTTCGAGGCTACGTCCCGGGCTTGAGCAGGTCCCGCATCCGGGCGATCTCGATGGCCTGCCCGGAGACGACGTCCTTGGCGGTGGCCAGCATGACCCGGTCGGTGCCCTCGCGCAGCTGGAGCCCCGCCATCGTCACCGCCGCCTCGTGATGGGTGATCATGAGGGTCAGGAAGAGGGTGTCGAAGGCCGCCCCCCTGGCCGCCCTGAGCCGGTTCATCTCCTCCAGCGGGAGCGTGTGGTCGTCGTGGCCGCCGTGCTCGCCCAGGGGGCGTCCGGCCGCCCTCAACCACGAGGTCATGGCCGCGATCTCGGGCCGTTGCGCCGCGGTGATTCGCTCGGCGAGCTTCCGCAGGACCGGCGAGGACGACCGGGCCGGCACCAGTGCCGCCATCTCCAGCGCCTGCCGGTGGTGCGGGATCATGCCCTCGGCGAACCTGACGTCGGCCGCGGTGACGCGCGCCTCGGACTCCCCGAGGCGCTCGCCGGGCCTCGCCGTGCGACCGGCCTCCCCCGGGCCGCCCGGGATGATCACAGGCGCGCCGGACTCGGCGACCAGCGGGGTGGACCGCTCCGATCCGGCCTCCGCGCATCCACCGAGAACCGCTGCCATCATGATCACCGCGATACCCTGACTCGGCACACGCATCCTCCGCATAGCTTCAATAATGGGGCAAGTGGACCGACGTAATGGGGGCACCGTGCGACCGATCGTGGCATTCGTCCTGTCCGCGCTACTTCTCGTGGCAGGGTGCGGGGCGGATCCGACTCCCGCTGCCTCGCCACCGTCCACGGCGGCCGCGCCCACCCCGCAGGGGAGCCCGAGCGCCTCGGAACAGCCGGCGGAGACCCCCGCTTCCGGAATCTCGGGGGACGGCACGCACAGCGACAACATCACGCACCTGGCCAACGTGCCCCCCAGCGCCCCGCTCGACGGGCCCCAGTCGTGGGGCACCGACCTGGCCTTCCAGGGCGACTACGCGTTCGTCGGCAACTTCGACGGCTTCAGCGTCTTCGACATCTCCGACCCGTCGAAGCCCTCGATCGCCAGTCAGGTCCTCTGTCCCGGCGAGCAGAACGACATCTCGGTGAGCGGGAACCTGCTGTTCCTGTCGATCGACTCCGCCAGGGTCGGCCCGGAGTGCGACGCCCAGCGCGGCGAGCCGGAGTCGGACGCCTGGGAGGGCATCCGGATCTTCGACATCGAGGACAAGACCAACCCCAAGTTCGTCTCGGCGGTCCAGACCGACTGCGGCTCGCACACCCACACGCTCGTCCCCGGCAAGAGCCCTGACAAGGTCTACCTCTACATCTCCTCCCCCGGCCCCGAGCCCGGCACGGCGACCTGCCCGCCCCCGCACAACAAGATCTCCGTGGTCGAGGTGCCGGTCGAGGCCCCGAAGACCGCGAAGGTGGTCTCGCAGCCGGCCCTCTCCGAGAAGGCCGTCGAGGGGGCCATCGGCGGCTGCCACGACCTCACGGTCTACCCGGAGAAGGACCTCGCCGCCGCCGCCTGCTTCGGCGACGGGATCCTGATGGACATCTCCGACCGGGTCAACCCCAAGGTCCTCCAGCACGTGAGCGACAAGGAGAACTTCGCGATCTGGCACTCGGCGACGTTCAACAACGACGCCACCAAGGTCGTCTTCGGGGACGAGCTGGGCGGCGGCGTGAGCGCGACCTGCGACGCCAACACCCCGAAGACCAAGGGCGCCAACGCCGTGTACGACCTCGGCAAGGACCGCAGGCTCACGCTCCGCGGCTACTTCAAGATCCCGAGGGAGCAGTCGCCCGAGGAGAACTGCGTCGCGCACAACGGATCGCTGCTGCCGGTGCCGGGCAAGGACATCATGGTCCAGTCGTGGTACCAGGGCGGGGTGTCGGTCTGGGACTTCACCGACGCGACCAAGCCCCGGGAGATCGGCTTCTTCGAGCGGGGCCCGGTGCCGGGGGTCGGCGGCTCCTGGTCGGCGTACTACTACAACGGCCACATCTACTCGAGTGACATCACCAAGGGCCTGGACGTGCTCCGCATCGACGACCCGCTGACCGACCCGGCGGCCAAGGTCAAGATCAAGGAGCTGAACGCGCAGACCCAGGTGTCCCACTAGCCCGCCGGTCCGGCCGGTCCGTGACCGCCGGCTCCAGGCTCCGGTGGGGCACGCCCTCACCGGAGCCTGGAACACGGCACCGGGAACGGGAACGAATCCCGGGGAACCGGGCTCAGGGATCGAGGTCGGCGGCGGAGCGCTCGGCGAAGACCTGCATGGCCTTGGCGGTGATCGGGCCGGGCGCGGCGGGCAGCACGGTCCGGTCGACCGCGCGGATCGGCTGGATGTCACGGGTGGTGGAGGTCAGGAACGCCTCCTCGGCCTCGTACAGGGCCGAGAGCGGGACGTCCTCCTCGATGCCCCCGCACCACTCCAGGGCGAGCGCGCGGGTGACCCCGGCCAGGCAGCCCGAGGCGAGCGTGGGGGTGAGCAGCCGCCCGTCGCGTACGACGAAGATGTTGCTGCCGGTGCCCTCGCAGAGGTTTCCCGCGAGGTTCTCGAAGATCGCCTCGCCGCCGCCCCTCGCCTTGGCGAAGAACAGCGCCTTGGCGTTGTCGCCGTAGGAGGTGCTCTTCACCCCGGCGAGCGCGCCGCGCTCGTTGCGCGGCCAGGGCACGACGGTGACGTCGGCGGTGGCCGGGAACGCCTTCTGCTCGTCGGCGATCACCACGGTCGTGCAGCCCTGATCGCCCCGGTCGGAGCCGAGCGGCCCCGGGCCGCTGGTGTAGGTGACCCGGACCCGGCCGAGCGGCCACGGCGGGGCCTCGGCCAGGCAGGCGCGGATCCCGTCGGCGATCGCGGCCACGTCGGGGTCGGGCAGGTCCATCCGCCGCGCCGAGAGCGTGAGCCGGTCGAGGTGACGGGTGAGCGCGAACGTGGCGCCGTCCATGCACTTGATCGTCTCGAACACCCCGTCACCGACCATCAGGCCGTGATCGAACACCGAGACGACGGCCTGATCCGGAGAGACCAGTGCCCCGTTAAGCCATATGGGTACGTTCATGCGACTCCTTCTGAGCCTGATGTTGATGCCAGCGCGATGAGCCGGGAGGCCTTCAGTTCGGTCTCGTCCCACTCGCGTCGCGGATCGCTCCCCCAGGTTATGCCCGCGCCCGTACCGAAACGGATCTCGTCGGACGACAGCCAGAACGTGCGGATCCCCACAGCCAGGGACGCCCGCCTCCGGTCGGCGTCGACCCAGCCCACGGTTCCACAGTAGGGCCCGCGCGGCTCTGGTTCGAGCTCATCGATGATTCGCAGGGCCGAGGATTTCGGGGCGCCGGTCACCGATCCCGGCGGGAAGGTCGCGGAGAGCAGCTCCGGCCACCCGTACTCGGGCGCCAGCCGCGCCCGGACCGTGGAGACCAGGTGCACGAGACCGGGGTGCTCCTCCACCTCGCACAGGGCGGGCACGCTCACCGAACCGACCGCGGCGACCCTGCCCAGGTCGTTGCGGACGAGATCGACGATCATCACGTTCTCCGCGTAGTCCTTCTCCAGCAGGTCCGCCGCGGTGACCCCGGTCCCCTTGATCGGCCTGGACTCGACCACGTCGCCGTCCCTGGACAGGAAGAGCTCCGGGGAGGCCGACACGACGCTCAGCCCCGGCAGGCTCACCGTGGCGGCGTAGGGGGCGGGGTTGCCCTCCGCCAGCCGTACAGCCAGGGCCAGCGGGTCCGGTCCCTGCCCCGCGGGGAGCGGCGCGCTCAGCACCCGGCACAGGTTGGCCTGGTAGACCTCGCCCCGCTCGATGTGGGCGCGGATGCGTCGCACGCCGTCCTCGTACGCGGCCCGGTCGAGGGAGGTGCGCCACGACGACGGGTGCGGCCCGCGCCAGGGGCCGCGCGGCGCGGGCAGCGGGGCCCTGCGGACGTCCCCGAACCTGGCGCACGTCACCTTGCCCTCGTAGTCGATCACGATGGCCCACCATCCCTCGCCGTCCAGCGCGGCGAGATCGGTGGTGAGGTCCCGGAGGCCGGTGGCCAGATATCCGGTGACATGCGCAAAAGAGTCATGCACCGCCCTATTGTCCCGCCCGCTCGGCGAGCAGCCGCACCAGGGTGCGGGCGGCGGGCAGCGGGGTGGGCGGCAGCGCCGCGTAGACGGTCCTGCGCGGGGCGAGGTCGCCGAGGGAGCGGAGCACCAGATCGGCCGGTACGGCGTACGCGGCGATGGCGGGGACGAGCGTGACGCCGAGCCCGGCCGCGACGAACCCGAACTTGCCCGTCCACTCGGCGATCCTGACCGTGGCGCGGGGCGCGAACCCGGCGCGGGCGCAGGCCGCGGCGAGCGCGGTGGCCCGGCCGGGCGGGGGCGCCTCGATCCAGGTCGCCTCCCGCAGCTCACGCAGATCGACGATCTCCTCCGCCGCCAGCCGGTGATCGCGGGGCAGCGCGACGAGCAGCTCGTCGTCGGCCAGCTCGATCATCTCGATCTCCTCCTCGCGGGGCAGCTCGGACGGGTAGTCGCTGACCACCGCGACGTCCAGGCCGCCCTCGCGCATGCGGCGCAGCAGGCTCCCACTGGGCCCCTCGATCGGGACGAGCTCGACCTCGGGGAAGTCCTCGCGGAACGCGCGCAGGGCGCCGGGCACGAGCGCGACGTTGGCGGTGGCGAACGCCCCCACCCGCAGCCGCCCCCGGTAGCCGCCGTGGATCCCGGCCAGCTCCTCCTCCGCCCTGGTCAGCCGGTTCAGGACGACCTGGGCGTGGTGGTTCAGCGCCTCACCGGCGGGCGTGAGCCGCACCCCGCGCGGCAGCCGCTCGAACAGCGGGCCGCCCGCGCGGTGTTCGAGGGTGGCGATGCGGCGGGACACGGCCGACTGGGTGTAGTTGAGCCTGGCGGCGGCCGCGGTGAACGACCCGGTACGGGCCACGGTGTCCAGCAGGCGCAGTCCTTCGACGTCGAACACATTCCTCCCTCGCATGGCTTGCATGCAATCTAGTCGCTGGTGGAATGCCTTCCCGGTTCGTAGCGTGGAGCGCGTGATTTCCTTTCTTGGTCTGGGACGCATGGGCGCCCCGATGGCCCGGCGGCTCGTGGCCGCCGGATACACGGTGACGACGTGGAACCGCACCCCCCGCGCGGTCGAGGGGGCCGCCACGGCGGCGTCGCCCGCCGAGGCCGTGGCGGGCGCGGAGCTGGTCGTCACGATGCTCGCCGACCCCGCGGCGGCCAGGCGGGTGCTCGCGGACGCGGCACCGGGGCTGCGGCCCGGGACGGTGGTCGCGGAGATGTCGACGATCGGGCCCGAGGCGGTGGCCGGGCTGCGCGACCTGCTTCCCCCGGGGGTGGGACTGGTCGACGCGCCGGTCCTGGGCAGCGTGGGGCCGGCCGCGGACGGCACCTTGGTGGTGCTGGCCGGGGGCCTGCCCGAGGATCTGGCCCGCTGCCGGAAAGCGCTGGAGGTGTTCGGCCGGGTGCTCGAGGCCGGCGGCCCCGGCGCGGGCGCGGCGATGAAACTGGCCGTGATGAGCGCGCTGGTGCCCGCCCAGGTGCTGCTCGCCGAGACCGTCGCGTACGCGGAGGCGACCGGAGTGGACACCGCGGCCCTGCTGGACGTGCTCGGCGGCACGCCGCTGGGACCGCTCGTCGAACGGGTCCGCCCAGCCGTCGAGAGCGGTCCGTACGGGACGCGCTACGCCCTCGGCCTGGCGGCCAAGGACATGGAGCTGGCCGCGCACGGGACCCAGACGCTCGCCGCCGCGGCCGGGGCCAGGCTGGCGGGCGCGGTGGCGGCCGGGCTCGGCGGGGCGGACCTGACCGCGATCTTCACGCACGTCGCCGCGACCGGTCCCACCGGGGCGGACCGAACGGGCGGGCCTCGCCAGGCGGGTCAGGGGGAAACCAGGGACATCAGGGGCATCGGGGAAACAGGGGGCACAGGGGGCATCGGAGGCACAGGGGAGGGAGGGCCGGGCCGTACCGGCGTGACGAGACTGAACCCGGCCACGGTTCCCGCCACCAACGGGCTCTACTCCCACGCCACCAGGGCCGCGGGCCTGCTGTTCGTCTCGGGGCAGGTGGCGCTGGACGAGGAGGGGAGGGTGGTCGGCGAGGGGGACATGACACGCCAGTCCGAATACGTGATGGACCTGCTGTCACGCGTCCTCGCCGACCAGGGCTGCACGTTCGACGACGTGACCCACATCCGGAGCCACCTCACCGACATGTCGCTGCTGCGGGAGTACGGGGCCGTACGCGAGCGTTTCGTCACCGGCGAACCCCCGGCCAGCACGACCGTGGAGGTCTCGCGGCTGTTCCGGCCGGGGCTGCTCATCGAGGTGGAGGTGATCGCCGCCCTCCCCGCGGGCCGGTGACGGCGGCGGTGACGCCGGTGACGGCGGCGGTGACGGCGCGGCGTCCACCGGGCTCGTCGCGGGCCGTGACGGCGGGATCACCGCGCCGGCGGCCCGTGACGGCGCCGTGACCGCCCTACGCCAGGGGGCCGGTGACCGTCTCGGCGGCGGCGACGACCACGTTGGCCGCGACGAGCTGGACCACCGTCTCGATCTCCGGCGCGAGGAAGCGGTCGGGGCCGGGACCGGGGACGGACTGGCGCAGCGCGTCCACCACGGCCCCGGTCGCCGGGGCGGGCCGCAGCGGGGCGCGCAGGTCCAGGGCCCGCGCGGCGGTAAGGACCTCCACCGCGAGCACCCGGGTGAGGCCGTCCACCGAGCGGCGCAGCTTGCGCGCGGCCGACCAGCCCATGGAGACGTGGTCCTCCTGCATGGCGGAGCTCGGGATGGAGTCGACGCTCGCGGGCGCGGCCAGGCGCTTGAGCTCGGAGACCACCGCCGCCTGGGTGTACTGGGCGATCATGTGGCCGGAGTCGACGCCGGGGTCGTCCGCGAGGAAGGCGGGCAGGCCGTGGCTGCGGGCCACGTCCAGCATGCGGTCGGTGCGGCGCTCGGAGATGCTCGCCATGTCGGCGACCGCGATGGCCAGGAAGTCGAGCACGTAGCCGACGGGGGCTCCGTGAAAGTTGCCGTTGGACTCCACCCGGCCGTCGGCCAGGACCACCGGGTTGTCGATCGCGGAGGCCAGCTCCCGCCCGGCGACCAGGGCGGCGTGCGCCAGGGTGTCGCGGGCGGCCCCGGCGACCTGCGGGGCGCATCTGAGGGAGTACGCGTCCTGGACGCGGGTGCAGGTGCCGTCCCGGTGGGACTCCATGATCTGCGAGCCGCCGAGCAGGGCCCTGAGGTTGGCGGCGCTGGCCGCCTGCCCGGGGTGCGGGCGCAGGGCCTGCAGGTCGGCGGCGAAGACACGGTCGGTGCCCAGGAGCGCCTCCACGCTCATGGCCGCGCTCACGTCGGCGGTTTTGAACAGGCGGGCGAGGTCGTCCATGGCCAGGATGAGCATGCCGAGCATGCCGTCGGTGCCGTTGATGAGCGCGAGCCCCTCCTTGGCCACCAGTTCCACGGGCTCGATGCCCGCCCGTTTGAGGGCCTCCGCGGCGTCGGCCCGCTCCCCCGCGGCGTCGCGGACGACGCCCTCGCCCATGATCGTGAGGGCCACGTGGGAGAGCGGCGCGAGGTCGCCGGAGCAGCCGAGGCTTCCGTACTCGTGCACGACGGGGGTGATCCGCGCGTTGAGCAGGCTCTCCAGTACCTTGGCCGTCTTCGGGCGCACGCCGGTGTGGCCGGTGGCCAGGGTGTGCAGGCGCAGCAACATCATCGCCCGGGTGACCTCGATCTCGACCTCGGGCCCCGACCCGGCGGCGTGCGAGCGTACGAGGGATCGCTGCAGCTGGGCGCGGAGCGAGGGGTCGATGTGCCGGGTGGCCAGGGCGCCGAACCCGGTGGAGACGCCGTAGGCGGGGGTGGGGCTCTCGGCCAGCTCGTCCACGCGGGTGCGGGCCGCCGCCATGGCGGCCACGGCGTCGTCGCCCAGGCGTACGGGGGCACCGTGCCTGGCGACCCTGACGACCTCCTCGAAGCTCAACGGCTCCGGCCCGATGTTCACGACCTCGTTGTCGCGCATGCTGTCAACTCTCTCGCGTAGGGGGGAGCACTGGTAACCGGTGAAACCCTTGCTGGCTCCTTACATCTCAAGATACCGGTCGTATTCGGTTTGGGGAGTCGCCGGGTATTCGCTAGAGTTCTCACCGTGAGTCCGGGCCGGTCCCGGAGGCACGCGGAAGTGGCTCAGTGGTAGAGCATCACCTTGCCAAGGTGAGGGTCGCGGGTTCGAATCCCGTCTTCCGCTCGGAAAAGGGGCATGCGCCCCCCACTCGGTGGAGTGGCCGAGAGGCGAGGCAACGGCCTGCAAAGCCGTCTACACGGGTTCAAATCCCGTCTCCACCTCTGGTTTTCAGCGAGGACGATTAGCTCAGCGGGAGAGCGCTTCCCTGACACGGAAGAGGTCACAGGTTCAATCCCTGTATCGTCCACCCGGTTTTACCAGCTCAGGGGCCAGATCCGAAGATCTTCGGATCTGGCCTCCCGCGTTCGGCCGTCGCCCCGGATCTCACAGGAGCCCCTCGCGCCGCACCCGAACGGGTTTCCCCGGCACCTCGGCCTTTCGGGACGACATGCCCGGTTCTGGCGCATCAGGAGTCCCCGAGGTCCCGGGATCGAGGGATCGGCCCGGAGCCTTCTCGCCCTGCGGGGCCCGGCGCCCTCACACGGTCTTCCATCGAGGGCTCCGCAAGCTTCCATCGAGGGCTCCGCAAGCGCGAGGGTGGCCTCGAAGATCTCGGCCTCGGCGTGGGCCCGGGCGTCCCCGGCGCGAAGGACCGCCCTCCGCCGGGCGACCTCAAACGCCGGACTTAATCCACATTCGCAAGAAAAACCCATAAGCCCCAAAACAACTAAGAGTCACCGAGCATCTCCCCATCCCAATCGCCGCGCGTGAGTAACTGTGGCCGGAATCTGCCACTCCACCTGCGTCCGAGGTCTTGCGCCCCTCACGTCATCAATGGTTAGGTCGCTTACATGACGGGCGTGCCAACGTATCCGGCGAGTGAAATTCACCTCGGATTAATCGCTGTTCGTCGACGACGGATCTCCTCCCGATCCTGATCGTCGGCGGCAGCGCCGCCGGACCGATCCGGACCGCTCGAACAGGACGTGAGCAGGGGCGGCGACGCCCATCGTGCCATCCCCCACCATCACCGATCAACCTTCCCTCCCGAATTTGGACCGTTCCAACACGTCGAAACGGCCCGGCGACGCGAATTCCACCTCGCGCCCCGGATGCCGGAGATCTATTTCTCGCCCGACGCACCATCGCAGATCACGTATTTATTCACGAGAACCTCCATGTGATCGCCCGGGAGTTCAATTCACCATGTCCGGACTCCCGTCCAGGCGCGACCATATGGCGTTCTCGACGCCGGATCGTTTGGAGCCTCCTCCGTGACGAGTTCGCTTTCCGATGTCCAGAGTTCCTTTCCAGAGCCGACGACTCCAGAGCCGGCGACCGGCGAAGGCTCCCGGTCCCCCACGCCGGCCCTCACCGCGGCCTTCGACCCCGGACGTTTCCACGACGGCGCCGTGGACATCGTCAGCCGCCTGACGACGTATCTGGGCGACCGGTCGGTCCGGGGGCTCGACCTCCTCGACCCCGCGGTGCTGCTGAAGGCCGCGCGGGGGCTGATGACCCCGGAGCGGCAGCGCGTGGCCGACTTCGACGCCGACCGGGTCAACCAGATCGTCGACCTGTACACCGGGACCGGCATCCCGGTGTACTCGCCCGGCTACATGGGACGGCAGTTCTCCGGCGTGGTGCCGCTGGCCAGCCTCATGGACCTGGTCGGCTCGGTGGTCAACCAGCCCTCCTCCTTCTACGAGGCCGGGCAGCTCCCCAGCGTCGCCGAGCGGCTCATGGCCGAGGAGCTCAACCGGTTCATCGGCTGGAGCCGCGACCGGTTCGCCATGGTGACGACCTCGGGGGGCTCCCTGGCCAACCTGACCGCGCTGCTGGCCGCCCGCAACCGCGCCTTCCCCCAGATCTGGACGCGCGGCGCCGGCGGCATGCAGGGGTCCCCGGCCATCGCGGTCAGCGAGGAGGCCCACTACAGCGTGACCCGGGCGGCCGGGGTGCTCGGCATCGGCGAGCGGCAGATCGTCCGGCTCCCGGTCGACCGGGCCGGGCGGATCCGCCCCGATCTGGCCGGCCCGGCACTGACCGAGGCATACCGGCGCGGCCTGCGACCGTTCTGCCTGGTGGCCTCGGCCGGGACCACGTCGATGGGCGCCTTCGACCCGCTGGAGAAGCTCGCGGCCGTGGCACACCGGCATGGGCTCTGGCTCCACGTGGACGGGGCGCACGGGGCGAGCCTGCTGCTGTCGGACCGGCACCGGGACAGGCTGCGCGGCATCGAGCAGGCCGACTCGCTGACCTGGGACGCCCACAAGATGCTGTTCATGCCGGCGCCGTGCACGCTGCTCTTCTACCGCGACGGCACGTCGGCGCGCGGCGCGTTCCGGCAGCGCGCCAGCTACGTCTTCGACGAGGAACCGGACGTCTACAGCGCCTACGACAGCGCGGACAAGAACTTCGAGTGCACGAAACGCCCGATGATCATGCCGCTCTGGACGGTCTGGTCGGTCTACGGCCCGGCGCTGTTCGCGCAGCGGATCGACCGGCTGTGCGCGATGACCCGGCAGGCGTACCGGATGCTCGCCGCCGAGCCGGACTTCGCCGTGGCGCACGAGCCGGAGTCCAACATCCTGTGCTTCCGGTACCGGCCGGACGGCCTGGAACCGGCGACCGTGCACCGGCTGCAGCTGGAGATCCGCAACCGGATCCGGGGCGGCGGGCGCTTCTTCATCTCCAAGGTCGACATCGACGGGGTGGCGGCGCTGCGCGTGGTGGTGATGAACCACCTGATCGACGCCGACCACCTGGCGATGCTCATCGCCGAGATCAGGGACATCGGGCAACGGGTGCTGCGCGCGAGCGCCACGACCCGGCACGACCAGCGAAACGGGAGTCACTCATGACCATGACGGATCTGGACATCACCACCTCGGCGGAGCTGGCGGCACGGCTGATCCCCGAGGAGGAGCTGCGGCCCCGCTCGGTGGACGACGTCACCCGGCTGCCGTCGTTCGCGGGGAAGCTGGAGGAGTGCGGGCGGCTCGCCGGAGTCCCGTACTGCGAGTCCCCGCTCGACCTCCAGAACGCGCTGGTGTTCCGCCGGCTCCAGCAGCTCGTCGGCATCGCGCTGCTCAACCCGCTGTGGCGCGAGCGGCTGCACTACTTCGGGATCCGCGACGCGCCCGCCGACATGTCCGAGTGGGAGCGGATCCCCCTCTCGGACAAGACCGTGCAGCGGGACATGTTCATGGGCGCGCGGGCCGGGATGGTCGTGCCGCTCGACCACGGCGGGTTCGAGGTGGTGGCCAGCGGCGGCACCGGTGACGGCATGCCCCTGGAGATCGTGTACTCCCTGCGGGAGCTGCGCGACACCTACCGCATCGCCGGGGCGTTCATGGGCGCCTACCAGCTCGGCCGCTACCTGCGCGGCCCCGCGCCGCGCTGGCTGTTCACCACCCTGGCCGACTACCAGATGTGGAGCAGCGGCACCATGGTCGGCGGCGTCCTGTCCCACGTCCCGGAGGTCAACTACATCGGCGCGGGGCCGGTGAGCGCGCCGGTGCTGGAGCACATGTTCTCCTACCCGGGCCACAAGGCGCTGATGGGCATCACCGCCGGCATCGCGCTCCTGCCGGAGCTGGGCGCGGGCCTGCCCCCGCACGCCAGGGCGAGCTTCCGGGTCGCCATGTACGGCAGCGGCTCCCTGCCGCAGCGCAAGCGCGACGAGCTGCAGGCGTTCTTCCCCAACGTGTCGATCCTCAGCTACTTCGCCGCCACCCAGGCCGAGTGCGTCGGGCTCCAGCTCGACCACGCCTCGCCGGCGCTCTCGGCCGTGCCGGGGCTGCACCTGGTGGAGATCGTGGACGAGCACGGCCGAGCCGTCGCCGAGGGCGAGGAGGGCGAGCTGGTCGTCACCCGGCTGCACGCCGACGAGACGCCGCTGCTCCGACTCAAGCTCGGCGACCGGATGATCCGCCGCCCCGCCCTGAACGGGCCGGGGCTGCGCACCGAGCGATTCGAGTTCGCCGGGCGCACCGCCGACGTGCTGCACCTCAACGACAGCCAGTACTCGGCGACGCTGGCCTACGCGGCCCTGCGCGGGCGGCTGCGCTCGACGACCGGCGTCGACCTGGACCTGGTCGCGCACGAGGTCCAGTTCCACAACCACCGTGAGGACCGGACCCTCACCCTGCTGGTGGCGGTGGACGACGCCGAGGGCATGACCGCGGCCGTCGAGCACGCGCTCGGCCCGAGCGGGACGCGGCAGCTGTTCACCCAGGCGCTGCCGAGCTCCCTGTCGCTCTTCAACGACCGGGAGGCCAACGCGGCGGCCATCGAGCAGACCGGATACGGGTTCCGGCTGGTGTTCGTTCCCCCCTCCTCACCGCAGATCGAACGGACCACCGTCGGCAAGACGCCGCTGGTCAGGGACCGGGGCTGAGCACGTGGTGGCCCGTACGCCCACATGACATCCGACAAGGGAGGATCGATGAAACAGAAAATCAGCATCGTCGTGATGGTCGACGCCGTCGGGGCGTTGTCCGACCGGACGCTGCACAACGGCAATCTCTCGCTGGTCGACGACAGCTCGGCGGGGAGCCGGCACCAGGGGACCCCCGAGCTCGTCACGGCGGTGGCCCCGGGGCAGGTCGTCCAGTGGACCCCCATCCACGTGGACGTGCAGACCCCGGTCGAGATCCAGGCCATCGAGTTCCTGTCCGGCGCGGCCGTCCCGTCCCCGGCCGGCCAGGCCGCGCCCTCCGGCGTCGCGGCGCCCGGTGCCGTGCCCGGGGCGAGGGCCGACGCCACGGGTTCCAACGGATACGAGAACTACGACCTGCTGGTGTGGGAGGGCGTCGTGCCCTACGACATGACGCCCGGCGTCCCGTACCGGTACCGGCTCTCCCTCAGGCTCCACGAAGGCCCCAACAGCGTGCTGCACATCGACTCGCCCGCGCTGCTGCGCGTGTGAGCCACGTTCTGCGAAAGGCGGTTTCATGGCCCAGCAACACGGGATCATCGTGCTCTTCGACGTCGAGAACGCGCTCCGGACGCGGTCGCTCGACGGCAACACGTACTGGTTCGACAACATGAAGTTGTTCGGCTCGTCCGGGGTGGGCACCGAGCAGCTGGTGACGATCGTGCCCGGTACCCACTTCCTCGACGGGTCGCAGGCGACCGAGCAGGTGCTGAACTGGCTGCCCGCGGCGCTGGGGTCGATCCCCCCGACAGTGCCCCGCAACTACCTGGCCGAGCAGGAACGCGCCGACGACCGGCGCACGCTGAACGAGCTGGCCTCGCTCAACACCGAGGACGGCGTGAGCGACACCGATCTCAAGCGGCTGCAGCGGCGGGTCGGCAAGCGCGCCGGCAAGCAGGGCGGCGGGCGCGGCCTCACCGCGGCCAAGCTGCTGGACGTCACCGGCAAGACCACGAGCAGCTCCGCCGCGTACAACTACCCGGCTCCGGTGATCACCGACATCACCGGCGAGGCCGTCACGGAGAAGATCATGTACCCGGCCCAGTACGGGTCGCCCGACATGATCTACGACGGCTGGTACTGGGCCGCGACCGTGGACACGAGCCGGCCCGGGGTCTACCCGTACACGGTGCACGTCCAGCTGCACGAGCTGGTCGAGCAGAACGACGAGATGGTCTGGCAGTCCGTGGACATGACCTGCACGTCCAGCCTCAAGATCATCAACGACCCGAAGCGAAACGGGTTCACCGGTGCCGGAGTGGGTGCGCTCCCCCTCCCGGCCGTCCCGGCCGTCCGCTGACCAGATCCGGAGCGTTTTCGAGCGGAGGAGCCGCATGCCCCCGAGGAACAAGCAGCCAGAACGCCAGCCCGCCCGGCCCGTGACGATCACCGCGGTGGTCGACCCCGTGGCCGCGCTGGCGTCGGAGAGCCTGGACGACAACCTCTATTTCTACGACACCAACAAGGCCGCGGGGTCCACCGGTTTCGGCACCCCCGCGCTCCACAGCCGGGTACGCAAGGGCGACACCCTGCTGTGGAACGTGATCCCGCTGGAGTGCGAGACCTACGTGTCCCTCAGCGACATCGAGATCGACCCGCGGATCGCCGAGCCCATGCAGAAGGTGTATCCCGGCACCGACATCGTGTTCTGGACCGCCGAGGTCAAGCAGGACCTCACCGAACCGGTCCCGTACCGGCTCTCGTTCCTGCTCGGCACCGTCAGCACGCCGTTCACCCCCACCGCCCGGCCGGCCCTGGCCGGTCCCGCCAACGAGGGAAAGGAAGGCCGATGACCCAGGCGTACGCGGCCACGGACTTCGCCGATCGCGGCCAGCTCAACTCCGTCCAGCTGAACGTGGTGACCCTCGTCGACATGGAGCGGGCCGCCGCGACGAAGTCCCTCGAAGGCTGCCTCTACATGATGGACAACAGCGTCGGCGGGATCGGGCAGGGCAGCGACCATCTGGAGACCATCTGCAAGCAGGGCCAGGTGATCAACTGGATCATCCGCCCGATCCACATGCACCGCGGCGCGGACGGCACCTGGCCCCCGATGCCGAAGATCAACAACATCGTTTTCCTCGACATCGAGAAGGGCGACGAGGACGACGTCGCCGAACGCCGGATCATGACCGAGCTCAAGGTCTACGGCGCTCCCGACCGGATGCGCGACCAGTACACCGCCGTCTACTACTACTGGGCCGGGGCGGTGATGAGCGAGGCCCGGCCGGGGCTCTACCGCTATCGGTTCGTCCTGGAGCTGGAGAAGGAACACGGCACCGACAAGCTGTACCTGAACTCGGTCCGCTACCCCGCCCTGCGGGTACTGCCCGTCTGACGGCGTCCGGGGCCGCCGGCGCGGTGTGGTGAACCGGGCCGGCGGCCTTGGCGTCCAGGCCGGTGACCCCGCGGCCCGGCGGCGCCGTGGCCTGGAGTAACGTCTCGAATACGGTACGTCGGAGCGCCGGGTGAGCCGTGAGGGGCGATCGGCCGGGGCTCGGGAGCGAGGCAGTGGCGAGACAGTGGCGAGGCAGTGAGGAGACAGTGAGGAGGCACGGCGATGGCCGACGACGATCCCATCCTCGTCACCGGCGCCGGCGGGGCCATCGGGGGCGTCGGCCGCACCGTGGCCGGGCTGCTGCGCGGACACGGCCTGCCCGTTCGGGCGATGGCCCACCGCGACGACGAGCGCGCGGACGCGCTGCGCGCCCTCGGGGCCCAGGTGGTGATCGGCGACCTCACCCGGCCCGGCGACGTGGCCGAGGCCCTCGACGGTTGTTCCCGGATGTTCTTCGGCATGAGCGTGTCACCGTCGTACCTGGAGGCCACCGCGACCGTCGCGACGGTCGCCCGCGCGGTGGGCGCCCTGGAGGCCCTGGTCGGCATCTCGCAGATGACCGTGTCCCAGATGAGCGCGCTGAGCACCGAGGAGTCCCACCAGCAGCGGCTGCACTGGCTGTCGGAGCAGGTGCTCGACTGGTCCGGGCTTCCGGTCGTGCACGTCCGGCCCACCTCCTTCCTGGAGAACCCGATGTTCACGACGCTGGCCGAGCGCTCCATCGCCGACAGCGGGACCATCCGGCTTCCCTTCGGCACCGGCCGCACGTCACCGGTCGCGGCCGGCGACGTCGCGGCCGTCGTCGCCACGATCCTGGAGGACCCGCGACCGCACATCGGGAACGTCTACGAGCTGACCGGACCACGGTCCCAGGAGATGACCGGTGTCGCCGAGGAGTACTCCCGGGCGCTGGGAAGGAAGATCACCTACGTGGACGTCCCGCTCGACACCTGGGTCGAGGAGGTCCTCTCCCCCGCCGGGCTCCCCGCGCACACCGAGGAGCACGTCATCACCATGGCGCGCCTGCACCGCCTGAACCGTTACGACCGGGCGACCAGGGACGTCGAGGCGGTCACGGGAAGGCCCGCGACGACGGTGGAGGAGTTCGTCGCGGAACGGGCCGCCGACTTCACCCGGTGAACACCCGCGCCGCCCGGTCCGGCCTGCCGGCTAAGGGCCGCCCGCCGATCGGGGCGCGACCAGGCCCGACTCGTAGGCGAGGACGACGAGCTGGGCACGGTCGCGGGCACCGGTTTTGATCATGGCGCGGCTGACGTGGGTCTTGGCGGTGAACGGGCTGATCACCATGTGCGCGGCGATCTCGTCGTTGCTGAGGCCCCGGGCGACCAGCGCCACGACCTCCCGCTCGCGCCTGGTGAGGACCTTCAGCACGTCCTCCGTGTCCACGTCGGGCGGACGGGAGACGTACTGGTCGATCAGCTTGCGGGTGATGGCGGGCGAGAGCAGGGCGTCTCCCCGCGCGGCCACCCGGACACCGTGCAGCAGGTCCTCGGGTTCGGTGTCCTTGACCAGGAATCCGGCCGCGCCCGCGCGCAGGGCGTCGAAGACGTACTCGTCGAGCCCGTAGTTGGTCAGGATCACGACGTGCACCCCGGCCAGGCCCGGGTCGGCGGCGATCCGCCGGGTCGCCTCGATACCGTCGAGGACGGGCATCTGGATGTCGAGGAGCACGACGTCGGGGACGTGCCGGACGGCCAGCGCGACGCCCCGCAGCCCGTCGGCCGCCTCGGCCACCACCTCGATGTCGTCCTCGGCGTCGAGCAGGGCGCGAAATCCCGCGCGGATGAGCGCCTGGTCGTCGACGAGCAGCATGCGGATCACGGGGCGCCCTCCGGCGAGAGCCCGGCGCGGGCGCGCGTCACGCGGGACCGTCCACGGGCAGCTCGGCGCGGACGCGGAAACCGCCCTCGGAGCGGGGACCGGCGCGCAGCCGCCCGCCGAGCGCGGTGACCCTCTCGCGCATGCCGCTCAGCCCGACCCCGGGCACCGGGTCGGCACCGGGCGCCGCCCTGCCGTCGTCGTCGATCTGCACGGTCAGCTCCTTCGTACCGTAGGTGATGCGCACCGACGCCACCGCGGGACCGGCGTGCCTGGCGGCGTTGGTGAGCGCCTCCTGGACGATCCGGTACGCGGTGCGGTCGACGTCCGCCGAGAGCGCCCGCCGCTCCCCGTCCACGACCACGGTCGCGGGCAGGCCCGTCGCCCGCGACCGCTCGACCAGCTCGGCGAGGCGGTCGAGCCCGCTGCCGGGCGGCCCGTCGTCACGCAGCACCTCCAGGGTGGCGCGCAGTTCCCGCATGGCCTCCCCGCTGGCCTCCTGGATGGCGAGCAGCGGTCCGGGCACCTCCTCACCCCGCTTGCGGGCGAGGTGGACCGCGACCCCGGCCTGCACCTTGATCACGGAGATGCTGTGGGTGAGCGAGTCGTGCAGTTCCCTGGCGATCCGCAGCCGTTCCTCGTCCGCGCGGCGGCGGGCCGTCTCCTCGCGGGTGCGTTCCGCCTCGGCGGCGCGCTCCTCCGCCCGTCTCAGGTCGTCCCCGCGGTGGCGGGAGACCACGCCCATGACGCCCGCGGCGACGAACCAGCCGACCAGCAGGCCGGTGGAGTTCTGCGAGACCCCTCCGGACCCGGACGACAGGCCGGCCGCCAGGTCGCCGCCCAGGAACACGGCGCTCGCGGCCACGGCGGCGGCGCGGCGACCGGCCAGGACCGCGGTGTAGACGGCCACCAGCACCGGGAAGGCCGCCGGGGGGCCGGTGCCGGCCCGCACGAAGTAGGCCGTCATGCACACCGCGGCGACCAGCGCGACCACGGCCGGGAAGCGGCGCCGGACCGCGAGCGACAGGGCGCCGGCGAGCAGCAGCGCGTACTCGGCCGGCCCGTGCGGGGCGCCCTGCGCGGGCCCGGCGAGCGTGCCCGCCACCAGCAGCAGGGCGATCCCCCCGGCGAGCGCCGCGTCCGGCACCTGCCCGCGACCGCCCCGCCCGCGCACCCTGCCACCCCATCCGCGCACCCGATCGCGCCATCCGTACGCGCGCCCCCGCAACCCGCGCACGTGACGGCGCCATCCGCACATGCGACTCATGTTCGAACAGTAGACCGGGCGCCGTGTTCGCCGCCTCCTCCGCGGAGAGGGGACCGGGGCTACTGCCGGTGGAGTAGCCCCGGGACCGCTACGCCCCCGGTGCCGGGTCCGAGAGCATCCGCCGGCGCGACGCCCGGCGACGGGCGGATCGGCGACCATCGGCTCACCGGATCGGTCGGCGGCATTCCGACCACCCACCACGATGGAAACGACGGTAGATGGCGAACACCTTCCGATACGTGACTCCCGTCACGCCCGAGGCCGCGACCGGCCGGATCGCCGACGTCTACGGCCAGGCGGCCACCGACTTCGGCCTCGCGAGGATGCCCGTCCTCATGACGCTCTCCCCCGCGCCCGACCTGCTCACCGCCACCTGGGCGCTGCTGCGCGAGTCGCTCGTGGCCGGGCCCGCCTCCAGGACGGGCAGGGAGGTGGTCGCGCTCGGCGTGTCCGTGGCCAACCGGTGCCCGTACTGCGTGGCCGCGCACACCACCCTCCTGCACGCCACCGGCGACCACGAACTGGCCGAGGTCATCGCGCGCAGCGGCACGCCCGCCGACCCCGGGCACGCCGCGCTCCTCGGCTGGGCCACGGCCACCCGCACTGCAGGCACTGCGGGCACTGCGCGGCCGCCGGTGGCGCCGTTCCCTGCGGAGCACACCGCCGAGTACGTCGGCACCGCCCTGACCTTCCACTTCGTCAACCGCATCGCCTCGGCCCTGCTGACCGACAGCATGCTGCCCGGCAGGCTGCAGGACTCCCGGCTGGTCCGCAGCCTGGGTGGCAGGGTGCTGGCCCGTACCGTACGCAGGCGGCGGCCGGCCGGTGAGAGCCTTCCCCTGCTGGCGGGGCCGGTCACGACCCCGGAGCCCGCCTGGGCGGCGGGCACGCCGGTGGGCACCGCCTTCGCCGCGCTGCGGGAGGCGGCGGGCGCGGGCCGGGCGCTGCTCGGCGAGCGGGCCCGCGCGGCCGTACTGGAGACCGTCGGCGGGTGGGACGGCGAGCATCCCGCGATGGGCGGCGGGTGGCTGGACGGGCCGCTGGCGGACCTGCCCGGCGCCGACCGGCCGGGGGCGCGGCTCGCCCTGCTCGCCGCGCTGGCGCCGTACCGCGTCACCGACGCCGACGTCGCGGCCTGGCGTGCCGGCCATCCGGACGACGCCGACCTGGTACGGCTGCTCGCGTACGGCGCGATCACCGCTGTCGAAGGCGTCGAGGCGTCGATCCGCCGGGATCTGCCGGCACCGTCCGGAGCAGGATCGCGGCCGACGCCGCCGCCGTCGCCATGAGGGCGGCGCACAGGAGCGCGGCGACCTGCATCCCGCCGGTGAAGGCGGTGCGGGCGACGTCGAGCAGCTCCGCCGCGGCCTGTTCCGGCAGCCGGGCGGCCACCCCGGCCGCCCCGCCCAGTCCCTCCCCGGCCGCCCCCGAGTCGTCGGGGCGCAGGTCCTCGGGGGCCATGGCGGCGAACCGGTCTCGGTAGACGGCCAGGCCCACGCTGCCCAGTGTCGCGACGCCGAGCGCCCCGCCGAGCTCGGTGGCGGCCTCCAGGACCGCCGAGGCCGAGCCCGCGCGCTCCGGCGGGGCGGCGTCGACGATCATCCCGGAGGCCAGAGCCTGCACCGCGCCGATCCCCGCTCCCGGCAGGAGCAGTCCGGTGACGAGCAGCCACCGGCCGGAGTCCGCGTCGAGCGTGCTCACCACCAGGAACCCCGCGGCGGCGAGCGCCATGCCCGCGCCCAGGATGTGCCCGGGGCGGACCCGGCGCGAGATCCCCGCGGCCAGGAGCGAGCCGACGAGCGCCATGCCGGCCGCGGGCAGCGTCAGCAGTCCGGCCACCAGCGGCCCCAGCCCGAGCACCAGTTGCAGGTACTGCGCGACGAAATAGAACAGGCCCACCAGCGCGAAGACGGCGAGCGTGCTCGTGACCAGCGGCAGGGTGAAGTCCCGGTCGGCGAACAGGCGCGTGTCGAGCATGGGGTCGGCCAGGCCGCGCTGCCTGCGCAGGAACGCGGCGCCGAGCGCCGGCCCCGCGGCGACCGCGAGCACCGCCACCGGAGCCGGGCCGCCGGTGGCGAGCTGCTTGATCCCGTACACGACCGGCAGCACCGCCGCCAGCGACAGCGCGGCACCGGGCAGGTCGAACCCTCCCGAGGCCGGGGCTCGGTGCTCGGGCAGCAGGAAGGGCCCCAGGACCAGCAGCAGGACCATGACCGGAACGCTGATCAGGAAGACCGAACCCCACCAGAAGCGCTCCAGCAGCCACCCGCCCACGATCGGTCCGAGCACGCTTCCCCCGGCGAAGCTCGCGGCCCACAGCGCGACGGCCGTCCGGCGCTGCCGCGGGTCGCGGAACATGTCGCGGATCAGCGCCAGGGTCGGCGGCATCAGGCTCGCCGCCGCGGCCCCCTGCAGGGCGCGGGCCGCGATGAGCAGCTCGGCACTGGGAGCGTACGCGGCGGCGACGGACGTGACGCCGAAGACGGCCGCGCCGATCAGCAGCAGCCTGCGGCGGCCGATCCTGTCGCCCAGGGCGCCCATCGCGACCAGCAGACCCGCCAGCAGGAACGCGTAGACGTCGACGATCCACAACAGCTGGGATCCGGTGGGCGCGAGGTCCGCGCTCAGGAAGGGCAGCGCGAAGTACAGCACCGTCACCGTCACCGAGACGAGCAGCACAGGCAGCACCAGCACCGCGAGGCCGAGCCACTCCCTTTTCCCCGCCGCACCTTTCATCATGAATCCCGACCTTTCGCGAGTACAGCGTACGCACCTGGACGCATACATCGTACGCACAAGGGTCGGGAATCATCAATGATCCAATCGGCGTGCAAGATTACCGCTTTTTTCCTGCGAAATAGGGCTTATTTTTTCGTCCTGCTGGAAATTTCATCACGCCGACCTTACCTGGCCGCAGTTATTACGTCACAAAAACGCGTGCTAGAATTTCGTCACCGACAGCTGGAAGTGACGTAATCGAGCGAGGGCAACGCATGTCGACGTGCGTACAGTGCGGGGAACCCCTGAACGCGGCGCGCCGGGGGCGGCGTCCCCGCTACTGCTCGCGGGCGTGCCAGGCGCGGGCGTACCGGACCAGGGCGGCCGAGCGGGCCGCCACCCCTCCCGGGCCCTCCCTCACGCCTGCCCGCGACGCCTCCGGCACGCTCGCACGGACCGAGCGGGCGAAGCCCGCCGAAGGGGGCGACCGGACGGCGGAGACCGAGCCGACGGCGGAGACCGGGCCGGAGCGCCGTGAGCCTCAGGACGGGCTGAGCACCGGGCGGATCGTCCGCACCGCGATCCGCGTCGCCGACGCCGAGGGACTGGACGCACTGTCGATGCGCCGCGTCGCGGCCGAACTGGGGGCGGGCACGATGTCGCTGTACCGCTACGTGCCGGGCAAGGACACCCTGATCGAGCTGATGGTCGAGGCCGTCTTCGGCGAGAACGCGCCCTGCGACCCCGTTGCCGGGGACTGGCGCGCGGGGCTCGAGCTCGCCGCGAGGCGGGAGTGGGCGATGTACTCCAGGCATCCGTGGGTGCTGCGGGTCATCGCCACGCCCCAGCCGCCGCTCGGGCCGAACGTGCTGGCCGACGTCGAACGGTCGATGCGGGCCGTCGACGGTCTCGGACTGGACCTGATGACGATGCACCGGGTGGCCATCATGGTGAGCGCCCACGTGCAGGGCTGGGCCCTGCTGCTCGTCAACGAGGTGGAGAGCGAGCGGCGCACCGGTGTCACCGCGAGGCAGTGGCGCGCCCTGAAGGCCCCGATGCTCCAGGAGATCCTGGAGTCCGGCCGGTTCCCGATGCTGTCCAGGCTCCACCAGGAGCGGGGCGACGCGATCGACCTCGACGAGTGGTTCGAGTTCGGGCTGCGGCGCCTTCTCGACGGTCTCGCCGTCCTGATAGAGGGCCATCGGACGGGGCCGGGGGCTGACGAGGCCGGGGGCCGACCGGCCGGGGGTTGACCGGCCGGCACACGGCGGAGAGCCGGGGCACGACGTCAAGCCCGCGGGCGCGACGTCCCGAGGCGGCGGAAAGGCCGCGGCGGTGGGGCCGGAAGCCTCGGCCGCCGAATCCCCATGACAGCCAGACGCCGCCTCAGGCCCGGAGCCTGGCGTAGAGCCGGCTGCACTCCTCGTACGCGGGGAGCAGGCCCTGCCGCCGGGCCTCGGCGAGGGTGGGGGCCTTCGCGTCCTTGTCCGACAGCAGCGGCGCCACCCCCGAGGGCCACTCGATCCCCAGCTCCGGGTCGAGCGGATCGATCCCGTGCTCGCGCCCCGGCGCGTATCCCTCGGAGCAGAGATACACCACGATCGCGTCGTCGGTCAGCGCCATGAAGGCGTGCCCGAGCCCCTCGGAGACGTAGACGGCCCGGTGGTCCTCGTCGTCCAGGATCACCGATTCCCACTGCCCGAAGGTGGGCGATCCGACGCGGATGTCGACGACCACATCGAAAACCGCACCTTTGACGCATTTGATGTATTTGGCCTGACTGGGTGGGACATCGGCGAAATGCACGCCGCGCAGTGCCCCCCGGCGTGAGACCGAGTAGTTCGCCTGCGAGAGGACCAGGGTCTGGCCGGTGGTCTCGCGGAAGGCCTCCAGGCGGAACCACTCGTGGAAACCGCCCCGGTCGTCGAGGAAAATCCTCGGTTCGAACACCCACGCACCCTCGATACCGAGCGAACGCATGCTCACCTCTCCTTCCGTGATCCCGCCCCGTCCGGGGGCGGCTCCCGGAGGAACGGCACGCGTGGCGGGTGCTCCCCAGCGGAGTCTCCAGGACCACCGGCCCGCTGTGAACCCGCCGCCGTACGTCGTGAAGGCGCGCACGGCCTTCCGCGGGACCGTTCCGGGGCGCCGTGACCGGGTTGTCCCAGGTGGGCACCCGTCAGGCCGGCGACCGGCCGATCTGGCCACTTCCGGCCAGCGGAGACGGCGGGGAGTGTCACGCTCCCGCCGGTACGCGACCGTCCCCGGCTCCCGGGCACCAGATCCTGGCGCACGCCCTGCCGGCCGTACGGTGTCTTGGCACGCCCCGGCGGCCGTACGACATCGAGGACGCGTAACATCGGCGTTCTGCGGCATTCCGATTCCCGCTCACGGACTCACACGGACACAGGGGACCATGAACGACTCCTTCATCCCCGCCGCCCGCGCGGCGGCAGGCAAGGCCGGGCCCGGCGGCACGCGCGCGCGACGGTCCTCCCGGCCGGAGAACGGCCGCGGGCGGCCCGGCACCGCCGCGCCCGCATCGGCGGAGGCGTCATGACGGACCTCCTGCGCAACCCGGTGAAGAACTACGACTGGGGTTCGCGCACGGCGATCGCCACGCTGGCCGGGCGCCCCTCCCCCGCGGAGCTGCCCGAGGCGGAGATGTGGTTCGGCACCCACCCGTCCGGCTCCTCGTCGGTGCTGCGCGCAGGGACGTGGCACTCCCTCGCCGAGACGGTGGCCGCCGACCCGGTGTCCGAGCTGGGCGAGGAGACCGTCGAGCGGTTCGGCTCGCGGTTGCCGTACCTGCTGAAGCTGATCGCCGTGGACCTGCCGCTCTCGCTCCAGGTCCACCCCTCGCAGGAGCAGGCGCGGGAGGGGTTCGCCCGGGGCACCTACGTCGACCCGTTCCCCAAGCCCGAGCTGATCTGCGCGCTGACCCCGTTCACCGCGCTGGCCGGATTCCGTCCTCCCCGGGAGGCGGCGGCCCTCATCGGCGGGCTGGGCGTCGCGGAGCTGGAGCCCGTCGTCGCGCCGCTGGCCGCCGGAGACGCCTCCGCCGCGCTCCGTGCCCTGGTGGAGTGGCCGAAGGACGGCAGGGCGGACCTCGTGGCCGCCGTCACGCGGGCCGCCTCGGCCGCCGGCGGCCCCGACAACGAGCTGGTCGTACGCCTGGCGGGAATCCACCCGGAGGACCCCGCCTGCCTGGCACCGCTGTTCCTGCGGCGCCACGAGCTGCGGCCGGGCGAGGCGCTCTTCCTGGGCGCCGGGGTCCTGCATTGCTACCTGAGCGGGTTCGGCGTGGAGATCATGGGCGGCTCCGACAACGTGCTGCGCGCCGGGCTGACCGGCAAGCCGATGGACGTGGAGGAGCTGCTGCGGGTCACCGACCCCTCGGTCCCGGCCCTGCGGGTCGAGCCGGTCGGCAACCTCTACCGGACCCCCGTCCCCGAGTTCCGCCTCGGGACGGCCGTCCCGGGTTCCGGCCTCACTCTGGAGGGCGGGGTGCCGCGCATCCTGCTGTGCACCGAGGGCGAGGTCGAGACCGGCGAGCACACCCTGCGTCCCGGCGAGTCTGTCTTCGTCCCCGCCGCCCACGGGCCCGTCGGGTTGCACGGCTCGGGAACGGTCTTCTGGGCCGAACCCGGAATCGATTGACGTGCTCCCCGGCCGCCCCTGAGGGCGCCGGGGGCCGGAGGGCGGGACCGCGCGGGACGCCGGGCGGGGCCCTCACGTTCATACCGGCCTGGTATGGCGGATACACCCCAGAGGTAGGCGGGGCGTCCCCACCGGCGAGGCTGGAGGTATTCGATGACACCGTCCGACGACCTCACGGATCCGGACCTCCGTCTGGAGCTGATCCTGGTCGAGGTACTGCACCACGAGGCCGAGCACCTCGCGACCGGCTGAGCGTCCCGGTCCCGGCTCCCACGGGGGGAGCCGGGGACGGGCGCGGGGATGAAGGCGTGCCGTCCGGTTTCTCCGGTGCCGATCGGTCTGCACCGCCCGCCGCCCCACCCCAAAACCCCGCAAGAGGGGTAATCATAATTCCGGGTGCGCCGCAACTGATATGAGCAGGCGATATACCGCCCATCGAAACGTAACGCGTCGGCGTGAACACGGGGTGTTATGAGGGAAGGCCTCATGGAACCCTCACCAGGTGGAGTTCACCGTGGAAACCGCGCTGCTCATCATCGCCGTTCTCGCCATATGGGTTATTTCCGATTGGATCCGTAACTATCTATCGAAATGCCGCAAATGCAGCGGATCTGGCACGCTGAAAGCCACCTTCTTCCCTCGCCAGTACCGCCCCTGCCCGCGCTGCACCAAGGGCGAGGTCAGGCACGGATTCGCCCCCAGGAAGTGACCAGGAGGCAGGCGTGAAGAACCGCCCGACGTTCCCGCCCACTTCCCACCGGAAGACGGAGCGCCGCCCGACACCTGACGCGTACGCGGAAATCTCGCGGAAGATCCCCGAGCCGGCGAGACGTACGGCTCCTTCCCACCACCGTCCGAACCTTTCTCAGGGGATTGACGTTCCAGCATCGTGAGGATTCTCCACAGTGTCCGCATCGCCCTGGCCGTGACGGCGGTGTGCGCGGCGTCCGCGCTGATCTCGCAGGCGGTGCGCGCGCCGTCGTCCGTGCCGGCTTCGTGCCCGGAGCGCTGGGACGGCGACAGGCCCGGCGGATGGGTGCCCGCGGCCGCCGACCTCGACGGGGTCGAGGAGTCGCTCGTCCCCGGAGAGCCGGTCACGGCGATGATCTGCGCCTACCCGGGGCACAACGCGCGCCCGGGAGGAGAGCGGCTCGCCGGATCCCGGATCCTGACCGCCGAGGCCGGGGCCATGGCCCGCGACCTGGACTACCTCCCGGTGACCACGGCCGATCCCGGCGGCCCGTGCACGCAGGGGGGCGGGGCGATGACCAACTACCTCATCGGATACCTCCGAGGAGGCCCCCGCCTTCAGGCGGGGGAGGAATCGGACTTCTGCGGAGCAGGGCAGGAGAAGGCGATTCGCCGTCAGGCGGACCGCCGTAGAGAACACACACGGTTCTTAGCTGATCTTGCAGTATTGTGTGAGGCATGGCGCAGACCGTGAAGCGGGCGTTCAAGTACCGCTTCCACCCGACCCCCGAGCAAGCTTCCGAGCTTGCCCGGACGTTCGGCTGCGCCCGCCTGGTCTACAACAAAGCCCTGGAAGGCTGGTCTACAACAAAGCCCTGGAAGAACGGACCCGCGCCTACACGCTGGAAGGCCGTCGCCTCTCCTATGTGGAGTCGTCGGCCGCGCTGACGGAGTGGAAGAAAACCGACACCCTCGCGTTCCTGCACGAGGTGTCGTCGGTCCCGCTGCAGCAGGCGCTTCGCCATCTGCAGGCCGCGTTCGTGAACTTCTTCACCAAACGCGCCAGGTACCCGACCTTCAAGTCCCGCAAGAAGTCGCGGGCCTCGGCCGAGTACACCCGCTCGGCGTTCCGCTGGCGCGAGGGCCGGTTGACGCTGGCGAAGATGGACGCGCCGCTGGCGATCGTGTGGTCGCGCCCCCTGCCCGAGGGGGCGCAGCCGTCCACCGTGACCGTGTCCAAGGACGCCGCCGGACGCTGGTTCGTGTCCCTCCTGGTGGAGGAGACGATCCGGGCGCTGGCGCCGACCGAAAACAGGGTCGGGGTGGACGCGGGGATCACGGCGCTGGCGACGCTCTCCACCGGAGAGAAGATCGTCAACCCCCGGCATGAGCGGGCCGACCGGCGCAAGCTGGCCAAGGCGCAGCGGCGCCTGGCCCGCACGCAGAAGGGTTCGGCCAACCGGCGGAAGGCGAAACTCAAGGTGGCCCGGGTGCATGCCCGCATCACCGACCGGCGCCGAGATCACCTGCACCAGCTCACCACTCGGCTCGTCCGTGAAAACCAAACGGTCGTGATCGAAGACCTCACCGTGCGCAACCTGGTGAAAAACCGGAAGCTGGCCCGCGCCATCTCCGATGCCTCCTGGCGCCGGATGCGCCAGATGCTGGAGTACAAAACGCAGTGGTACGGGCGGGAACTGCTGGTCGTCGACCGTTTCTTTCCCAGTTCGAAGCTGTGCTCGGCGTGCGGGGCGCTGCAGGACACGATGCCGTTGCACGTCCGCGAGTGGGTGTGCGCCTGCGGCGCGATCCATGACCGGGACGTGAACGCGGCCAAGAACGTGCTCGCCGCCGGGCTGGCGGAGAGGTGAAACGCCTGTGGAGCTGGTGCAAGACCTCAACGAGAGTCCTCTCGGGCAGGCAACCGGCACTGAAGCAGGAACCCTCACGGGCGACCGTGGGAATCCCCCTCCTTCAGGAGGGGGAAGATGTCAACAGGTTCGCCTATCCCCGCGGGGAGGCCCTGTGGGTGGGCAGCGCCGAGGAGGTCAACTCCTGCGTGACGACGACGAACGGCACCGTCGGCAGCCGCTCGTACGTCGGGCGGGACATCACCGCCGCCTACCGGACCGGCACGTGGAGCCCCACGCCGCCGGACGACCCCTGCCGAGGGTTTCCCGGGCGCCGGGGACAGAACGAGCGGATGGTGCCCGGCGAACCCGTCTCGGTCCTGATCTGCGGGCGGGCCACGTACGACAGGCCGTCTCCCCGGCTGGAACACGGCGGGCCGACGGCCGCGGCCCTGGCGGCGACGCTGAACTCCCTGGACACCCTGCCGAGCGAGAACGTGTGCCGCGGAGGCGGAGGCGGAGGCGCACAGGACGACACCCTCCTGCTCCTGTTCGGCTACCCGGAAGGACCGCCCGCGGCCGTCCGGGTCCTGACCGCCTGCGACCCCGGTGTCAACAACGGGCTGCTCCAGGCGAACCTCAACGCGAACGCCCGCGACCAGGTGAAACGGCTCGCGTCACCGGCCTAGGCAGCGGCCCGGACAGCGGCCTGGACGGCGGCGGCCGCAGCGCGCGGCGACCGGGACGCCCGCCGCAGCGGGCGCGACGGCGGCCGGGGCGGCCCGCGTCCCCGTCGCCGCGTCGAGGCCACACCGCGAGCCCCTGGGTAGGGTGGCCGGGCCGGTTCCCGCCGAGGAGCCGGCTTCCCCCTGTTTCTCCTGGACCGACGGGAGGCCGCGCGGCATGACCGTGATCGACGAGGTGACCCTGTTGCGGGCCTGCGTGGCGGGCCGGGTCCTGCGGGCGCGGGACGGCGAGGAGCTCGTCGTCGAGGGCCGCCTGGTCCGTGAGCTGTGCCGGCGCGGCCGCGAGGAGATAGACCCGCGCGGGCTGGCGATCCAGGGCGCGAGAATCGGCGGCGACCTCGACCTGAGCGGGATGGAGGTGCCCTTCCCCCTGCGCTTCACCGGCTGCGTGTTCGACCGGCCCGTTCTGCTGGAGGGGGCCGACCTGCACCTGCTGGTGCTGGACGGCTGCGCGGTGCCGGGAGTCCTGGCCAACGGGCTGCGGGTCCGCCGCGACCTGGACCTGTCCAGGTCGCACGTCACCGGCGACCTGTGGACCTCGGCCAGCACCTCCCGCAGCGCGGCCGTCTGGCTGTGCGAGTCGGAGATCGGCGGGCGCCTGATCTGCCTGGACACGGTCATCGACTCCGCGATGCGGGCGGTCCAGGCCGACCGGATGCGGGTCGGCGGGACGATCCGGTTGCTGCATGGCTTCGAGGCACGCGGCGGGATGCGGCTGCTGGGGGTTCAGGTGGCGGGCTCGCTGGACCTGACCGGTGCCCGGCTGACCCGCCCCGACCGCGGGCTGGCCCTGGACCTGGGCGACGCGCAGATCGGCGGCAGCGTCTTCCTCATCGACGACCAGACGGGCCGTCGCCCGCTGATCCGCGGCCGCGTCGACCTGGGCAACGCCCGGATCTCCGGCCAGTTCCTGATCCGCGACGCCACCCTCGAGCCCACCGAGGCGATCGGCGGCGCCGGATACTCCAGCAGGCGCGACGGCGGAACCGCGATCAGCGCCCCCGGCCTCTTCGTGGGCGGGGATCTCAGCGTCGAGGGCGAGTGCCGGATCGGCGGCGGCGTGGACCTCTCGATGGGTTCCTTCAGCACCGTGCGGATCCACCGGGGGTGCGAGCTCGCGGTCGGCGGAGGGCGCGCCCTCGACCTGACCAACGCCGAGGTGCGCTCCAACCTCCTCATCGAGGAGGGAACGGCGGTCCAGGGCACGCTGCGCCTGGCGGGGGCGCACATCAGGGGCGGCCTCATTCTCCGGGGAACCCGGTGGAGCCTGCCGGAGAGGAACTCGCTCATCGCGGCCCAGGGCGTGGTCGTCGACAGCATGGTGGACCTGCGGGAGATGGAGGCCACCGGCGGCAGGTTGCGGTTCCGCTCTGCGACGATCGGCGGCGCCCTGGACGCCCACCGCGCCCGGTTGCTCAACCTGGGCGCCGAGGCGCTCCTGCTCCAGCAGGCGGTGGTACGGGGATCGATCCTGCTCAAGGAGGGCTTCACCGCCGAGGGCCGGGTGCTGCTGAACCGGTGCGCGGTGGAGGGGCGGATCGACTGTGAGCGCGGCACCTTCGCCGGAGGGATCGAGGCGGTGTCGGCCACGGCGCGCGGCGGCATGCGCCTGCGCTGGGCCGAGGTCCCGCCGCTGGTGGACCTGACCGGCGCGTCCACCACGCTGCTCGCCGACGACCCGGCCGGGTGGCCGCGGAACTCGATGATCTCGGGATTCGTCTACGACCGCTTCGACGGCGCCTGGGACTGGCGGGCCCGTCGCGACTGGCTGCGCGGGATGGTCCCCTTCGACGCCGGCCCGTACGAGCAGGCGGCCAGGGTGTTCCGCCAGCACGGCCACGCCGCGGAGGCCGAACGGCTGCTCATCGAGCAGCGCCGGCAGGCCAGGCGGGCGCCGTCGCCGGAGGGCCGGTCGCCGCGCCGGCTGGTCAGGAACGCCCGCGACCTGCTCTATGGGCTCACCGTCGGCTACGGCTACCGGCCGGGCCGGGTGCTGTGGCTGCTGGGCGCCCTGCTCGCCCTGGTGGGCGTCATGATGCTGAGCCCGGCGGTCCAGGAGACCCTGCGGGCCACCGATCCGCGAGGCAACGTCTACGCGGTGGACGGCAGGCTGGTCACCGTGGACGACGTGGCGGCGCCGGCCGACGGCACGGCGACCGCGGCGGGGCGCGGCGCCCGTCCCGGGCCGTGCGGGGACGGGCAGGTGCGCTGCTTCGACCCGCTGTTCTACACGGTGGACACCGTCGTGCCGCTCATCTCGCTGGGCCAGCGCGCGACGTGGTACCCCGAGACGCGCAGCCGGGCGGGGGCGCTGACCTCGGCGCTGCTGAACGTGGCCGGCCTGCTGGGCTGGCTGCTGTCGACGGTCGTCGTGCTCTCCTTCGCCCGGCTCGCCAGACCGGCGTGAGCCCCGGCCCTGCCTCCATAGCCCTGTCTCCCCGACCCTGTCTCCCCGGCCCTGTTTCCGGCCCTGTCTCCGGCCCTGTGTCCGGCGCTGTCCCCCGCCCCAGCCCCGGCGCGTGGCCGGGGCCGTCGGACCGGCCGGGACCGAATCAGCCGAGCCCGCCGGGCAGGCCCGCCTGGATGGCGGCCAGCACCGCCTCGTGCACCTCCTCGCCCGTGTGACCGGCCAGCGGGGCGGGGCTGCCGGTCAGGGTGTACCACTCCTCCGCGCCGAGGTACTGCACCGCGACGTGGGCCTGGTCGTCGTGGACCTCGGTGCGTACGACCAGATCGCCGGTGATGACCCCCGCCTCGTCGGTCATCACCCCGCCGGGCCCGGCGAGCACCTGGTTGTCGTAGTGTTCGCGGCCGGTCACGTCGCTCGCTTACGGTCCTCGCCGGCCGGCTGGGGCCGGCAGGTGTCGAGCATCTCGGCGAGGGCGGCCTTCTCCTCGGCGGTGACGGTCAGGCGGTAGTGGTACTTCACATCCGCCCAGGCGCGGGCGTACATGCAGCGGGAGGCAGCGAGCGGCGGCTTCCACGACTCCGGCCCCTGGTCGCCCCTGCTCCTGTTCGACGCGGCGGAGACGGCGAGCAGCTGCGGCCGCTCCAGATCGTTGGCGAAACTCTCGCGCTCGGCGTCGGTCCAGGTGTCGGCGCCGGAGCGCCAGGCGTTGGCCAGGGGCACGATGTGGCTGACGTCGACGTCGTCGGCCGAGCTGAGGGTGCGCCCGTCGTAGGCCGAGTACCAGGAGCCCGACACCGCCCGGCAGGCGTCGTCGCGCTGCACGTTCTGGCCGTCGCGCGCCAGCACGGTCTCGCGGGCGTCACAGGCCGCGGCGCGCGTGCTCCAGTGCGGGAAGCGGTCCCGGCTGTAGCCGGCCGCCGACCGCGGCTCCGCGACGGTCAGCAGGTTCAGCTCGGCGCGGGCGATCGGCGGGACTGACGGCTCGGGCAGCCTGATCACGGCGGCCGCCGGCCCGGCGAGAGTGGCGAGGAGGGTGGGCAGGGCTGCGAGAGTGGCGGCCGTGTGGCGCCATTGTCGTGTCGGCATGTGCCACCACTACCAGCAGCGATCGTCGCGAGTGACGAGAAACGCCGTCGTCGCCACGGAGAGTGGCGGATCTGTGAGAGAACATTCCCTCCCCGCGGGGCCGGCCGGCCGGAGCCGCCGCGGACGACGGCCGGGTGCGGCCGTGCGGCTTTTCCGCCTCCTGCCCCCGATGTCACGAGCTCGCGCCGGGGATCGGTGGATCACCAGGTCAACGGGGCCGGCGACGGCGGGGAAAGTCCCGGCAAGGGGCGGAGATTTATTGATCAAGCACGGTGTGGGACCGGGTGATCGGCAGGAGAGGAGTCCTAGAAGAGCGTTGGAGCCGTGGCGGTCACGGCCCGCAGGGCCCAGGAGGAACCCGTGCGACGCTTCTTCACCAGGACCGGCTGTCTGGCTGCCGTGGCGATGCTCGCCACCATGATGGCCGCGCCCGCTCAGGCCGCGCCCACACCGCGCGCCTGCGCGACGCCCCTTTCCGTCCAGGCCGGCCCCGCCGAGACCGGTGCGCCCTCGCCGGCCGCCGAGACCGAGCCGGCCTACTTCACGATGACGACCGCCGGCTCCCCCGAGCCACTCGTCATCAAGCTCACCGACCCCGGGAAGATCGAGCACGCCCGGCGGATCATCAGCGGCCAGGAGACCTCGAGGACGCACGTCATGGGCCGGATCATCAAGAGGCCGGCCCCGTACAACCCCGCCTACGGCTTCCACCTCGACTCGAACACGATCGACTTCTTCGAGATGGCCATCGAGGTCTGCGACGCGACACTCTCCTACGTCGAGGACCACCTCGACGAGGCGTGCGGCGCCTTCCTGCCCGGCTGCTTCTTCTGTCCCTGGAGTTCCAGGCTCGTCGCCGAGGTTCCCGCCCCCTGATTCTCGCCCGACGGGTTCACGGCCGGCGACCGCCCCCTCAGGAGCGATGGCCGCCCGGGCGGAGCCGGTGATCGCCGGCGCGCTCTCGCCGTACGGCCGCGCCCGGCGGTGCCCCGCGGGCTCTCGCCGCCACGCGGGCCACACTCCTGCGATACCAGGTGCCACGGGGTGTGGCCCGCCGGTCCCCGCGGCCGGTCGCGTACGTCCCGGCGAGGACCTGCTGAGGAGGCGCCGTCACATCTCCCGGTCGCGCGAGGTCGTGGGGACCAGCACCTTCTTCGCCCTCGCCATCAGCGTGAGAGCCACCACCACGAAGGCGAGCGCGAGCAGGGTGAAGGCGGTGAGCGACAGCTGGTCCGTCCAGCCAAGCAGCCGAGGCGAGGCCGTCGAGACGGCGAAGAACGCGAAGAACAGCATCGACCACGCGTACGACCTCACCCGCAGGATCCGGCCAGGTCCGGAGAGCGCGCGCGGAGCCCGGCCCGTCACCAGCACGTGAACGGCGTGCGCGGCCATCACGCACGCGGCCGCGAAAAGGGCCCAGCTGAACGCGACCGACAGTGTGTGCACGTTCATCGGGATCGCACCTTCCTCGCCGCCGGCGGTGAGCGGAAACGATATTTCCCAGCTCCGGCCGCCTGCCCCGCGTGAGGTGCGGCAAACCATCCGCCCGTACGGCGACGCGGGCCCGGCCCGTCTTTCCCGCGCCGGGGGGAGTTCTCCGCCCGGCCGCTTCCGGCCCGGCCCCGTTCACGCCGCCGGTCCCGGCCGCCCCGGAAAATGGGATGAGGCCGCCGGAGCCGGTCGGTAATCTCGTTTCAACAGGTCGGGATGGAGCAGTGGTAGCTCGGCGGGCTCATAATTCGTAGGTCGCAGGTTCGAATCCTGTTCCCGATACTCTCGACACGTGGTGGCCGCCGCTCCCGCGTGTTCGGTGGCCCGGGGCGATCGGGCGCCTTTCTGCTCTAGCTGGAATGCTCGACGACAATCACAACATTTCCCGTTTTCTGGCCCGTCTCGACGTACCGGTACGCCTCGACGATCTCTTCCAGCGGATATCGCCGGTCGATGACCGGTGTGAAATCGCCGGACTCGATCAGTCCCTTGAAATAGCGCGCCATCTCCCGGTCGTCCTGCTTCGGGACGGGGAACATGACCTTCCTGCCGCCGAACAGCGGGGTGACGAGCGCCAGGACCAGATTCTGCGACAGGGTGCCCAGGTCCGACGCGAGATAGATCCCGCGCGGTTTCAGCAGCCGCCTGCACCGGCCGAACGAGCTCTTGCCGACCGCGTCGATGACGGCGTCGTACTTCTGCTCGTCCTTCGTGAAGTCCTCGGCCGTGTAGTCGACGACCCTGTCGGCCCCCAGCCCTCTGACCAGCTCGACGTTCCTGGTGTCGCAGACCGCGGTCACGCCGGCGCCGAGCCCCTTCAGGAGCTGGACCGCCGCCGAGCCGATCGCCCCGGTCGCCCCGTAGACGAGGACGTCCTGCCCGCTGCGGATCCTCGCCGTCCTGATGAGCGTGAGGGCGTAGTGCGAGCCCTCGGTGCTGGGAGCGGCCTCCGCGTAGGTCAGCCCCTCCGGAATGATCGCGAGCGCGCCGTCCTGGGGGATCGACATGTACTGGGCGTGGGCCCCGAACGAAGTGTCGTTGTATCCGAACACCCTGTCGCCGACTTTGAAGGAGGTGACGCCGGCGCCCACCGTCTCGACTTCTCCCGCGAACTCGGTTCCGAGAATTCTCACCTTCGGCCTGACGAGCCCGGTGAAGAGTCTCCAGATGAAGGGCTTCGCCGCGCGTAACCCGCAGTCCGTGCGATTGACCGTCGTCGCGTGGACCTTGATGAGGAGCTCGCCGTCCTTTACCGCCGGCTTCTCCGCCTCCTCGAAACGAACCACTTCCGGTGGGCCATATCTGGTGCGGACCGCAGCCTTCATAGCTGAATTGTACCGATCATGTGGGGATCTGGTGGAAATCTCTCACTCACCGTCCGCCATCGCCGGTCGGCCGCCGGTGGGCGGGCCGTGGATACGGCCCGCCCACCGGCGGCCTCGGTGTCTCAGTTCTGGCCGGTGACCGTGAAGGTCAGCTCGACCCGGGTCTTCGAGCCGGCGCCGGCCAGCGTGATGCCGGTCGAACCCGGCTTCGCCGTCCCCGGCACGCTGACGGTCTCGCCGGAGACGACACCGTCGCCGTTCGCGCGCACGGTGGCGGAGGCGAGGCCGTCGCCGAAGCCGATCGTGACCGCCTCGTTCGGCGCGAACCCGGAACCGTCGACGACGATCGCCGTGCCGCGCGGCCCGGAGGTGGTCGACAGCAGCACGTCCGGCCGGTACGTGCGCGCCACCGGTTCCTCGGTCACCTGGACGGTCGCCGTCGCCGCCGTGTCCGAGGACGCGCCGACGGCGGTGACGGCGTACCGGCCGGGCAGCGCGTCGCCGGACGCCGTTATCGACGCCTGGACTTCTCCCTTCGCCGAGGCCACGACCGTCGCGCCGTCCGCCGGGCCCGCTCCGAGGCTGACGGTCACCCGCTCGCCGGCGGCGAACCCGCTGCCCTTGACGGTGACCGGGTCGCCTGCGGTGACGGGGGCGGACGCCGACACCGAGATCGACGGCTGCGCCCCGGCGCGCGTCACGGTCACGGTGAACGTCGTGGTGACGCTCGACAGCGTGTCCCACGCGGTGACGTGCACCGTGTAGGTGCCCTCACGCTCGTACGTGTGCTGCCCGCTCATCGCGCCGGACGGGCCGACCGTGGCGTCGGCGGGAACCGTGCCGTCGCCCCACTGGACGCGGGCGCGGTAGCCCGCCGAGCCGGTGACGCCACCGGTCACCGAACCGAGGTCGGCCGACAGGGCCTGCCCGGCGACGGCCTTCTGGTCCTTGGCGGCGGTGCTCGCCAGCGCGGCGCCCGGCGTGCCGTCGTCGGCGACGGCGAACACGTGGATCCTGCCCGCCGAGCCCGGCTCGCCGGTCTGCGCCGGCAGGGTCACCGACACGAGCTTCCTGCCGTCCGGGATCCGGTACGGCGCGGTGGCGAACAGGAACGGCTGCGCGCTGTCCCGGCTCGTGCCGAGCAGCCGGTACGCGGTCCTGGCGACGACGATGTTGCCGTAGGACGGCGTGCCGCCGGGGTTGCCGCCCAGCGTCCAGTCGCTCATCTGGATCGGGATGTCGGCCGTGCCGCCGTCGTCGAAGGTGGCCGTGCCGGTGGTGCTCTGGTCGCCCTGCGTGCCGGCGCCGATGAACGAGATGCTCCTCGCGTCGTCCGGCAGGTTGAGCACGATCTTCTTGCCGTTGCCGGTCGCGTTGTCCGGTTGCCCGGCCTGGACCGCCGGCAGCGTGAAGCGCAGTGCCGTTCCGGGCACCTCGTGCCGTTTGCCCTGGGTCACGCCGGCCGCCTCGAGGGCCGCCCGCGAGTACGCCCACGACTTGGCGTCGCAGTTCGCCGCGAGGACGCCCTCGTCGCCGACGCAGACGGTGTCGAACGCCGCGGCGAGTCCGGCCTCCGGCGCGTAGGCCACCTCGACGCCGGCCGTTCCCGAGCCCTGGCCGGTGCCGTCGGTCACCGTGACGCTCGCCTGGTAGTGGCCCGGCTTGGCGTAGGTGTGCGAGCCGCTGACCTCGTACACGCTCCGCGAGCTCAGGGCCAGGGTGCCCTCGGTGACCGGTGAGCCGTCGCCCCAGTCGACGGTGGCCCGGTAGCCGCTCGCGGTGCCCCCGGTGACGGAGGCGAGTGCCACCGACGCCTCGACGCCGGACGTGGCGTGCACGCCGCTCGCGGGGGTGACCGTGACGTCGCCGCCACCGAGCTGGATGTCGCCGCCGGCGAGCAGTTCGATCTCGGCGAGGTTCGTCCGCGCGCCCCCGACGGCCTTCGTCACGGCCAGGCGGAACTGCGCGAACCGCCCCGGGCGGTCGATCTTGAACGGCCGGGTGTGGTTGCGCCAGGAGAACACCTCGTCCTTGCGGGAGTCGACCGTGGTCCAGGTGATCCCGTCGTTGGAGCCCTGCAGCCGCCAGTCCGCCGGGTCGCCCGTGGTCGCCCCGGAGACCGGGTCCCCGGAGGCCGGGGCCCCCTTCCGTTCCCCGGAGGCCCCGGAGTTCCCCGAGGCCGCCGGGGCGCCCGTGCTCGCCCCGGAGGTGAGGGTGTAGTACACCGGTGCCTGCCTGCCGCCGCGGAAGGTCCAGCCGATCTGCGGCGTGCCGGAGGTGAAGGTCATCTGCGTGGTCGACGAGTCGTCGAACAGCTTCGACGCGTCCTGCCCGCCGCTCGCGGTCGCGGTGCCGAGGCCGGGTCCCGTGGTGTCCTGCAACGGCTTGGGCGCCGCTCCGCCCCTGGTCAGGGACGGCGGGGCGTCGTTCTCACCGGTGCCCCAGGACGACGGGTTCGGGCCCATCCGGAAGTCGATCGTGCCGCCGCGGGCGAGCTGGGAGGCGTCGATGGACACCTCTCGCTGCGTCTTGCCGTTGACCTTCACGCTCTGCACGTAGACGTTCCTCGTGCTGTTGTCCGGCGCGTTGACGACGATGTCGCCGCTCTTGCGGTGGACGGTCATCCGGGTGAACTGCGGCGAGCCGATGGCCCAGTTGGACGAACCGGCCTGCAGCGGGTAGACGCCCAGCGAGCTGAGGACGTGCCACGCCGACATCTCGCCGTTGTCCTCGTCGCCCAGGTAGCCCTGGCCGATCTCGCCGCCGACGTAGAGGCGCCGCAGGATCTCCCGAACGATCGCCTGCGTCTTCGCCGGTGCCCCGACATAGTTGTACATGTATGGGATGTGGTGTGACGGCTGGTTGCTCATGCCGAGCTGGCCCATCCGCACCGCGCGCGCCTCGAGCATCTCGTGGATCGTGCCGCCGTACCCGCCGGGCCTGTCGGCGTTCTCCGGGGTGGCGAAGAACTGGTCGAGCCTCTGCCGCAGCGCCGCCCGCCCGCCGTGCAGGTTGGCCAGTCCCTGGCCGTCCTGCTGCGCGGTGAAGGCGAAGTTCCACCCGTTGGTCTCGGTGTAGACGCCGCCCCAGTCCAGCGGGTCGGCGGCGAGGAAGTTGCCGGCGGCGTCGCGGCCCCGGAAGAACTTCGTGCTCGGGTCGAAGAGGTTGACGTAGTTGCGGGCCCGCTGCAGGAAGTACTGCGACTCCTCCTTGAGCCGGTCGCGCCGCGCCTTCGGGGTGGCCGGGTCCTTGGCCAGGGCCGCGCCCATGTTGCCCAGGCCGTAGTCGTTGATGAAGCCCTCCAGCGCCCACGACACCGACTCGCCGGTGGAGGTCGGCGTGTAGCCGAGGAACAGCGAGGCCTCGATGCCCTTGCGGCCGACCTCGCCGCGCCCGGACGCGACGGTCGCGTCCTTGACCGCCGAGTCGTACGCGCCGAGCGGGTCGGGCAGCTTGACGCCGTTGAGGTAGGCCTGGGCCAGCGAGACGTTCGCGCTGGTGCCGGTCATCAGGTCGGCGTAGCCGGGCGAGGACCAGCGGGCGACCCACCCGCCGTCGCGGTACTGCTGGACGAACCCGTCGGCGATCCTGGCCGCGACGTCCGGGTACAGCAGCGAGTACGCGGGCCACACGGTGCGGTAGGTGTCCCAGAACCCGTTGTTGACGTAGATCTGCCCGTCGACGATCTTCGCGCCGGTCTGGGTGGCGGTCGACGTGCCGGTCGGCGCCGACACCGGGCTCGCGTACTGCCAGCGCGGGGCGGCGGCGGTGCCGGTGTTCTCCGACTGCGAGTTCGGGTACAGGTTCAGCCGGTACAGGTTCGAGTAGAGCGTCACCAGCTGCGTCTCGGTCGCGCCCCGCACCTCGACCCGGCCGAGCCGGTCCTTCCACGCCGCGGTGGCGGCGGCGTGGATCTGGTCGAAGCTCCTGCCGGCGACCTCCATGTCGAGATTGCGGCGCGCCTGGTCGAGGGAGAGGAACGACGTCGCGATGCGCAGCGTCACCTGCCGCCCGGCGGAGGTGTCGAAGGTGGCGGACGTGGCGGAGGACGCCGCGGGCGCCCGGTCGAAGGTGCCGGACACGAACATCCGGCTGCGCCCGGCCGACAGGCCGCTTCCGTTGTCGACCCAGCCGGTGAACGTGCCGTCCGTGCCGATGGTAAACGTGCCGTTGTGGAAGACGAGGCTTCCTGTGGCCTGCCCGGACGGGAAGGTGAACCGCATGATCCCGCCGTGGTCGGTGGCGGTCATGTCCGCGACCAGGCCGTTCTGCAGCGTGACCCGGTAGAGGTCCGGCCGCGCGATCTCGTCGTCGTGGCTGAAGGCGAGCGCCCGGCCGCTGGGAGCCCCGGTGAGCGGCCCGCCGGCCGGTACCGGCATGATCGACATCTGGTTGCGGTCACCCATCCACGGGCTGGGCTCGTGCGAGATCGCGAGCCCCTCCAGCATGGGCAGGTTGGCCGCGTTGTTGCCCCGCTGGTAGTCGTACTCCCACGAGTTGGACGCGGCGTTGGTGACCGGCGTGAAGAAGTTGAAGCCGTTCGGCACCGCGGTGATCGGCAGGTTGTTGCCGCGCGAGAACCCGCCCGTCGAGTTGGTCCCGCGCCGGGTGTCGACGTAATTTGTCAGGCGGGAGCCGTCGATCGTCGCCGGAACGCCCGTCAGGGTGACGTCGTCGAGCCAGCCCTGGAAACGGGTCGAGGCGGTCGCCTGGGGGTCGTCGTAGGCGAGCAGGATCCGGTCGATCGTCTTGCCGTTCGCGACCGCCCCGATCTCGGACCGCACCGCGTTCCACTGGTCGGCGTAGAGCACCTTCGACGCACCCTGCCCCGAGGCCGTGAGCGGGTAGCCGTGCTGGTCGACGGGCGAGCGGCCGCTCAGGTAGCTGCCGTCGGTGAAGTGCAGGTCGACGGCGACGTGGGTGGACGGGTACCGGGCGTCCTGACCGGTGAACTCGGGGAAGACCTTGTAGGACAGCCGGGTCTTCGGCCCGACCGGGATGTCGACGTCGAACAGCCTGTTGGTCGCGTACGAGCGGCCGGCCGCCTCGGCGCCGCCCGCGTAGCGCAGCGAGGCCGTCCCGGTGAATCCGGCCCGCGGCTTCATGGTGTGGCCGCTGACCGGACCGCTGCCGACGACGCTGACCATCGGGGTGACCGGCGGCCTGACGTCCGAGCCGTCGCTGATGTTCCAGTCGGCGAGCTGGATGATCGAGTCACCGGAGTTCGCGGTGACGTCCAGCCGGTAGTGGTCGTAGGCGGTCGTGTTGGTGACGTCGTAGACGTTGGTGGCGAACCGCCCGCCGAAGCTCTGCCCCGTCCGCCTGTCCAGGTCGGTCCACGTGCTGCCGTCGTTCGACCCCTGCACGGTGAAGTCCCTGGGGTCGCGGCCCGGCGCGTCGTCCGCGGAGGTGAGCGAGTAGCGCACCACCACCGCGGGCTTGGCCAGCTTGTAGGTCACCCAGCCGGTCCGGGCGAACGCCAGCCACTTGGTCGACGGGCTGCCGTCCTTGAGGGTCGCGGCGGTCTCGTTCGGCGGGTTCTCAGCGCTCGCGGACACCGCGGCGACCTGGCCGAGCAGGCTGCCGGGCAGTCCGGCCGGGCTCGATCCGCTCAGGTTCGCCTGGATCGGCTCGCCGTTCGCACCGGCCTCGACGGTGCTCGCCGCGGGTTGCGGGTCGGCCGCCTCGAACGAGGAGCCGAAGTCGCCGGGAGGGGCCGCGGCGCTCGCCGGCGGTGTGGCGACGAGCAGCCACACCGGCAGCAGCAGTGCCGCGGTCGCGGCGAACCGCCGCAGGGACAGGATGCGGGCGAAGGGGGGATGCGACATGGCGGGTGCCTTTTGACTCGTTGGGGGGTGTCGAGAGCGTCGAACGCCGGGGGGCGAGACCCACAGCCGCCGCAGCCGCCGCAACCGCCGCGGCCGATGGGCCGCGGCGGAGCGCGGGTGCGCCCGCCGGGCACGCGGGACGGCCCGCCGCACGCCGTCGCGGGCGCCGGGGCCGGTGCCGTCATCGGTGCCGGGACATGGGTCTCAGACCATGCGGGAAGCTCCATGGGGACATGAACGGGGGCGTGAGGGGACGTTAGGTGCGCGGAGGGACGAACCCGGGTGTGGATCGCGGCCCAGCGTTTCCCTTACGAGACAACGTTGTCAAGAGCTGATCGGGTAACCTCCCGGAAACCGTGCGTTCTCCGGGCCGCCCCGCGGGGCCGACCGGGCGGGGTGACACCGTGGCCGGCGTACGTGGTCGCCGGTCGTGCCCGGCCTCCCGCGGGGTCGTCCCGGCGGTGACCAGGGCCGCAAGCCAGATAACGTTGTCACCACGGCGGACGGCGTGTCGGTATGGTTCGTGGCATGACCAGTGACGGCGGCCGTACGAGGCGGCCAACCATGGTGGACGTGGCGACCCGGGCCGGAGTGAGCCTGAAGACCGTCTCGCGGGTCGTGAACAACGCGCCGCACGTCCAGCCCGAGCTGGTCGAGCGGGTGCTCGCCGCCGTGGCCGAGCTGGGCTTCCGCCGCAACCACCTGGCCAGCTCGCTGCGCTCGGGGCAGGCGACCGCCACGGTCGGGCTGCTGATCGAGGAGATCGCCAACCCGTTCTACGCGACGATCGCGGGAGCCGCCGCCGAGGTCGCCCGGCAACACGGCACGATGCTCATCATCGCCAGTTCCGAGGAGGATCCGGCACGCGAGCGGCAACTGCTGCGGGACCTGTGCGCCCGCCGCGTCGACGGGCTGCTCGTGGTGCCGGCCGGCGACGACCACTCGTTCCTGCGCGCCGAGGTCGAGCTCGGCACCCCGGTGGTCTTCCTCGACCGGCCGGCCGGCGGGCTGCTCGCCGACACCGTGCTGCTCGACAACCGCGGGGGCGCGCGGGCCGGGGTGCGCCGGCTCGTCGAGGCGGGCCACCGGCGGATCGCCATCCTGCTCGACTCGATCGGCGTCTACACGATGCGCGAGCGGCTCGACGGCGCGCAGGACGCGCTGGCCCCGGCCGGCGCGCCGTACGACACCCGGCTGGTCCGTGACGGCGTCCGCGATCCGGCGGCGGCCGCCCGGGTCGTCTCCGAGCTGCTCGACCGGCCGGATCCGCCGACCGCCTTCTTCAGCCTGAACAACCGGATCACCCTCGGCGTGATCGAGGAGCTGCACCGGCGCGGCAGCGACGCCGCGGTGCTCGGGTTCGACGACTTCGACATGTCCAGCCTGGTGCCGCACCCGCTGACGGTGATCTCCTACGACACCCGCGAGCTGGCCAGGACCGCCGCCGAACTGCTGTTCCGGCGGATCGGGGGAGACCGGTCGTGGCCACGCACCGTGGTGCTTCCCACCGAGCTGGTCGAGCGGGGCCTCCCGCCGCGCTGAGCCGCACTGAGCGGCGCAGAGCCGGGTGACCGCGAGGAGCGACCGCGCCGGCACGGCCGGTCGCCCGCGGCCCGGCACGCGTCGCGCCCGCCGGACCGGGGACCACTCAAAGGATCATGTGCGGCAAAAGTCCCTTAGCGTCACAGTACGTTACAAAATGGCCACATTGGGAGGGGGTCGATTGACACGCCCGTAACGCGGGTGGAGTCTCTACCCGCTGCCTGCCTGACAACGATGTCACGGCCGATCAGAGAGAACCGGAATCGTTATGATCATTGACTTCTGCCTCCCACGGCGTCGTGTCTAGCCGGGAGCCGCGCTCGGGCACGGCCGCACCCGCGGCGGACGCCCCCGGCGGACCTCGTCACCGGCTCTCACGACGGGACGGCCGGGCTCGCGCCCTGACGGCGGTCGACCGCGGCACGCGACCACGTACGACCCGGGCGGCGGCACACGCCACCGCTCACCGGCGAGTCATACGAAGAACGAATTAATTTAGATTTTGCGGAAAGCCCCTGTCCGCAAGACGTGGTTCAGGCCACAGCACGGCAAACGAACTGATGACGAACCTCCCGGAGGTAACCATGTCGGTGGTGACCTGGCGCGGTCCCCTGCAGCCGGACGCGCGGGGATCCCGCTGCCGGCCCAGAGACGGCGACGTCGCCGTTCCGAGGCCGTGCCCGGCACGGGCCCGGACCCGGGCGGGCCGGTCATGAGCGACGCACCCGTCCTGCTGGAGATGCGTTCGATCACCAAGGAGTTCCCCGGGGTCAAGGCGCTCTCCGACGTCAACCTGGTGGTGCGGGCCGGCGAGATCCACGCGATCGCCGGGGAGAACGGCGCCGGCAAGTCCACCCTGATGAAGGTGCTCAGCGGGGTCCATCCGTACGGCACCTACTCCGGCGAGATCCTCTACCAGGGCGCGGAGAGCCGGTTCTCCGACATCCGGGCCAGCGAGAACTCCGGCATCGTGATCATCCACCAGGAGCTCGCCCTGGTGCCCGGCATGTCCATCACCGAGAACATCTTCCTCGGCAACGAACCGGGCCGCGGCGGCGTGATCAACTGGAAGACCGCCAACCGCCAGGCCCTGGAGCTGATGGCCCGGGTCGGCCTGGAAGAGGACCCGGACACGCTGATCAAGGACATCGGCGTGGGCAAGCAGCAGCTCGTGGAGATCGCGAAGGCGTTCGCCAAGGACGTGAAGCTCCTCATCCTCGACGAGCCCACCGCCGCCCTGAACGAGGCCGACTCCCAGCACCTGCTGGACCTCCTCCGCGACTTCAAGCAGCGGGGCATCACCTCGATCATCATCTCCCACAAGCTCAACGAGATCGCGCAGATCGCCGACAGCATCACCATCCTGCGGGACGGCCGGACGATCGAGACCCTCGGCGTCAAGGCGGACGGCGTCGACGAGGACCGGATCGTCCGGGGCATGGTCGGCCGTGAGCTGCACAGCCGCTTCCCCGACCACACTCCCGAGATCGGCGAGGTCTTCTTCGAGGTACGCGACTGGACGGTCCGGCACCCGATCTCCGCCGAGCGCCTGGTGGTCAAGAACTCCAGCTTCACCGTGCGCCGCGGCGAGATCGTCGGGTTCGCCGGCCTGATGGGCGCCGGGCGCACCGAGCTGGCGATGAGCGTCTTCGGCCGCTCGTACGGCACCTACGTCTCCGGGAAGATCTTCAAGGACGGCCGGGAGATCGTGTTGAAGTCGGTGTCGGACGCCATCGCGCACGGCCTGGCGTACGTCAGCGAGGACCGCAAGTCGATCGGCCTGAACCTGCTCGACGACATCAAGACCTCGATGGTGTCGGCCAAGCTGTCCAAGGTCTCCACCCGCGGCGTGGTCGACCCGGTGCGGGAGCATCGGGCGGCCGAGGGCTACCGGACGAGCCTGCGGGTCAAGGCCCCCACCGTCGACGAGGGGGTCACCAAGCTCTCCGGCGGCAACCAGCAGAAGGTGGTGCTGGCGAAGTGGATGTTCACCGATCCCGACCTGCTCATCCTCGACGAGCCGACCCGGGGCATCGACGTGGGCGCCAAATACGAGATCTACGGCATCATCCAGCGACTCGCCGACCAGGGGAAGGGCGTCATCGTCATCTCCTCGGAGCTCCCCGAGCTGATCGGCCTCTGTGACCGGATCTACACGGTGTTCGAGGGGACCATCACCGGCGACATCGACCGGCGAGACGCCGACCCCGAACTCCTGATGAAGCAGATGACCTCAGCGAAGAAGGCACGCCGACCATGAGCCGTGTGAAAGAACTCCAGAAGTCCCTGTTCGGAGGGACGACCTCCAACGCCCGGCAGTTCGGGATGATCTTCACGCTGGTGGCGATCGTCCTGCTGTTCCAGGTCCTGACCGACGGCCTGACGCTGAACTCCGGCAACCTCATCTCGCTGGTGAGCCAGTACTCGTACATCCTGATCCTGGCCATCGGGATGCTGATGGTCATCGTCGCCGGGCACATCGACCTCTCCGTCGGCTCGATCGCCGCGTTCGTCGGCATCGTGGTCGCGAAGGTCATGCAGGACTACTCGGTGCCGTGGTTCCTCGCCATTCTGATCGGCCTGGCGGTCGGTGTCCTCATCGGCACCTGGCAGGGCTTCTGGGTGGCCTACGTCGGGGTGCCGGCCTTCATCGTCACCCTGGCCAGCATGATGTTGTTCCGGGGCGGCAACCAGTACATCGGCAACGCCGACACCATCCCGGTGCCCGAGGGGTTCAGGGTCATCGGTGCCGGCTTCCTGCCGGAGGTCGGCCCGGACACCGGGTACAACAACCTCACGCTCCTGCTCGGCCTGGTCGTCTGCGTGGCGATCGTGGTCCGGGAGTGGAGGGCCCGCCAGACCCGGCGGGAGATGGGGGCCGACGTCGCCCCGATGTGGATCTCGGCGATCCGGGTCGCCGTCCCGGTCGTCGTGGTGGTGTTCGCGAGCCTGCAGTTCGCCGGCGGCCGGATCGGGACCAGCTTCCCGATCTCCGGGATCATCCTCGGCGTCCTGGTCGTGATCTACGCGTTCATCACCCGTAACACGGCGGGCGGCCGACACATCTACGCGGTCGGCGGCAACGCCAGGGCCGCCGAGCTGTCCGGCGTCAAGCTCAGGCGGGTCAACTTCCTGGTGATGATGAACATGTCGGTCCTGGCGGCACTGGCCGGCATGATCTTCGTTGCCCGTTCGGCCGCCTCAGGGCCGCAGGACGGCATCGGCTGGGAGCTGGACGCGATCGCCGCCGTCTTCATCGGCGGCGCGGCGGTCTCCGGCGGCCTGGGCACGATCAGCGGATCCATCGTCGGCGGCCTCGTCATGGCCGTGCTCAACAACGGCCTGCAGCTGATGGGCGTGGGCTCCGACCGGGTGCAGATCATCAAGGGCCTGGTCCTGCTGCTCGCCGTCGCGCTCGACGTCTACAACAAGAAGCAGGGGCGCTTCTCGGTCCTCGGATCGCTGACGCGCCCGTTCCGCCGGGAGACACCGACCGGCCCGGCGTCCGGCGCCGAGGCGGACCAGGAACACGGCAAGAGTCCGGTGGCCGGCTAACCGGCCACCGTCGGCGGGGCGGGAGACCTCCGCCCCGTCCTCCTTTGAAGAAGGGCACCTCTGAAAATGCGCAATATCCTCGTCAGGGGCGTGGCGGCCGGGGCCATCGCGCTTCTGTCCCTCACCGCCTGCGCCTCCGAGCGTTCGCAGACCCCCGCCGGCGGTACGGGCGCCTCCGCAGGCTCCAGCGAGGCCGCGAAGGGCTTCCCCGCCGACTCGCTGATCGGCGTCGCGCTGCCGTCGAAGACCTCGGAGAACTGGGTCCTGGCCGGTGGCCTGTTCACCGACGGCCTGAAGGAGGCCGGCTTCAAGTCCGACGTCCAGTACGCCGGCTCCTCCACCACCGTCGCCGACCAGCAGGCGCAGATCTCGGCCATGGTCACCAAGGGCGCCAAGGTCATCGTCATCGGCGCGACCGACGCCGCGCAGCTGAGCACCCAGGTGGAGGCCGCCAAGGCGGCCGGCGCGACCGTCATCGCCTACGACCGGCTCATCAAGAACACCGACGCGGTCGACTACTACATCGCCTACGACAACTTCAAGGTCGGCCAGCTCCAGGGCCAGGCCCTGCTGGACGGCATGAAGGCGAAGAAGGCCGACGGCCCCTACACCATCGAGCTGTTCTCCGGCTCGTCGGACGACAACAACTCGGCGGTCTTCTTCGACGGCGCGATGGACGTGCTGAAGCCGAAGATCGACGACGGCAGCGTGGTGGTCGGCTCCGGCCAGACCGACGTCAAGCAGACCGCCACCGACGGCTGGAAGGCCGAGAACGCCCAGCGTCGCATGGACTCGCTGCTGACCTCCACCTACAGCAGCAAGACCCTGGACGGGGTGCTCTCCCCCAACGACACGCTGGCCCGCGCCATCATCACCTCGGTCAAGGGTGCCGGCAAGGACCTGCCCGTGGTGACCGGCCAGGACTCCGAGGTCGAGTCGGTCAAGTCGATCGTGGCCGGTGAGCAGTACTCGACGATCAACAAGGACACCCGCGAGCTGGTCAAGCAGACCATCCAGATGGCCAAGGACCTGCAGGCCGGCAAGGCCCCCCAGGTCAACGACACCAAGTCGTACGACAACGGGGTGAAGGTCGTCCCGTCGTACCTGCTCGAGCCGCTGATCGTGACCAAGGAGAACGTCGTGGAGGCGTACGCCAACGACCCCAAGCTGGCCCCGCTCACGAATTGACGTGCTCCCCGGCCTGAGGGTCGGGGATTCTCGCAGGTGCCGCTCATGCGGCACCCCGAAGGCTTCCTGCTTCATCGGCGTCTGCCACCGCGAGCGGTGGTCTTACGTCACCTCCACAAGCGTTT